>NZ_JAOTNT010000003.1:0-346780 GCF_025630755.1 Acutalibacter sp. LFL-21 | reverse complement strand
CTGCTCTCGATTTTCTGCGTTCTTTACCAGCATTTTTATCACCCTACACCATTATACCGCATTTTCTCTCTCAATACGAGAAAAAAGGCCACCAAAAGGTGACCTTTTTCGACAGGCTGAAAGGGCCTCCCGCGGGAGGCCCTTTTACAGGGAAGGAGACAGAGCAATGGAGGACAGAGAACGGCTGGCCCAGCTGCCCGTGCGGCTGCTCGCCTGGTATGATGCCAGCGCCCGGGTGCTGCCTTGGCGGGAAAACCCCACCCCTTACCGGGTGTGGGTGTCGGAGATTATGCTGCAGCAGACCCGGGTGGAGGCGGTAAAGCCTTATTATGACCGCTTTTTAGAGGCGTTCCCCACAGTGGAGGCTTTGGCGGCTGCCCCCGAAGAGCGGGTGCTGAAGCTCTGGGAGGGCCTGGGGTATTACAGCCGGGCCCGCAACCTGCAAAGGGCCGCGCAGGTGGTGGTGGAGCGCTATCAAGGGCAGGTTCCCGCCTCTTTTGAAGCGCTGCGCTCCCTGCCGGGAGTGGGGGACTACACCGCCGGGGCCATCGCTTCCATTGCGTTCCAGCTTCCTGTGCCTGCGGTGGACGGCAACGTGCTGCGGGTCATCTCTCGGGTGCTGGCCCGCAGGGACAATATCCTGGACCCCAAGGTCAAGCGCCGGATGGAAGGGGAACTGGCCGGGGTGCTGCCCGCCCGGGTGGGGGACTTTAATCAATCCCTGATGGAGCTGGGGGCCATGGTCTGCCTGCCGGGCGGGGCTCCCAAATGCCTTTTGTGCCCCCTGCGGGAGGTCTGCCTGGGCTTTGCCCGGGGCGTAGCCCAGGAGCTGCCTGTCAAGGCCAAGGCGAAGCCCCGCCGCGTGGAGGAACGCACGGTGTTCCTGCTGTTCCACGGGAAAAAGATGGCCCTGCGCAAGCGCCCTGCCAAGGGCCTGCTGGCCGGCCTGTGGGAGCTGCCTTCCACAGAGGGGGCGCTGACCCAGGACCAGGCGCGGGAGTTCCTTCTCTCCCAGGGGGTAGAGCTGGTGGAGGGGTTGTCCCCTGGGCCCCGGGCCAAGCATGTGTTTTCCCATGTGGAGTGGCATATGACAGCCTGGACAGCCCGGGTGGCAGGGGAGGCGTCCGGTTTCACCTGGGTTACCGCGGGGGACCTGCGGGAGGGGTATGCCCTGCCCTCGGCCTTCAAAGCGTTTTTCCCATCTATCGAGGAGGGTTTGAAGGGCTAGAGCCTCTCCACCTGGATTTCCAGCTTGAGGATAAAATCCTCTTCGTTTTCCGTTCCCAGATAGCTGAGCAGGTCGGTTTCAAAGGCGTCCCCGCAGATGCGGCAGCCCTGCTTTTGGATAAAATTCAGCAGCAGGGGATAGGAGGCTTCTGGCAGGCGTTCGTAAGGGCCCTTGTGGAGCATGCACGCGTAGAGGCCCGCCGGGCGCTGGTACAGCCAGGGGGAACACACCGGCTGGGAAATGCGGGTGGAGTAGTAGCTTTCCCAAAAGCTGCCCTGCAAAAGGGATTCCTTTGTGACGATGGAACCCATGGCAAGCTCTTCTCCCAATTGGTTCTGGTCGCAATAGGTGATGTGGTCCTGCATGTTGCGCACCACATCCCCCACGGTGTTCATCTCCCCTTTCACAGGGGTGGCGATGTAAAAGCCCTGGGGCAGCTCTTCCAGCCAGGGGACGCCGGTTTTCCCGGCCAGGGCGGCCTCGGCAGCATTTCTGCCGTTTTGCAGGGTGCGGCGCATTTTTTCCAGCTTTCGCTGCTCGAAAAGCAGCTTCCGCTCAGTTTCCCGCAGCAGCTGGACAAAGGCGTGAGGCTCGCGGTGCGCCATGTATTCCCGGATTTCGCTGAGGGAGCACCTCGCGGAGCGGAGGACGGCGATGAGGTCGAAGTCAAAAAACTGAGAGGCTGTGTAGTAGCGGTAGCCGTTTTCCCGAACCCTGGCAGGCTTTAGCAGCCCCAGGCTGTCGTAATGGAACAGGGTCTCTTTGGTGGTAGAGCACAGCTTGGCAAACTGCCCGCTGGTAAATAAAAGGCCGCGTTCATCCTGCATATGGCTCTTCCTTTCCGGTGTTTTTCTGTGGGAAAGTTGACCTTTCCCGCTCTTTGGGGTAAAATAATACAATACGCTTATTGATTGATAAGAGGGATCAGGACGGCCGCCGCCAGGGCGGCCTGTCCAAATTACAGGGGGTGCTTATGGCACAAGACAACAAACGGAGCTTTATGAAAGGGGCGGCTATCCTCTCTGCTTCCACCTTGATTGTGAAGCTGCTGGGGCTTTTGTTCTCCATTCCCTTGGCCAACTTTGTGGCCCCAGAGGGCATGTCCCACTTCTACATTGCCTACAATATTTTCGGGCTGTTCCTCATGCTCTCCACAGCGGGCCTGCCGGTGGCGGTTTCCCGCATGGTGGGCACGGCGTACGCCCAGGGGCGCCGCCGTGAGGCGGACCGGGTGTTCTCTGTGGCCTTTTGGCTGTTCTTCCTGCTGGGGCTGTTCGGCTGCCTTGTGATGTTCTTTGGCGCGGATCAGATTGCCCAGTGGTACAGCAGCCCGGATTCCAACTACGCGATTATGGCCCTGGCGCCCACGCTGTTCTTCATCTCCCTGGAATCCTCCCTGCGGGGCTATTTTCAGGGGCGTTCCAACATGGTGCCCACTGCCACCTCTCAAATTATCGAGGCGGTGACAAAGGTCATCATCGGCGTGGGGCTGGCCTTCTACATCATTCAGAATGTTTCAGAGGACCCGGACCGTTGGGCGGCGGTGGGGGCCATTGTGGGTGTCTCCATCAGCGCCGCGTTGGGCGCCATGTATCTGCTGGGCTTCAAGGCTGTTCAGAGCCGCCGGGATAAAAAGGAGGCCTGGGCGGAGGAACCCATCCTCACCTCTCGCAAGCAGATGCTGATGAACCTGATCCGCTTCGCGGTTCCCATTACCATTGGCTCCTGCTTTTTAAGCCTGCTGGACACGGTGGACGGGGCCATCCTGCTGCAGCGGCTTCAGGCCGGGGCGGGCCTGACCCAGGAAATGGCCGATTGGTGGAACGGCACCATTGGCCACGCCCGCAAGTTTTTCGACCTGCCGGGGGCCTTTGTGGTGCCCATCTCCACCAGCCTTCTGCCGATCCTTTCGGGGGCCATCGCCTCTAAGAACCAGCGCCAGGTGGACAAGATTTCCTCCATGGCCCTGCGGGTGACGCTGCTCATCGGGGTGCCCTCTTCTGTGGGCATGGCCATTTTCGCAAGGCCCATCTGCCAGCTGCTGCTGTACAACCAGCCAGAGGTGGCGAAAGAGGCCGCCCCCCTGCTGACCATGCTCAGCCTGGCCATTGCCTTTAGCGGCCTGCTGTTTACCACCAATGCCATTTTGCAGTCCTTTGGCAGGGCCACCCGGCCTGTGATTGACATGGCGGTGGGCGGTGTGGTAAAGATTGTCCTTTCCTATGTGCTCATTGGAATCCCCCAGGTGGCGGCCATGGGCTCCGCCATCAGTACGGTGGTCTCCTATGTGGTGATGGTGGTGCTAAATGTGTTTGCCCTCCGCAGCAGCCTTCCCAAGATGGACAGCGTGGTAAAGACCGCTCTGCCGCTGGTGCTGGCTTCCGCCGTGATGGGGGCGGTGTCCTATGGGGCCTATTGGCTGCTCACCTGGGTGGTCAGCCCCCGGGTGGCCGTGATTCCGGCCATTCTGGTTGCCATCTTGGTCTACGCGCTGTGCGCGGTGCTGTTTAAGGGCGTGGGCTACGAGGACGTGGCCGCGCTTCCCAAGGGCCACACGCTGGCCCGCCTGCTGCGCATGAAGCCGGAGGAGCCCCCCCGCCGGAGGGAAGCCCCGCTGCCGGAGGAGGAGCTTCCCCTGGAAAAAGCGGCCTCCAGCGGCGCAGCCTCAGAGGAAAGGAAGGCCCCTCCCGCGAGGAAGGCGCCTTCCCGGAGCCGGGGAAAGTATGTCCCGCGCCACATGCGGTAAAACAGGATAGAACGGAAAAAGAAGCGCCGGGGAAGGTCCCCCGGCGCTTTTCCCGTCCCCGGCTTAAATCTCAAAGGTTTGGCCGGGCTGGGAGACGTCCATCACATGGGGCGCGTACTCCCGGTATGTGGGGGTGGATTTAAACAGCGGCACCACAGAGTAGTCTCCCCACATGTGCATGGGGAACACATACTCTGCCCCGGCCGCCTCGAAGAAGTACTTCATCCCCAGGTCGAAGTCCGCCTCCTGCCGGGGGTCCAGGGGCACAAAGGCTACGTCGATCTTCTTGCCGCCGGAAAGAAGCTGCAGCTCCTGGCGGTAAAGGGCCCGCATCTGGTCGTTCTGAAACCGGGGCGCCCCGTCCCAGACCCAGCAGTTCAGGTCCCCCGCATGGTAAAGGCGCTTTCCCTCGCATTGGATGAGGAAAGCCACCCCCATGTCGGTGGAACGCAGCGTGGCCACTTGGACCGCCCCCACTTGGCAGAAGGCATAGGGTGCCAGGAAGGTCACCTGGCTTTTCAGCTCCTTGGGCACCTGCAAGGGAGAGATGTCATCGGAGAGCAGATAGTGGACCTCTTTTCCACCCTGGGCCAGCTGGAAAATGACGGGGGAAAAGTGGTCCCCGTGGCTGTGGCTGGCAAAGACATACAGGGGCTTGTCCACCTGGGGGATGTCCCCCTGGTAATAATCGAACAGCAGGCAGCAGGTATCCATCTCCACAAAGTAGGAGCTGTGGTAGAGAAATGTAACTTTCATAAGTAAGTGCCATCCTTTCTTGATTCTTTTGCGGGGGGCGGACCCGCGCTTTTTGAAATGCCTGGCGGCCGGCTGGTTTACTGCGCGCGGAGGCTGGCATGGGAAAACCCGGCGGCGTCCCGGGTGACCTCAATGCGGCAGGGAATTCTGTTTTTCAGCTCGGAAACATGGGAGATCAGCCCGATAAGCCGCCCGCTGTTTTGCAGCGCGGCCAGGGCTTTCATGGCGGTGTCCAGGGTTTCCCCGTCCAAGCTGCCGAAGCCCTCGTCGATGAACAGGGAGTCCAGCCGCACCGCGCCGGAATGGTTCTGCACCACGTCCGAGAGCCCAAAGGCCAGGGAGAGGGAGGCCAAAAACTGTTCGCCCCCGGAGAGGGTCTCAATGGACCGGGGCAGCATAGAGGCGCCGTCCAGCACCTCCAAATCCAGCCCCCCCAGGGCGTTGCCTCCCTTGGGGCCCTCCATCAGCCGCAGGGCGTAGCGCCCCCGGCTGAGGGCGGCGAAGAAGTGGTTGGCACTGACGAGGACCTCCTCCAGCATGACGCTGAGCACATACTGCAAAATGGGCATTTTCAGGGGGTTCGCGCCGGAGAGCAGTTTGGAGAGACGGGCTGCCCGGGCGTAGTTCCCCTCCAGCTGGGAAAGCTCCCGGTCCAGCCCGCGCACCTCCTCCAGAGAGGCGCGCAGAGCCTGCAGGGCGCTGGAGGCCTTGCCCAGCTCCTCCCGGCAGGCCAGGCTTTTTTCACGCAGGGTTTGATATTCCTGCCGCAGGGCGGAGATCAGGGGGCGCTCTTTCCAGGGGACGGGGAAAGCCTTCCACTGGGCCTGGGCTTTTTCCAAGGCCTGCTGGGAGAGGTTTAGGGCAGTTCTGGCCCGTTCCCGCTGGGCCTCCTGCTCCTGGGCCTCCTTGAGGAGCCGGGCCGCCTCCCTCTCTTTGAAATCGTATTCCTGGCGCTTTTGCAGGATAGCGGCCTCCAAGGTTTTTTGGTCCAGGCCGGCCAGCGCTTTTTGGGACGCCTGCGCCTGGCGTTCCAGCTCCTCCCCTTGGGCGGCCAGGGCGGAAAGCTGCTCCCGCAGGGCGTTCCCGCCGGCGGCGCAGGCGTCCCGCTCCTTCTCCAGGGCGTGCAGCTTTTCTTTGGCAGCCTCCAGCCGGAGAGCGTCCCGCCGGGCAGCCTCGGCCTGCGCTTTGAGATCCTCTAGCTGACGGGCAGCCTCCTCTCCGGAAAGCCCTTCCGCCGCCCGGGAGGCCTCTTCCCAAAGGGCCTGCTGCTGCCGGGAGGCCTCTTGGGCCTGCTGGACTTCCAGCTTTCGGGAGCCGGCCAAAGCGGCGGCCTGCACCTGGGCCTGGCGAGCGGTCCGCTCCTCCTGGCGGAGGGCCTCCAGCTGCTGGGGAGCCAGGACGGCTTCCTCCCCCTGGGCGGGGGCGGGGTGCTCCAAAGAGCCGCACACCGGGCAGGGCTCCCCCTCCCGCAGGCGATGGGACAGGTCCAAGGCGGCGTTTTTCCGCAGCAGGGCTTCCTGGCGCTCCAGCCGCTGGGCGAGCGTCTCCAGCAGGAGCTGCTTTTGTTCTTCCCCCCGCTGTGCGGCAGCCCAGGCGGACCGGGCCTCCTGCTCCCGCTGCTTCCGGCGGGAGAGCTCTTCCCAGGCAGCGGTGAGCTTTTCCAAGGCCTGGCGGCGCTCCAGCAGGGCGGGAAGCCGCGCGGCGGCTTCCTCACAGGTCTTTAAGAAGGTCCTCCCTTTTTCCATCCGCAGGGAGAGGGCCTCGCCCTGGCGCTGCAGCCCCTCCAGTTCCTGTTTCTTAGCCTGGGCCTGCTTTCGGGCAGAAGCGGCCTGTGCCGCGGCTGTTTTCGCCCTGTGCAGTTCTTCCCGCTGCTGAGAGAGCTGTGTTTGCTCTTGAGCTACTGCCACAGCCTGCTCCCGCAGGACTTGGGCCTGTTCCCGCTTTTGCTGGAGCAGGGGCGCTTCCCGCTCGGTTTCCTTCCAGGCGGCCAGGGCCTGCTCCTGCGCCGTTTCTGCCTCTTGGCAGGCCGCCTCCAGCCGGGAGTAGGTTTCTGCGGCCTGCAGCAGGCTTTGAGATTCCTCCAGTGTTTTAGAGAGGTCCGAAGCCTCCTGCTGCAGGGCCTGTTCCCGCTGGGCCAGGGCTGCGGCTTTTCCCTCCAGCTCTGGCGTGCTTTCCGCCTGCTCTTTTCGCAGGAAGGATTCCCGCATGGCGGACAAACGGCCGGTCTGCTCCTCCAGGGACCGGGTCCGTTGGTGGAGGCGGTCCGTCACCTGCCGCCAAAGCCCGGCGGAGAACAGGGTCTTAAGCATTTCTCCCTTATCCTTGGAATTGGCCCGCAGCAGGCGCAGAAAATCCCCCTGGGGCAATACAATCACCTGGGAAAACTGCTCACAGGTCAGGTGCAGCAGTTCCTCGGCCCGGCGGCGCACGGCGCTTTCACTGCCGCTTTCCAGCAGCTGGAAGTCCCCCTCCTTCCACTGGAAGCACTCGTGAGATTCCCGCAGCTCGGTTTCCTTGTTCCGCTTGCGGTAGGTGTATTGGCTGCGGCGGAACCGGTAGGTCTCCCCCTGCAGGGAGAAGTCGAGTTCCACCAGGGTGGGCAGGTCCTCTGGGGCGCTCATGCACCGCATGGCGGCAAAACTGCGCCGCCCGCCGGTGGCCCGGCAGTACAGGGCAAAGCTCATGGCATCCAGCAGGGAGGTCTTCCCGCCGCCGGTGGGGCCGGTGATGAGGAACAGCCCATGCTCTTGGAACTGGGTCAGATCCAGCTCCGTCCGATCCAAATAGGGCCCGAAGGCCTGCAGCAGCAAACGCAGGGGACGCATTCACCGCCCTCCTTTCTTCCGTCATTCCGCGCGGAGCTCTTCCAGCACCTCCTGGAACAGGGCCAGGTCCTGGGGCTCCGCCTCTGTGCCGCACACCTCTTTCAGGAAAGAGGTGAGCACGGTCCGCTCGTTCTGTCCCTTCAGCTTGGCGGCCCGCTCCCCCGTGACAGTGGCGGCCATCCACAGGTTGCTTACGGACAGCAGGTTGGGGTAAAAGGGGCGCAGCCGCTCTGCCGCCAGCATGACAGGGGCGCTGTCCTCCAGCACCAGCTCTACATAATCCTGGCAGGGGTGCTCTTCCCCGGCCCGCAGCAGGTCCTCAAACAAGCCCTTCACCCGGCGCACGTCCCGCAGGGGAGAGCAGGGGACGAACTCTTGGGACATTTTTGCCCCGTCCCATTCCAATTGGATATACCCCTTCCGCTGGCGCTCCTCGTCCACGGAATATTTGAGGGGCGAGCCGGAGTACCTGCCCTTTTTCCCCGCCGGCTGAGGGCCGTGCAGATGCCCCAGGGCGGCGTAATCGAAGGGGTCGAAAAGGGAGGGGGGCACCTGGCCGCTGCCGCCCACAAACAGGGTGCTTTCCGAATCGGAGGTTTGGGCGCCGGCGGCAAAGCAGTGGGAGAGCAGCACATGGCCCGCCTCTGGGTCAAACAGGGGAAGAAGCTGTTCCAGCAGCCGTTCCATGCAGGGGGTCTCTCCCCGCAGAGAGCCGTCCCCCAGAAATTCCCGGGCCTGGGCCGTGTCGAAATAGGGGAGGAGGAATAACTGCAGCCGCTCTTCCCCCTCTTCCAGAAGCACTGGGGTGAGGGCATCGGAGAGCTCGGTGGCAAAGTAGACGCCGCTGCGGCTTAAAGCCTGCTTCAGCAGGGCCATGCGGCCGGCGCCGTCGTGGTTGCCGGAGATGACGCAGACCTTCGTTCCCAGAGACATCAGGCGGGAAAGGGTGGCGTCGAACAGGCGGATGGCCTCTGTGGGGGCGATCTGGCGGTCGTAGATATCCCCGGCAATCAGCACGCAGGCGGGGCGCTCCCGCTCTACAGCGGGAAGAAAGACCTGCTCTAGGAACCACTGTTGGTCTTGAAGCAGGCTGCGGCCATAGAGCATCCGGCCCAAATGCCAATCTGAGGTGTGGAACAGCTTCATAGAGGCCTCCTTTTTGAAAATTGTGAGAATTCAGGGGAATGCGGGAATTAAAGGCTTTCCTTTTTCTGTGAAATAGGGTACAATGGGAAGGACTCCTGTTTATGGTAAACTGGTTTCCCTGCTATTGTACCATATTTGGCGGGGAATGAAAAGAGATGCCTCCACCCCTTGGCCTTGTGGGAGAGGCCGCAGCAAAAGCGGCATAGGGCCCAGCCCTGCTTGGGCGGGGTGGGGAGACAGCGATAGACGATAGAAAGGAATTGGACCATGAAGAAACTCAAGCGATTTGCCGCGGCGCTGCTGTCTGTGTTCTGCCTGCTCAGCGCCATGGCGCTTCCCGCCTCGGCCGAGGGCTTTGAATACAGCTGGGATCAGGATTTGACCAACAACCCCAACGGCCCTCACTGCAAGGCCTATTCTATGCTCAACCTGGATACGGATACGGTGGTGTACAGCAACAATGCCGACGAGCAGCTTCCCATGGCCAGCCTTACCAAGATTATGACGTATATTGTGGCCTATGAAACCATCCCTGACCTTGAGAACACCCTCATCACCATTCCCCAAAGCGTGGTGGATGAGCTGGTGGGCACCGGCAGCTCTGTGGCGGAATTCAGCGTGGGAGAGACCTTCACGGGCTTGGATATGCTCTATTTGATGATGGTCCCCTCCGGCAACAACGCCGCCCTGACCTTGGCCAAGTATGTGGACCAGCTTTACGCTGAGGGCAAGCTGGACACCTCTTCTCAGGAAGGGAGCGCGTCCTCTGGAGAGGAAAGCGCTTCTGGGGAGGAGGGCTCTGAGGCTTCTCCCTCTTCAGAGGAGGCTGCCTCTGCCGACGACCCCGAGGCTTCCAGCGCCTCGCAGGCCAGTGCGGAGGCCGGCTATGTGGCCCCCGCCTATGGAGAAGAGGGGTTTGACGGCAGCGATTACACCGGCCGCAGCTATTTTGTCCAGCTGATGAACGAGAAGGCGGCAGAGCTGGGATGTACCAACACCCACTTTACCAATCCCCATGGCCTGCACAACGAGAATCACTATTCCAGTGCCCGGGATATGATCACCATAACCCAATATGCCATGAGCCTGCCCTATTTTACAGAGATCACCGGAACCACCACCTATAATTACTATCCGCAGCAGGACCCGGAGGACATCCGCTCTGCCAACACCACCAACCGCATGCTGACCAACTATGCCTCGGATGGGGGCTCTTACTATTATTCCTATGCCACCGGCATCAAAACCGGCTCCCATGACCAGGCGGGCTACTGCATTGTGGCCTCTGCCACTTATGAGGGGTATACCTACATTGTCTGCTGCTTGGGGTGCCCCTCAGTGGATTCGGATGTACACGGGGAAATGCTGGATGCGGCCTCCCTGTTCCGATGGGCCTTTTTAAATCTTTCCAGCAAGACCATTGCCGCCCAGGGGGAGGTTTTGGCAGACGTGCCCTTGGA
This sequence comes from Acutalibacter sp. LFL-21, assembly GCF_025630755.1. Lineage (NCBI taxonomy): Bacteria > Bacillati > Bacillota > Clostridia > Eubacteriales > Acutalibacteraceae > Acutalibacter > Acutalibacter sp. LFL-21. The sequence goes on along the minus strand of NZ_JAOTNT010000003.1, from coordinate 336,619 downwards.
ATACGCCTGGAAGCAGGACACCCTGCAGCTGGTGGCCGGGGAGAATGTGTCCGTAATCCTGCCGGACAGCGTGGATTCCTCCAGCATTATTGTGGAAACGGATAAGCCGGAAAGCGTGAAGGCCCCCATTGAAAAGGGAGAGCAGGTGGGCACCGCCACCATGAGTTACGCCGGGGAGGTGATCGCTACGGTGCCGCTGGTGGCTGCCGAGTCCGTTTCCCGCAGTGAGATGCTCTCCTTTATCAGCCAGGGGACCTCGGTGCTCACTTCGCCCTGGTTCCTGCTCATCATGGGGATTATTTTGCTGCTGGTGATTGTGTATATCATCCTGATCCTGCTGTACCGGAGAAAACAGAAGCAGCTGCGCCGGGTGCGCCGCCACCGGGATCTGTGACCAGCTGCCCGCCGCGGAATATTGAGAAAGGGCCCCTTTGGGGCCCTTTCTCGCGCAATGTTTTCCGTTTTCGGGAAGGACAGCCGCCATTTAGCTGCCGGGCAGCGGCAGCTTACAGCACCACGTCTTCGCCGCCGGTTTTGGCAAACAGCCTTCGGATTTCCCCCCGCAGGCCCTTGTACTCCGGCTGCTCCAAAGCGTTTTGGGCCAGCAGCTCCTTGGCGCAGGCCTGGGCCTGGCGCAGGACTTCCATGTCCGTGGTCATGTCGGCGATCTTCAGCTGGGGCAGGCCGTGCTGGCGCTGGCCAAAGAAGTCCCCTGGGCCCCGCAGCTTCAGGTCTGCCTCGGCAATTTTAAATCCATCGCTGGTGTCTCGGAACAGCTTGAGCCGTTTGAGAGTTTCTTCCCCCTGAGCGCCGGTGATGAGGATGCAGGTGGACTGATGCTGCCCCCGGCCGATGCGCCCCCGCAGCTGGTGCAGCTGGGAGAGCCCGTACCGTTCCGCGTTCTCGATTACCATGATGACCGCGTTGGGCACGTCCACGCCCACCTCCACCACAGTGGTGGAAACCAGAAGCTGGGTCTCCCCCCGGGAAAAAGAGGCCATCACCTGTTCTTTTTCCGCGGGCTTCATCCGCCCGTGGAGCACGCCCACGGAGGCACTGGGGAACGCCTTTTCTACCAGCGCGGCGTATTGGGTTACGCTTTGCATGCCGCTCTCGTCCTCTTCAATCAGGGGGCAGATGAGGTAGCCCTGGCGGCCCTGGTCCAGGTGTTTCTGCACATAGCCGAAGGCCCGGTCCCGCTTGGCTGGGCCGATGAGATAGGTCTCGATCTTCTGCCGCCCGGGGGGCAGCTCGTCCAGCACGGAGATATCCAGGTCCCCATAGACCATCAGCGCCAAGGTGCGGGGGATGGGGGTGGCGCTCATCACCAACAGGTGGGGGGATGCGCCTTTCTGGGCCAGGGCGGACCGCTGCCCCACCCCAAACCGGTGCTGCTCGTCGGTGATGACCAGCCCCAGGTTGGCGAATTCCACCTTTTCCGAAAGCAGAGCGTGGGTGCCGATGACCAGCTGGATGCGCCCATCGGCCAGGGCCTGGTAGATCTTTTTCTTTTCCGCCTGCTTTACAGAGCCGGTGAGCAGGGCGCAGGCGATGTGGGCGGGCTCCAGCAGGGCGTTGAGAGACTGATAGTGCTGGGCCGCCAAAATCTCCGTGGGGGCCATTAAGGCCGCCTGCATGCCGTTCTGGATGACCGCCCAGCACAGGGCGGCGGCCACTGCGGTCTTGCCGCTGCCCACGTCCCCCTGGATGAGCCGGTTCATGGGGGAGTCCCCCGCCATGTCCTCCAGCGCCTCGGTGATGGCCCGGCGCTGGGCCCCGGTCAGCTGGAAGGGCAGCAGCCGGGCAAAGCCCTCGGGAAATTCCCCGGGGACGGGGTGCAGGTTCTCCTGCTTCCGGCCGCTTTTAATGCGCAGCAGTCCCAGCTGCAGGACGAGGAACTCCTCAAAGGCCAGCCGGAACCGGGCGGCAGTGATTTCCTCTTGATTTTTGGGAAAGTGGATGGTCTCCAAAGCGTAGCGCAGGGTGCACAGGTGATACTTCTCCCGCAGCTTGTCCGGCAGGGGGTCGTGGATGCGCTCCGGCAGCAGGGAGAGGGCGTGCTGCACCGCCGCACCGATCTGCCGGGAGGAGAGCCCCGCCGTGGCCGGATACACCGGCTGGATGCGGAGCTCCTTGGCCTCTGGCAGAAACTCCGGGGAGAGCATCTCCCGCCGGAGCAGGGTGCCCGTCACCTTGCCTCGGAACAGGTAGACCTGGCCCTCCCGCAGCATGGAGGGGATGTACTTGTTGTTGAAGAAGGTCAGGGCCATGTCGCTCTCACCGTCGGTCACCCGGGTCTTATACAGGGTCATGCCCCCCCGCACCCGGGTCTCTGTGGGCTTGTGGAGCACCGTGGCCTTCACCACCGCCACCTCGTTGAGAACAGTCTCCTGAATGGGCGTGTGGAGGCTCCAGTCCTCATAGGCCCGGGGGTAGAGCCGCAGCAGGTCCCCCACGGTGGGGGCGCCCAGCTTCTCGAAGAGCTTTTTCCGCTTTTCCCCCACGCCCTTCAGCTTTTGGATATCCATTTCAAACAGGGATGGCATGGCGGACCTCCTTTCTCCCAGTCAGTGTTCCAGGTCCCGCATCCAGCGCCGGATGTTTTTTTTGCTGCGGAGCACCGTGAGCTTTTCCGGAAACTGGGCCGCCCGCGCCCGCACCCCGTCCCGGCCGTTCTCATACTCCCGGCTCCAGCGGAACATGCTGCGCAGCATGGCAAAGGTGGGGCGGTAGGCGCAGGCCTCCAGGCCCAGGTTCTGCCGCAGCCACCGGGCCACCACCCGTTTCCGCCGCAGCAGGGGAGGGGGCTCCAGCAATACAACCCGGTCTGCCTGCTCCATCCCTGCAATGAAACAGGCCCGGCCTGTATCTTCTAGGATATAGTCCTCCTGTTCCAGAATGGAACGGAACATTGCGTCCCGCTCTTCCTCCGGCCGCTTCCGGTTGCCGCCGGGACGGTCCGGGTCCGGTTCGTGGGCCACCTGGTCCAGGTGGAAGCAGGGAACCCCGGTTTTTTGAGAGAGCTGCCGGGCCAGGGTGGTTTTCCCGCTGCCCACCGGCCCCGTGATATAGAGCTTCATACGCGCCTCCGTTCCGTCTTCTGGGCGGACAAAAAGAAACCTTTCCGGAAAGAAAGGTTTCTTCATGCGGTCCGGTATAAGGGCCTTGTTCACTCCACGCTGATAATGAAGAAATACACCGGCTGGCCACCGTTGACCAGGGTGATCTCCACATCCGAGTGGAGCTTGCTCTCCAGGGTGCGCTTGGCCTCCTCGGCCTGCTCCTGAGTGATGCCTTCGCCATAGATCAGTGTGATGAAAGAGGTGTGCTTGTTGGCAAAGGAACGGGCCACACGCACGCAGGCGCTGACCGGGTCCTTCTCGATATATTCCAGCTTGCCGTTTTTTAGGCCCAAGATGTCCCCGTGGCGGATGGTGTGCCCGCCGTACTCGGAATCCCGGGCGGCAAAGGTCACCAGGCCGGTGTCCACGTTGCCGGCAGCCTCCAGCATGGCCTCTTGGTTGGTTTCAGCGTCAGAGTCCGGGTCAAAGGCCAGCATGGCGGAAAGGCCCTGGGGGATGGTCCGGGTGGGGATGACGATGACCTCCCGGTCGGTGGCCAGGGGCACAGTCTGCTCTGCGGCCATGATGATGTTCTTGTTGTTGGGTAGGATGAATACCTTCTTGGCGGGGGTGGCCAGCACCGCCTCCAGCAGGTCCTCGGTAGAGGGGTTCATGGTCTGGCCGCCGCTGACCACATTGGCGCAGCCCAGGTCCGTGAACAGGCTCTTGAGCCCGTCGCCCGCCGCCACAGAGATAAAGCCCATTTCCTCGGTGGGCTCTTGGGGCTCCAGCTTGGCCTTTTCGGGCTGGGGCTGTGCCTGGGCGGCAGCGGCCTTCTGGGCCTCGTTCTCCTCTGCGGCCTTGCGGTGCTGTTCCTTCATGTTCTCAATCTTTACGGTGAGCAGCTGGCCATACTGCAGGGCGGCCTGCAACGCGTCGCCGGGATTTTCTGTATGCACATGGGTTTTGATGATCTCGTCATCATCCACCACCACCACGCAGTCGCCAATGGTCTCCAGGAACAGCCGCAGGTCCAGGGGGTCCTTTTGGACCTCTGGGTCCCGTCCCACCACGAACTCCGTGCAGTAGGTGAAGTTGATCTCGCTGTCGAACTCCGCCGCCACGTTGCGGAAGAACTCGGCGGTCTCCTCGGCCTTCTCCTCCTCGGAGAGGCCGCACTCCAGCACAATGCCGCTGCGGAACACACTGAGCATGCCCTCGAAGATCAGGCACAGGCCCTGTCCGCCGGCATCCACCACACCGGCTTTTTTCAGCACGGGCAGCAGCTCTGGGGTCTCCTCCAGGGCGTCGGCGGCGCCCATGCACACGGCGTCCCACACCTGGATGGGGTCGCTGCCCAGCTCCAGGGCTTCCCGGCCCCGCTCGGCGGCCACCCGGGCCACAGTGAGGATGGTGCCCTCGGTGGGCTTCATCACGGCCTTATAGGCCTCTTCCACGCCCAGCTCCAGGGCTTCTACCAGGTCCTGGGCGGCGATCTCCTCCTTCTCCTCCAGGCCCTTGGAGATGCCCCGGAACAGCAGGGACAGGATGACGCCGGAGTTGCCCCGGGCCCCCCGCAGCATGGAGGAAGCGGCCTTTTTCGCCACTTGGGCAGCGGTGGCGGAGTCCTCCAGCTTCCGCATCTCCTCAGCGGCGGCGCCGATGGTCATGGACATGTTGGTGCCGGTGTCGCCGTCGGGCACGGGGAAGATGTTCAGCTCGTTGATCTGCTTTTTGTACTTGGAAATGTTGTTGGAACCGGATATAATGGCATTTTTCAGTTGGGAACCTAAAATCACGGTAAACACACCCTTCAAGAGATAGATGGCATATCTTTTAACTAGTTTATCACAGATTTTTAAAAAATACAATCGTTCCCCGCTGATTTCTGAAAATCTCGTCTAAAATGCCCCGCCCCGCCGGAAGGACCCGGCAGGGCGGGGCAAAACAGGTGGATCTTCAGGCTCCGCCGTCTTCCAACAGGTCATGCAGGGGCTGGAAATAGCCCGGAGGGCCAAAATACTCCGTGATGCTGCCGTCCTCATTGTTCTTGCGGAGGTAGTCCTGGCCCGTTTCCGGGTCGGTGCCGAGGCTGAACCTCACCCCTTTGAAAGCCAATCTTTCGCCATAGTAGTGCACCGTGACCCGCACCCCTTCGCCCCCCAGGGGCGGCAGCTCCTCCCGGGAGGAATAGGCAAAACGGTTGATCAGCCGGACCGCCGCCTCGATCTCCTCCCGCTCTTCCAGCTTTGCGTAGGAGGTGACGCTCTGCACCTCGATATAGCTGACAGAGGAAGGGAGGATGAAGTACACATGGGTGGCAGTGTAGCGCCAGACGAAGACGCCTGCCAAGATCAAAAGGGCCAGAAGCAGGCAAATGTACGCCCGGATCAGGCGGCGCTGTACGGGCTTTTCAGTTTTCACGGGGCCGGTCTTTGAGTGCCACATCGCGTCCCACCCTTTCAGAAAGATAGTCGATCTGCTCTTGAAAGTACCCATCGGGGCCGTAATAAGCGACTTGGACCCCTTCCCAGCTAAACCGCACGGCATTGGGGTTGAAGATGAATCCAATGTTCTCGCCATTCTCCTGATAGATCCCGATCCCGGGACCGCCGGCGCCTGCAAACTGCCCGTATGCGGCATCCATTCGCCGGTAGGTAAAGCCGTTTAGAAGGTCCACCATCTCCTCGATCTCTTCCCGGTCCGTGATGAACTCTTCATAGTAGTGAGTAACGCTCAGTCTCACGGCGGTAACTTGTTCCGGGTCGATGTGGAACAAACGCTTGTCGAAAAACCAGGTGTACAGGATCTCCCACAGCAAAAAGGCGAAGATCCCCAGGGCGGCCAATGCTTTCAACAGACGTTTGCGGAAAGCGGTGTTCGATTCAGATTGCATCGTTTATCCCCTGTATCTACGCAACAAAGGAAAAACCAAAGTTTACAGCGGCACCCCGTCTTCATACAGTGCCAGAAGGGGGCCGAAGTGGCCGGGCTGGCCGGTGTGGACGATAGCTCCGCCGCCTTCGTCCTGGCAGAGATGGCTGCCGTCAAAGTCCCCCCGGATCATCAGGGTGCCCAGCTCGTTCTCCACGGTGATCCAGAAGGAGAGGAGCTCCGCCCGGTCCAGCTCTTCGACGGTGCGGCTCTCCGTGGGGGTGAAGGTGTTGAACAGCTCCACGGCCCTTTGGATCTCCTCTGGCTTGGTGATACGGGTGCTCTTTCCGTCGCCGTACAGCTGGATCTCCGTCACCTGCTCCGGGTCAAGCTCACAGGGCAGGTCCGTTTGGAACCGTTCCTCCCACTGGATGAGGGGATCGAAATATCCCTCTTCCCCAAAGAGCCAGAAGTCGGTCCCGTGGCCGGCGTAGTAGGAGATCCCGTTTGAGGTGACCTCCAGGATATTCAGGATATCCTCGGCGGCGCCGTCAGGGTCCCCCCAGAGAAAGATGGAATGGGTCTCCTCCGGCGGGGCGGAAAGCTCGCTCTCCATGTGGGCACTCTCAAAGGGGAAAGCGTTGAGCAGCTCCACGATCTTTTCGATCTCCTCCCGGTCCGTCAGCATGAATTCCCCGTGAGAGAGGGAGAAGCGGACGGACTGAATCTTCTCGGCCTCATAGTGGAGCAGCGGCGTCCCCGCCGGGAGCAGGGCGGCGTCGGCCAAGTTCAGCAGGGGACGGAAGTAGTCCTCCTCTCCCGTGTAGAGCACCGTGTTGTTGTAAAGCTCCTCTTCCACCACCCGGCTGCCCAGGGTCACACAGGTGAGCTCCCCGTCCCGTTCCTCGATCTCCAGCTCGTATGCGTACTCCATAGGGAAGGGAGTGGAGCTGCGGGTCTCATCCGTGAACTCCTCATAGGTGAACCCGTTGAGCAGCACGATGGCGTCTTGCAGCTCCTGTCCCGTGAGCTCCACCGTCTCTGCCCGGGGGTCGCACCGGCGGATGCGCATGGCCTTCACCTGCCCCTCCTCCAGCTGGAACAGGGGATTGGAGCGGGCCGGCTGGGGCGTGGCCGTGGGGCCGGGGGCGGGGGCCGTCGTTTCGGGCTGGGAGTCTTCCGCCTCCCGCAAAAATTCTAGCAGCGGGGCGAAATAGTCCCGCTCGCCGCAGTAGAACCGGTCCACCGGGCCGCTGGTGTCCCGGATGAAGTAGGAGCCGAAGCACAAGGAGAAGCTGCCGTCCGGGCCCTGCAGGTGCATCCAGTTGTGCCGTTCTTCCTCCGGCACGGAGTCTGCCACGGTGCGGTAGGTGAACCCATTGAGGTATTCCACAACGGTCTCGATGTCCTCTCGGTCGCCGATCGTCTTGTCAAAGGAGATGGAGGAGATGTCCTCCGGATCCAGGTCGTAGTAGTGGAGCCAGACCCTGCCATCGGTGATATCCCCTAGCTCCTGAAAATACCCCTCCGGCCCGTAATACAGGGTGGAATCCAGGAGCACAGAGTTGGACTCCGGCTGGAAGGTGAAGCCCTCGCTCCAGGTGTCGGTGTGCAGGGTGATTCTGTATGACCAGCCGGAGGAAGGGGGGATCTCCTTTGAGGAGGTGTAGGTGAAGCCGTTGATGAGCTCCACCATGTCTTGGATCTGCCAGCGGTTTTCCAGCTCGATGGAGCTGTCGATGTTCCCGGAGGAGCACAGCTCGATGGAGCGGATCTCAGCGGGGTCGAAGGCGAAGAGGGAGCTGCCCTCCGCAGCCGGGGCCTGGCTCTCCTCGCTGGAAGCGCCCTCCTCCGGCCCGCAGCCGCTCAAAGAGACTGCCAGCATCAGCCATGCCAGCAGAAGGGTCCAGAAACGTGTTCTCCAACGTCTTTTCATCACAGCCACTCCTTTCTCAACGCGATGTTTGTCCTTTCGCACAGGACACCTATCCATTCTTATTCTACTGTGGAGAGGGGCAAATGTAAAGGAGTGTTACAGAATTTTAACTAAAAAGACAGATGTGTAATCTTTGTTTTTAGATATTTCTTGAAGCTCCAAAGGGCATAAAAAAGAGACATCCGGGAAAACCGGATGTCTTGGTCTATACTGCTGAAAGGATCAAAGGATAGTCATTCGCTCCACGCTGGTGCACAGGCCGGTGCGCTCGTCGGCGGAGAAGAGCACGCAGTCCATTTTGCAGGGGCCCTTGGCCAGGTCGAACCGGGCGGGCATTTTGGTGCGCAGCTTGCCGATGATGATTTCCGGCTTTACCCCCAGCACGGAGTCCACCACGCCGGTCATGCCTGCGTCGGTGATGTAGCCCGTGTGGTGGGGCAGCAGGCACTCGTCAGCGGTGGGCACATGGGTGTGGGTGCCGAACAGGGCCGTCACCCGGCCGTCGGCATAAAAGCCCAGGGCCCGCTTTTCCCCGGTGGCCTCCGCGTGGAAGTCCACGATGCACAGCTTGGGCAGGTCCGGGGTCTTCAGCAGGGCGTCCAAGGTCTCGAAGGGGCAGCGCAGGCTCTCCAAATAGACCGTGCCCATCAGGTTGATGACCGCCACCCGCACCCGGCCCATGTCCACCACGCACAGGCCACGGCCCGGCGCGGCGGCTGGATAGTTGGCCGGGCGCAGCAACGTCTCGCAGGTGTCGTACAGCTCATAGCTCTCCCTGCGGCGGAAACTGTGGTTGCCGGTGGTGATCACGTCCACGCCGCTGTCCAGCAGGTATTCCGCCGAGGCAGGGGTGACGCCGTTGCCGTCCGCCGAGTTTTCCCCATTGGCAATGACCAGGTCGATTCCCTTGGCCCTTTTTAAGGCGGGCAGATGGGCCCGCAAAAACTGGCAGCCCACGCTGCCTACCACATCGCCGATGCACAAAATATTCAAGGCTCTTGCTCCTTTCTCCTCTCGTGTGCTTGGATCTGCCGGGAAAGCTCTTCCCCCCAGCCCTCCGCCAGGGGCAGGGCGGCGATGTCCCTCTGGGTCTCCGCCATAAACCGGGGCACCGTCTCGTCCCAGCGGTCTTGCCAGGAATATCCCAGGGTTTCGGCCGCCTTCCGGCTGGCCTGGGTGAACAGCTGGCAGGCGGTGGAAAGCGCCTGGAACAGGGCCTCCCGCTGGCAGGGGACATAGGTGGAACAGTAGCGTTCCCAAACCTCGGGAGGAAGATACCTTTTCAGGCCCTCGCCCGCTTTGCCGGGATATACAGGAAATCCCTGCTGGGCGCCGGCCTGCCAGCACAGCATCAGCCGCAGGGTCTCTCGGGTACAGGTTTCCAGGTGGTGCTGGGCGTACAGCAGCTGGCCCCGCCACAGCCCCTTGGAGACGTAGGGCGCCGTCCACCAGAACTCGTTGCGGCACTCCTGAAACACCCGGGCACTGGGCTTTTCCACCCCGTAGGACAGGTCCGCCGGGGGAGGCAGGGATGGCAGGAAGCCGTCCTTGTCCAAAAGGACCATGCTCAGCCGGTCGTCAAAGCAGTAGCCCCGGTAATCCTCCTTCCGGGCGATGGTCAGGTCGATGCGGTTGCCGTCGGCAAACTGCATCAGGTAGACAGCGGCGTGGGGCAGGTGTTCGTCATACAGCTCCGATTCATCGGTGCGCTGCATCACCAGCATTTCGCCAAAGGCGGGGGAGATATCCCCGCTTTTATAGGGCCCCACGTCGGCCACCAGGTAGACGATGTCATAGTCCCGGAACGAATCCAGCAGCCGGTTGGGGTCTGCCCGGGAACCGTTTAAGATCACCCCTCGCACCCGGGGGTCCTGCTCCGCATAGCCCAGGATGAGTTCATACATTTCCCGTTCGCTGCGCATTGCCATTTTCCCTCCCAATCCTGTAGAAAAACGTACAGGGACGCACACTGTACGTCCCTGTACGGTAATAACGCGGTTTACTTGGCGTAATCCACGGCCCGGCTCTCCCGGATCATGTTCACCTTGATCTGGCCGGGATAATCCAAATCTGCCTCGATCTTTTTGCAGATCTCCCGGGCCAGCAGTGTCATCTGCTCGTCGCTGACCCTTTCAGGGCGCACCATAATGCGGATCTCGCGGCCGGCCTGGATGGCGTAGCAGCTTTCCACCCCGTCAAAGGAGGAGGCCACCTCTTCCAGCTTTTCCAGGCGCTTGATGTAGTTTTCCAGGTTCTCGCGGCGGGCGCCGGGGCGGGCCGCGGAGATGGCGTCAGCAGCCTGCACCAAACAGGCGATGACAGTCTTGGCTTCCACATCTCCATGGTGGGCGGCGATGGCGTGGATGACCGCCTCGCTCTCCCGGTATTTCCGGGCCACTTCCACGCCGATCTGCACATGAGAACCCTCCATCTCGTGATCCAGGGCCTTGCCGATGTCGTGCAGCAGGCCGGCCCGTTTGGCCACGGTGGGATCCAACCCCAGTTCAGAGGCCATCATCCCTGCCAAATAGGCCACCTCTAAAGAGTGGTTCAGCACATTCTGGCCGTAGCTGGTGCGGTAGCGCAGGCGGCCCAAGAGCTTCACCAGCTCGTGGTGGACGCCGTTGACGCCCACTTCCAGCACGGCGCGCTCGCCCTCCTGCTTGATGGTGGACTCCACCTCCCGGCGGGCCTTTTCCACGGTTTCCTCAATGCGGGTGGGATGAATGCGCCCATCCGTAATCAGCTTTTCCAAGGCAATGCGGGCCACCTCCCGGCGGACGGGCTCGAAGCTGGAGAGGGTGATGGCCTCGGGCGTGTCGTCAATGATCAGGTCCACACCCGTCAGGGTTTCAATGGCACGGATGTTGCGGCCCTCCCGCCCGATGATCCGGCCCTTCATCTCATCGTTGGGCAAGGGCACCACGCTGATGGCGGCTTCCGAAACATGGTCCGCCGCGCAGCGCTGGATGGCCAGGGCGATGATTTCCCGGGCGCTCTTGTCGGCGTCCTCTTTGGTCTGCTGCTCAAACTCCCGGATCTTTACAGCCTTTTCGTGGGTCAGCTCAGACTCCAGGTTGTTGAGCAGGTACTCTTTGGCCTGTTCCACCGTGAAAGAGGAGATCCGCTCCAGCATGTCAAACTGGCTTTTTTTCACGGCCTCCGCCTCTTGCAGGCGCTGTTCGGCCTTTTTGTTTTTCTGGTCGATCTGGCTCTCCTTGCGCTCCATGCTTTCCAGCTTCTTTTCCAGGCTTTCCTCCTTTTGGAGCACGCGCCTTTCCTGATGCTGGATCTCCTTGCGCCGGTTGTTGAGCTCTTTTTCCGATTCGTCTCTCAGGCGGTGCAGTTCGTCCTTGCCCTCCAGCACGATTTCCTTCTTCTTGGCCTCTGCGGATTTAACAGCATCCGCCACAATACGCTTGGCCTCCTGCTCGGCAGAACCAATCTCACTTTCGGCCTTGTTTTTGCGGTAGGTCATTCCCAAGAAGAAAGCCGCTGTCCCTGCTGCCGCAGCGGCCAGGATAGCGATGACGATGCACAGCCACACTGCGATCTGGCCCAATCGGGCACCTCCTTTTCCTAACAGAATTATTTTGTAAAATTTCGGGTAGGGTAAAACCGGGGGCCTCCCCCGGCAAAATGCAGGCGGCTGGCTTTGCAGGCTATTTTAACATGTTCCATTTTGGCTGTTCAGACTTTATTGGCGCTTGCGGGCCCGGCAGGGCCGGCAGGCATGTTCTATGGAAAAACCCTCAATAAAGAGAATGGGTAAAATGAAAAACAGGAAAATATGCTATATAAAAAGTGCCGCATGCACTTTATTTTATTCTAGTCCCACCGGGGGCAGTTGTCAAGAAATTTGTAATCTTTTCTTAACGCCTTGGTCACAATTTGTTTTTTCCTTGCGGTGGCTTGACTTTCCCCCCCGCTCCTTTTATAATAACAGGGTAAAATAAAATGCTGTGAAAAGGAAGCCTTTCCCGGCGTTTGCCGGGAACAGAGAGGGGGCGCCCTGGCTGAAAGCGCCCTGCCGGCGGAGCGATCCCGCCTGGGAAAGGCCACCACCTTTGAGCTGCTCCCGAACGCGAGTTTCGCCTAAGGGACGCCGGGCGGCCCCGTTACAGGCCCAATGAGGAAGCGCGGGAAAGGGCTTTTCCCACGCTTTGAATCCGGGTGGAACCGCGGGTTCCCGGCAAATTTATCGCAACGCCGGACGCCTGCCCCAGAATGATGCTGGGGCAGGCGTTTTTTGCTTCCCCAGCGGAAAGGAGTTCGCTATGGTAAAGATCGACTTAAAAGGACAGATCAAGGAGTTTGAGCAGGGCGTGACCGCCGCGGACGTGGCCAAGTCCATTGGCATGGGCCTGTACAAGTCCGCCTGCGCGGCCAAGATCGACGGGCAGGCCTGCGACCTGCGCACCCCTATTGAGCGGGACTGTTCCCTGGAAATCCTCACTTTTGACAGCGAGGAGGGCAAGCACGCCTATTGGCACACCACTTCCCACATCATGGCCCAGGCTGTGATGCGCCTGTACCCCGGCACCAAGTTCTCCATTGGCCCGGCCATTGAAAATGGCTTCTATTACGACTTCGACCTGGAGCAGCCCCTCTCCACTGAGGACCTGCCTGCCATCGAAGAGGAAATGAAAAAGATTATCAAAGAGAACCTGCCCCTGGAGCGCTTTGAGCTGCCCCCGGAGGAGGCGGAAAAGCTTATGGCGGACCAGCCCTACAAGGAGGAGCTCATTGCGGAGCATGCCGGCAAGGGCGAGAACATCAGCTTTTACAAACAGGGGGATTTCACCGACCTGTGCGCCGGCCCCCATCTGATGAGCACCGGCATGGTGAAGGCGGTGAAGCTGACGGCCATCACCGGCGCCTACTGGCGGGGCGACGCCAAGAACAAGATGCTCACCCGGGTGTACGGCATCGCTTTCCCCAAGCAGTCTATGCTGGAGGAGCACCTGCAAATGCTGGAGGAGGCCAAGAAGCGGGACCACCGCCGCCTGGGCAAGGAGCTGGGCCTGTTCATGCTGCGGGACGAGGGCCCCGGCTTCCCCTTCTTCCTGCCCAAGGGCATGGTGCTGAAGAACCTGCTTATCGACTATTGGCGTGAGGTCCACAAGAAGTACGGCTATGTGGAGGTCTCCACCCCCATCATCCTCAGCCGCAAGCTGTGGGAGCGCAGCGGCCACTGGGACCACTATAAAGACAATATGTACACCACTGTCATCGACGAGGAAGACTACGCCATCAAGCCCATGAACTGCCCCGGCGGCATGATGGTCTACCAGAGCCAGCCCCATTCCTACCGGGACCTGCCCCTGCGGGTGGGTGAGCTGGGCCTGGTCCACCGCCACGAGCTTTCCGGCGCGCTGCACGGGCTGTTCCGGGTGCGGTGCTTCACCCAGGATGACGCCCACCTGTTTATGACCCCCGACCAGCTGAAGGACGAGCTGAAGAACGTGGTGCGCCTGTTTGACGAGGTGTACTCCGTGTTTGGCCTCTCCTACAAGATCGAGCTCTCCACCATGCCCGAGGACCACATCGGCACCGTGGAGCAGTGGGAGCACAACCAGGAGATCTTGAAAGAGGCCATCACCGAGATGGGCAAGGAGTACGAGGTCAACGAGGGCGACGGCGCCTTCTACGGCCCCAAGCTGGACTTCCACCTGGCGGACAGCCTGGGCCGCACCTGGCAGTGCGGCACGGTGCAGCTGGACAGCCAGCTGCCCGAGCGCTTCGAGCTGGAGTACGTGGGCGAGGACGGCCAGAAGCACCGCCCCGTTATGCTGCACCGGGTGGTGCTGGGCTCCATCGAGCGGTTCATCGGCGTCATCACAGAGCACTTCGCGGGCAAGTTCCCCCTGTGGCTCAGCCCTGTCCAGGCGGTGGTGCTGCCCATCTCCGAGCGCCATCACGAGTATGCCCAGAAGCTCCAGAAGGAGCTGGAGGAGGCCGGTTTCCGCGTGGAGTGCGACCTGCGCAACGAGAAGATCGGCTATAAGATCCGGGAGGCCCGGCTGCAGCGCACCCCCTACATGCTGGTGGTGGGCGACCAAGAGGCGGAGAGCGGCACCATTTCCGTGCGCCACCGCGCCGACGGCGACCTGGGCTCTATGGGCCTGGAGTCTTTCGTGGAAAAGATGCGCCAGGAAGTGGCGAGCAAAGAGATCAAGTAAACCAGGGGATCATCTCTCCCTGTGAATATGCAGAAAAGGACGGCCAAGAGAGCTCTCTTGGCCGTCCTTTTTGACTTTGCTATGAAAGGGGCCCGGAGGCTTACGCCTTCATCCCCACTTGTTCCGCCAGAACCATGGGCTGGGTGTTTTCCCCGGTGTAGGCCTTCCACTCCGGCAGGCCGGGGCCGTTGGGGTCGCCGTTCTTGACGAAGTTGGCCCAGTAGCTGGACATGGTCTGGGAAAGCTCCCAGTCGCAGTCCTCCCAGGGGCGCCAGCAGCGGTTCATGGTCTCGAACTCATACCACAGCTCGCAGGAGTGGAACGCCCCGGCGTCGTCTCCCGGCAGGCTGCGGGTGAAGAAGTAGAAGTACCCGGGCTTTCTCCCCAGCTTCAGCAGGTTTTCGCACCAGCGGGCCCCAGCCTCCTGCAGGAGCAGGCCGTCGCCGATATCCTTGGCGGTGGAGCCGATGAGGTAGGCGATGTCGTGGATCTTCCCGGCTTCCGCCTGGGCGTCGGCGTGGGCGGGCAGCAGCCAGCCGTCCACATGGGGGCGCCAGCTGAGGTCCTGGCCCTGCACGGCGTAGGCGGCGTCCCGCAGCTGTCCGGCGGGAACGGCCCGAAGCTCCTCTATGGTGGAGACTCCCAGGTGCTCCATAAGTTTCTGGGAGGTCTGGGTGATCTCCTCTTTGGTGGGGCACTTCTTCATGGCGTACAGGCCGCCGCCGCTTTGCAGGATGGCCCCCCGGAGCATGCCTTTGGTCAGGGGGGAGGAGATGATGGTCTGCACGCTCATGCAGCCGGCGGACTGGCCGGCAATGGTCACCTTGTCCGGGTCGCCGCCAAAGGCAGCGATGTTCTCACGCACCCACTTCAGGGCGAAAAGCTGGTCTAAAATGCCGTAGTTTCCGGAGACATGCTCTGGGGTTTCAGCCTCCAGGTCCGGGTGGGCGAAAAAGCCGAACACATTCACCCGGTAGTTGACCGTCACCAGGATGACGCCTTTGCGGGCCATGCCCTCGCCGTCGAACTCCTTTTCGCTGCCGCAGCCGTGCATAAAGGCCCCGCCATGGATCCAGAACAGCACGGGCAGCTTGCTGCCGGGCTGGGCGTCCGCAGGGGTCCACACGTTCAGGTACAGGCAGTCCTCGTCCTCCGGGGGGACCATTTCGTCATAGAACTCCTTGCTGTAAAAGTCCATGGCGGTTAGGTCGCACTGGGGGCACCGGGGGGAGAATTGGGTGCAGTCCCGCGGGCCCTCCCAGGGCTCGTGCTCCTGGGGGCGGGCAAAGCGGAGGCTTCCCACCGGGGGCTGGGCATAGGGCACGCCCCGGAAGATCAGGGCCTTCCCGTCCTGGCTCAGGGTACCTTGCACGGCGCCCTGCTTTGTGGTGATAATGGGTTTCATTGAAAAACTCCTCCTTCTTACAATTGTTTCTAGTTTCTATTCTGATGGGAATGTGAAAATCCAGACGATAGGTGGAAGCTGCGGTCAGGGGTTTTCCGGCTGCGCAATCCGCAGGCGCTGGGCCACCTCTTGCAGGTCGTGATGGTCCTTGCCCAAGCGGGGCCAGGCGTTCAAGCCGTCCCCCTGCTTCCGGGGAAGGATGTGGAAGTGCAGGTGGGGCACGCTCTGCTGGGCGGTCTTCCCGCTGGCGCTGAGGATATTCACCCCGTCATAGCCGCAGTCCTTCACATAGTGTTCAGAGACCAGCCGCACAGTGCCCGCCAATTGCAGGGCGATCTCCTCCGGGCAGTGGTCGATGGTCTCCACATGGACCTTGGGGATGACCAGGGTGTGGCCCTCCACGTCCCCGGCGGTGTCCAAAAAGGCCAGGGAGTACTCGTCCTCGTAAATTCTGTAACAGGGCGCCTCCCCCTGCGCAATGCGGCAGAAGGGGCAGTGCTGGCTGGATGGGTGGGAGGCCCCCGTGTCCTCTCCCTCGCCTAAGGGGATGGGTTCCAGCAGGCCGGGTTCCTCCGAGGGGGGCGGCAGTTCGTCCACTTTCAGCCGGGGAATGAATTTTTTGGCAAACCAGCCCTTCCCCCGGCCCATGATATACAGCGCGCCTATCACCGAGAAAATCACCGCGCCCACAAAGTTGACGAACAAGTCCTTCATGGTGTCGTGCAGGCCGATGTCTAAATAGCCGGGCCAAGCCTCTCCGTTGACCACCACGCTGTCCACGATCACCTGCTGGGCCACATTGCGGCCTTCGGGGTTCAGGCTGACCGAGTAGATGGTGTTGATCCAGGTGTCCTTCTGCATGTCCGTGTGGAAGAACAAGTCCATGCCGTACTCGAAGAACTCCCAAACCACCCCTACAGTCATGGAGAAGCAGAAGGCCACTAAGGCCACAAAAGCGGGGGAAAGCCGCACTTTAAATTTCCGGGAGCGGTTTAGAATGTCCACCATGGCAATGCCGATGGCCGCCATCAGGAAACCATTCATGGTGTGGAGCATGGTGTCCCAGAAGGGGAACATCAGGTAATACTCTTGGATCTCTCCCAAGATCTCCGCGGAGAAAATGAACAGCAGGATGATAATTTCCAGGGTGTTTGGCACATCAATATGCAGCCGGTGCTCCACAAAGGTGGGGATCATAAACAGAACCAGGGTCAGCCCGCATAGGAACACATTGTAGTAGTCACCCTTGAGGGCTTCCACCACCAGCACCAACAGCACTAAGGCCCGCAGCACTACATAAGTGGTGAACAGCAGGGGATGGCTGCGCACATCCTGCTTGGCCTGGGCCCGGACCTCCCGGGCCCGCTGGCGGCGCTGCTCCCGGGTGGGCTTGGGATGGGTGGTCTTTTTCATAGCATTCCTCGATTCCAAAAAAGTGTAGATGGGTTTTTGACGGTTTTCTAGTATTATATCATATTTTTTCAAAAGTCAACAGGGAATTGCGCCGGCCGCCTCCCCTTTGCACCCAGGCCGCCCTGCCCCGAGGAAACAAAAAAGAGCGCCGGGAAAGCGCTCTTTTACGTGGTTCTATGTCTCGTTCTGTTTGACAGCCTTCCACTCCTCCTCCAGCAGGGCCATGAGGATGTCGTCCCCATAGGCGCCGGTGGCGCTGTCCACCACAGCGTCCCGCCGGACGCCCTCCCGCCGGAACCCGGCCTTGCGGTAGCACCGCTCTGCCCGGGGGTTGAAGGAGAACACGTCCAGCTCCAGGCGGTGGAGCTTTAGCTCCGCAAAGGCGAAGTCCCGGGTGGCCCGCGCCGCCCAGGTGCCCAATCCCTTGCCCCGCAGCCCCGGCTGGAAGATGGCCATGCGGAAATTGGCGCTGCGCAGCTGGGTATCGATGTCAGTGAGGGCTGTCTCCCCCACAATGCGGCCTTCGGGAGAGAGAAGGAGAAACAGGTACCTGTCCTCGGCCTCCACCGC
Organism: Acutalibacter sp. LFL-21; assembly: GCF_025630755.1. Classification (NCBI taxonomy): domain Bacteria; kingdom Bacillati; phylum Bacillota; class Clostridia; order Eubacteriales; family Acutalibacteraceae; genus Acutalibacter; species Acutalibacter sp. LFL-21. Next base: position 319,177 of record NZ_JAOTNT010000003.1, on the reverse strand, counting down.
GTGGAGGAAAAACTGGGTGACTTCCTCACGGGTGAAGGTGGTTTTGCAGCCGGTCAGCCGGGCGGCCTCTCCATCCAGGGGGCAGTAGTTCTGGGAATAATAGGCTTCCGCATCCTCCTGTTTCCCAGGCCGCAGGAGAAAGCCGTCCTCCCGGCGCCAGCTCTTTTCGCGCTTCATAGGTTCCTCCCTGGCTGGCCAAGGACAGGCCGCCTCAGTTTTTCAAGCTCTGAAGGGGCGCGGGGATTTTCCCGCCCCGGTGGATAAATTCCGCCGGGCTGGCGGGGTTCACGGCCATGATGGGCCCCTTGCCCAGCAGGCCGCCGAAGTCCAGCTCCTCCCCGGCTTTTTTGCCCACCGCCGGGATGACCCGCACGGCGGTGGTCTTGGAGTTGACCATGCCGATGGCCATTTCGTCGGCGATGATGCCGGAGATGATTTCGGCGCTGGTGTCTCCGGGAATGGCGATCATGTCCAGGCCCACGCTGCACACGGCGGTCATGGCCTCCAGCTTGGTCAGCGTCAGGCAGCCGGAGCGGGCGGCCTCGATCATGCCGGCGTCCTCGGTGACGGGGATAAAGGCGCCGGAAAGCCCGCCCACGCTGGAGCTGGCCATGACGCCGCCCTTCTTCACCGCGTCGTTGAGCAGCGCCAAAGCGGCGGTGGTGCCGTGGGCGCCGCACTGCTCCAGGCCCATGCCCTCCAAAATGTAGGCCACGCTGTCGCCGATGGCCGGGGTGGGGGCTAAGGACAGATCCACAATACCGAAGGGCACGCACAGGCGGCGGCTGGCCTCTTGGGCCACCAGCTGCCCCATGCGGGTGATTTTAAAGGCAGTGCGCTTGATGAGCTCGGCAATCTCGGTGAGGCTCTTGCCCCCGCCGTGCTTTTTGATGGCGGCCCGCACCACGCCGGGGCCGGAGACGCCCACGTTGATGACGCAGTCCGGCTCGCCGGGGCCGTGGAAGGCGCCGGCCATAAAGGGGTTGTCCTCGGGGGCGTTGCAGAACACCACCAGCTTGGCCGCGCCGATGCACTCCCGGTCGGCGGTGCGCTGGGCGGTCTCCCGGATGATGCGGCCCATCTTCTCCACGGCGTCCATGTTGATGCCAGCCTTGGTGGTGCCCACGTTCACAGAGGAGCACACCAGCTCTGTCTCGTCCAATGCCTGGGGGATGCTTTCAATCAAAGCGTAGTCCCCGGGGCCAAAGCCCTTGTGCACCAAAGCGGAGTACCCGCCGATGAAGTTTACCCCAACAGTATGGGCGGCCTTGTCCAGCGCCTTGGCAAAGTGGATGGGGGAGGCGGTGGGGCAGGCCCCCGCCACCATAGCGATGGGGGTGACGGAGATGCGCTTGTTGATAATGGGGATGCCGTACTGCCGGGAGATGTCCTCGCCGGTTTTCACCAGGTGCTGGGCATAGCGGCAGATCTTGTCATAGACCTTTTGGCTGGCCTTGTGCACATCGGGGCCGATGCAGTCCAGCAGGGAGATGCCCATGGTAATGGTGCGCACGTCCAGGTCCTCGTTGTCGATCATATTGATGGTCTCTAGGATTTCGTTGGTATTCAAAAGCAGTCTTCCTTTCCAAGAGTGATGGCCAAAGCAGCGGGGGAGGGAACCGGAGCCTTTGCCCGCGCCCTTCCTCCGGCACAGCCGGGTCAGATCCGGTGCATGGAGTTGAAGATGTCCTCGTGCATCACATGGATCTTCAAGTTGTTCTCCTGGCCCAGCTGGTCAAACTCGTCGGCCAGGCCAGCCACTTCTGTTGTGGCGTGGGTGATGTCTACCAGCATCACCATGACGAACATGTCCTGCAAAATGGACTGGGTCACCTCCAGCACATTCACGCCCTTCTCCGCGCAGATGCCGGAAACCTTTGCCAAAATACCTACCATATCTTTGCCGATCACCGTGATGACCGCCTTTTCTGTCCGTTCCATTGCATACCCTTCCTTTCTCCAGTGCGTACGTCTTTGTGGTAAATTATGGCCTATCTCGCCTGTTCTGTCAAGCGTGGAATGGCCGTGGGGCTGTTTTTCTCCTTTTGCCTTTCCTTTTCCGCGGTTTTGTGGTAAGATACCCTAAGACGCCTCTGGCGGCCTTGCGGCGGCTTTGGGGCGGGAAAGGAAGTGCTTCCGGCATTGAAATACCGCTTTGCTTGCGACTGTCATAACCACTCGCGCTGTTCGTTCGACGGCAGCGACTCTGTTTTGGAGATGCGCCGGCGCGCCCAGGAGCTGGGCCTGTGGGCCCACACTCTCACCGATCACTGCGAGTGTCAGAATTTTCCCGACCGCTACCGTCCCCGGGTGGAGATGGCCTTTGCGGAGATGAGCCTGCAGGTGCCCCAGGGGGGGCGCACCCGCTTTTACAAGGGCATCGAGCTGGGCCAGCCCAACCAGGACCCGGATTCGGCAGCCCTGGCCCTTGAGGGCCGCGACTACGATTTTGTCATTGGTTCCATTCACAACATCCGGGGTTACGAGGACTTTTTCTATTTGGATTATTCCCAGGTGGAGCCCGGCTTTATCGACGCCCTGCTGACCACCTATTGGGAGGAGGAGCGGGAGGTCATCGCCTGGGGGCAGTTTGACGCCTTGGGCCATCTCACCTACCCTCTGCGCTATATCGAGGGGGACCACGGCATCCCGGTGGACCTCTCCAAGCATCAAGAGGCCATCGACGGAATTTTTCGGGCGCTGATTGATTCGGGCAAGGCGCTGGAGGTGAACACCTCGGGCTTGCGCCAGAAGATTGGCCGTGCCTTGCCGGACCTGCCCCTGGTGCGCCGTTACCGGGAGCTGGGGGGCGAGCTGGTCACCCTGGGTTCGGACGCCCACTGCGTGGAAGACCTGGGCAAGGGCATTGAAGCGGGCATGGACCTGCTGCGGGAGGCGGGATTCCGCCGCTTTGCCGTGTACGAGCAGCACAAGCCCATTTTGCTGCCGCTGGAATAAAGGGGTTACTTTAGGCTTTTTATTGTTAGTAGGGATAAGACCTTAAGAATTGAAATCTTGCAAAGGAGGAACTTATATGGCAATGGAACATCTTTTGGAGATCTTGCAGGACCAGGCCACCCTCACCACCTCGCAGCTGGCGGCAATGCTGGGCGAGAAGGAAGAGGACGTGGTCAAGGCCATCAAAAAGTATGAGAAGGAGGGCGTGATCAAGGGATATCACGCGCTTATCAACTGGGAGCGCACCGAGGTGCCCCAGGCCACCGCCCTCATCGAGCTGCGGGTTTCCCCCCAGAAGGACACCGGCTTTGACGAGATTGCCGGCCGGGTGATGAATTTCCCCGAGGTGGAGAGCGTCTACCTCATGTCCGGCGGCTATGACCTGGCTGTCACGGTCACGGGCAAAACCATGTCGGACATCGCTCTGTTTGTCTCCAAGCGGCTGGCCACCATTGATGGGGTGCTTTCCACCGCCACCCACTTTGTGCTGACAAAATACAAGGACGGCGGCGTGGTGTTCGCCAGCGACTATGAAGAAATTGACGAGAGAGGGAGCAACCTTTGTGATTGATTATGATTCTTTGGTAAACCGCACGGTCCGCCAGATCAAGCCCTCCGGCATCCGGAAATTTTTCGACATCGCCAACGAGATGGACGACGTGATCTCCCTTTCCGTGGGAGAGCCGGATTTCCACACCCCCTGGCACATTCGGGAGGCGGGCATCGAGAGCCTGGAAAAGGGGCGCACCAGCTACACCCCCAACCGGGGCTTCCTCAAGCTGCGGGCGGAGATCTCCAATTATTTGGAGCGCCATTACAATGTGAAGTATGATCCCCAGAGCGAAGTGCTGGTCACCGTGGGGGGCAGCGAGGCCATCGACCTGTGCGTGCGCACGCTGATCGAGCCCGGGGATGAGGTCCTCATCCCCGAGCCCAGCTTTGTCTGTTACGTCCCCATCACGGAAATGGCGGGGGGCGTGCCCGTCATCATCGAGACCAAGCCGGAAAACAAGTTCCGCCTGACGGCGGAGGAGCTGGAGGAGAAGATTACAGACAAGACCAAGCTCCTCATCATGCCCTATCCCAACAACCCCACGGGGGCTGTCATGCGCCGCAGCGACCTGGAGGCCGTGGCCCAGGTGGTGGAACGCCACAACCTGATGGTGCTCTCCGACGAGATCTACGCCTCCCTCACCTATGGGGAGGAAAAGCACACCGCCTTTTCGGCCATTCCCGGCATGCAGGAGCGCACCATTTTGGTCAACGGGTTTTCCAAGTCCCACTCCATGACGGGCTGGCGCATGGGCTACGCCGCCGGCCCCAAGGAGATTATCTCCCTGATGACCAAGCTGCACCAGTTCGCCATTATGAGCGCCCCCACCATGAGCCAGTACGCCGCCATTGAGGCCATGAAGAATGGCGATGACGACATTGAGTACATGCGCCAGCAGTATGACATGCGGCGCCGGTTGATTGTGGACGGCCTGAATAAGATGGGCTTGAAGTGCTTTGAGCCCGAGGGCGCTTTCTATGTGTTCCCCTCGGTGAAGAGCACAGGGCTGACCTCTATGGAATTCTGCGAGCGGCTCATCCACTCCAAGCGGGTGGCGGTGGTGCCCGGGGATGCCTTCGGCGCCTGCGGCGAGGGCTTCGTGCGCATCTCCTACTGCTACTCCACCCAGCACATCATCGAGGCCCTGGAGCGCATGGAAGCGTTCCTCAAGGAGCTGCAATGACTGGGGAGAAGGTGTGGCTGTCCCGGTGCGCCGCCTACCATCCGGAGGAGCTGCTGCGCCAGGTGGAGGAGGCTTTCACCGCCCTGGGCGTGTGGGAAGAGATAAAGCCCGGCATGAAGGTGGTGCTCAAGCCAAACTTGGTGATGAGCTCCAAACCCGGGGCGGCCATCGCCACCCACCCGGCCCTGGTGGCCGCTGTGGGCAGGTGTGTCCAGAAAGCCGGGGGAGAGGTCCTCATCGCGGAGAGCCCCGGCGGCCCCTATACCCCTGCGGCCATGAAGGCCATCTTCCGTGGCTGCGGCTACACGGACATGGCGCGGGAGTGGGGCTTTTCCCTGTATACGGAATGCAGAAGCCGGGAGGTCACCCTGCCCCGGGCACGGCGCTGCCGCCAGCTCTCTGTGGCGGAGCCCTTTTTGGAGCGGGATTACCTCATCGACCTGTGCAAGCTGAAGACCCACGGGATGGTGGGCTTTTCCGGGGCGGTGAAGAATCTGTTCGGCGCGGTGCCCGGCCTGCAGAAGCCGGAGCTTCACTGCCGCTTTCCAGAGAAGCAGGCTTTTTCTGAGATGCTGGTAGACCTGTGCGACTTTCTTGCGCCGGACCTGTGCATCATGGACGGCATCCTGGCTATGGAGGGCAACGGCCCCACCGGCGGGCAGCCACGGCAGATGGGGGTGCTGGGGGCCAGCAAAAGCCCCTACGCCCTGGATGTGTGCGGGACCTCCTTGATTGGCTTAAAGCCCGAGAGCGTCCTTATGCTGCGGGAGGCCCATGAGAGGGGCCTGGGGCCCCTCTCCCCGGAGGAGTGCCAGTTGGTAAAGGAGCCGGTGGCCCCCCTGGCCCAGCCGGACTTTTTGAAGGCGGAGGCCGCCAGCACGGACTTTATCGACCGCCTGCCCAGATTTCTGCGGCCGGCGGCGAAAAAGGTGGCCACGCCCACGCCCAAGATCCGCAGGGGAGAGTGCGTGGGCTGCGGCAAGTGCGCCGAGAGCTGCCCTCAGCACACCATCCGCATCCAAGAGGGGAAAGCGGTCATCGACTATAAAAACTGCATCCGGTGCTTCTGCTGCCACGAGATGTGCCCCAAGCACGTCATCGACATCAAGCGGTGGGGGCTGCTGCATTTTTGAGGATGCTTGAGAGAAGAAGGGCCGGGCTCTTTCCGGCCGGGAGGACAGAACGGAGCGACCGATGAAACTGAAGGCATACGCAAAGATCAACCTGACCCTGGATATTACAGGGCGCCGGGAGGACGGCTATCACACCCTGGACACCGTGATGCACAGTGTCTCTGTGTGGGACGAGGTGGAGATCAAGAGGATCAACAAGCCGGGCATCCGGCTGTTCTGCAACCGGGAGTACCTTCCCGTAGATACGAAGAACACCGCCTTTCGGGCGGCCCAGTACTTTTTCGAGCGCTGCGGCATCACGGGGCAGGGCCTTTCCATCCACATCCGCAAGTACATCCCCAGCCGGGCGGGAATGGGGGGCGGCAGCGCCGACGCGGCTGCCGTGCTGCATGGGCTCAACCAGATGTTCCGGGCGGGGCTCCCGCTGGAGGCCCTGGTGGAGCTGGGCGCCAAAGTGGGGGCCGACGTGCCCTTCTGTGTGGTGGGCGGGGCCTGCCGCTGCCAGGGCATTGGGGAACAGGTGGAAAAGGTGCCCCTGCTGCCAGAGTGCTGGCTGGTGCTGTGCAAGCCCCCCGCAGGGATGAGCACGCCCCGGGCCTACGCCCTGATCGACCAGTTCCCGCTTTCGCGGGCGAGAGCCACGGAAAAAATGGTTTCCCTGCTGGCTGGCGGGGACCTGCGCCGCATTGGCGAAGGGGTAGCCAACCGGTTCGACGAGACCATGAAGCTCCAGCAGGTGCGGGAGATCAAACGGGTGATGCAGGCAGCGGGGGCCTTTGGCGCCAGCATGACTGGCAGCGGCTCTGCCGTGTTCGGGCTCTTTCCAACAGAGGAGGCCGCCCGGGCCTGCATGCAGCAGTTGGAGGGCAAAGGCCGCCTGTATCTGGCCCGCCCCCTGGACCGGGGCTGGGACTACGCCCCAGAGAAGTGAACGGAAAAACAGACAAATAAAAACAGCCCTGGAGTTTTCCGGGGCTGCTTTATTTATGTGTTCTCTTCCAGCTGTACCAAAAATCGTGCAGTGACTTTCGCGCCGCCGGCGGGGCTGTTTTCGATTTGCAGCGAGCCGCCGTGCTTTTCGCAGAGCACCCGGCACAGGTACAGCCCCAAGCCAAAGTGGTTCTCCCTCTCCGGGGCGTTCTTTTCGCCCCGGTAGTAGGGTTCGGCGGCCCGTTTCAGCGCCTCGGGCGGAAAGCCCGGCCCGTCGTCGGAGACCGTCAGGCTCAGGCTGCCCTCAGAGAGCTCCGCCCGGGCCCACACCATCTGCTGGGCGTAGCGCCCCGCGTTGGAGAGCAGGTTCTCAAACACCTGGAACAGCAGCTCGCTGTCCAAAAACAGGGGCCCTTCCCCCTGGGCGAAGAATTGGAAGCGGCCCTCTCCCCGCAGGATGGCGCCGGTTTCCGCCAGCTGGCCGCACAGGTTGGAAAACCCCGCTTCCGTCCGGTGAGGGTGCAGGTCCTCCAGCCGCTGCAGGGAGTTCATGCTCTCCACATAGCGCTGCAAGCGCACCAGGCTGCGCTTCATGGTCAAGACGGTGGACACCGTCTTTTCCGGGGACAGGTCCCCGGAGGGCAGCGTGTCCAGCAGAAAATCGCTGTATCCCTGCAGCACGGTCAGGGGGGTGCGCAGGTCGTGTGAGAAAGCGGCGTTCAGGCGTTTTCTCTCCTCCACGGCGTCCCACAGGGCGCGGCTGTTTGCCTCCAGCGAGGCCCGCATGGTCTCAAAGGACTGGCACAGCTGGCCCATCTCGTCAGAGCTGGGGGATTCCACATGGAAGTCCAAATCATTCTGGGCAATTTTTTGAGAGGCGTTGTTCAGCACTGCCAAAGGCTTTTTGATCTTCCACCGGTAGAACCACCAGGCGTCGATCAAGAAGGCCAAAGCCGCCGTGAGGACAAAGGCGCATACGGCGATTTGCCCCACGTTTTTGTAGAAAAACCGCAGGGGCCCCGCCGGGATAAACAGGGTGGGGGAGGTGGTTTCGATGGGGTAAATCTCCCCGGTGTCCGGGTCCACATAGGCGTAGGGCATGGTGGCTTCCACGTAGAGGACGGTGCCGTCTGGGGAAACGGAGTAATATTCTCCCGTTTCCATTTCGTCGGCGTAGTAGGGGGTGATGTACTTGAGGTACAGGGCGTCCCTGGCCCATTCCAGCCCCCAGCTCTCCAAAGCGATGAGGAGAAAAGCGCCCAGCGCGCACAGCACCGTGGTGAGCACCAGCGCCCACCGCAGGGACACGCGCCGGCGCCAGGGCGCCCTGCCGCCGAAAGGGGCTTTCTTTTGAAAGAGTTTCACTGCCATTTGTAGCCCACGCCCCACACAGTGACAATGCGGTCCCCACAGCCCGCCGCCGCAAATTTGGCCCGGATGCGCCGGATATGCTCCGCCACCACGGCGCTGTCCCCCTCGCTGTCCCAGCCCCAGACAGATTCGTAGATGCGCTCCCGGTCAAACACCTGAGAGGGGTGCATGGACAGCAGCTCCACGATGTCGAATTCCTTTTTGGCCAGGTGCACCGGCTGGCCGTCCTGGTAGAGGCACCGGGCGCCATAGTCGATGACAAGCCCCTGGTCGAATTTCACCTGGGCCTGGCCCTGGCGGCGTTCCTCCCGGCGCAGGTGGGCCGCCACCCGGGCCAACAGCTCCTGGGAGGAGAAGGGCTTTAAGATGTAATCGTCCCCACCGGCGGCAAAGCCCTTCACCTTGTCCGCGTCCTCGATGCGGGCGGTGAGGAACAGGATGGGGCAGCTGACAAAGTCCCGAATCTGGCGGCACAGGGTAAAGCCGTCCATATCGGGCATGTTCACGTCCAGCAAGATCAGGTCGGGCTTTTGGGAGCAGAGCGCCAGGGCCTGCTTTCCGCCGGTGGCTGCCAGCACCTGATAGCCCTTCATAGTGAACAGGTCCTGCAGCATCTGCACGATATCCGCTTCGTCATCCACCACTAAGATCCGGTATGGCATAGGGCCTCTCTCCTTTCTCATAAGGGATAGGATAGGGGAAGAATTTCAACTTTTTCTCACCCAGTGCCTGGGCTCTCAAGCCGCGGCGCAGTGCCTGCGCTCTCAAGACGCGCACGGCGCTTAAAGGCGCCGAGGCTTGCTGAGGGCGGCGAACAAGCGGCCCGCGCTTGGGTCCGTGGCCGCACGGGACAAGCCGCCTTCTTGCGTGACCCAAGGGCGGGTCCCTCCACGCAAGTTGGGTGGAGACAAGTAAAAGTGTTGCCAGTTTTTCACGGGTGAGGTCCAGGGATTTGGCCACTTGAAAAAAGTTTGTGAGGAAGTTGCCAAAAAAGCTAGGTTTTATGCGGGTTTGAGCAACTACGCCAAGGTGGCTAAGTTCCCCCTTGTTTGGAGGGCGAGATGGCAACTACGCCAAGCTGGCTAAGTTGCCTGAAGCCGCATATTTCCTGGGTTTTCGGGCAACTACGCCATTTTAATTTCTTCGGCCCTGGGGCAACGCACCGCGGCCCAGTGCCTGGGCTCTCAAGTCGCGAACGCCGCTAAGGGCGGCGGGGTTTTCTGAGAGCCGCTAGCCCAAAAGCCCGCGCTTGGGGTCCGTGACCGCACGGGACAAGCCGCCTTCTTGCGTGACCCAAGGGCGGGTCCCTCCACGCAAGTTGGGTGGAGACAAGTAAAAGTTTTGCCAGCTTTTCACGGGTGAGGTCCAGGGATTTGGCCACTTGAAAAAAGTTTGTGAGAAAGTTGCCAAAAAAGCTAGGTTTTATGCGGGTTCCCGAACTTCCTCACATGAGGGAGTTGCCAGCCGGTTTGAGGGACTTGACGCTTCAACTCCCTCACCTGGGGGAGTTGCCAAACCCGCATAAACACTGGGTTTTCAGCCAACTTCCTCATTTCCATTTCTCCGGCCCTGGGGCAACGCACCGCGAAGCGCTTAAAAGTTTTGCCAGCTTTTTCAAAAGCTGCGGGTTGTAGGGCGCAGTTTGCCGGTGGCAAACGCTCTGCGCCGACCGAACCGGCAGGTGAGACCGGAGTCCTACGGCCCTAAGGGGGGTGCGGGGCCGCTACGTCCCGGTGGGACGTTGTCCAGCGGCCGACCGAGCCGGCAGGCGAGACCCGTAGGTCCTGCCTTCCCATACTCCAAAAAAGGGGGGACGTATGTCCCCCTCTTGGGGTGGCACAGAGCCCATGCTCCGCCCTCAAAACAGCAGCCCGCACACCAGGCCCGTGGCCACAGCGGACCCGTACAAAATGCCCGCCAGCAGCAGGTTTTCCTTCAGGTGGCGGTTGTACTTGAACAGCACCGCCAGGCCCACCCCGGCCCCGGTGCACAGCCCGGCCACCGCCGCCCCAAAGGACAGGGAGCCGGAGAGGTACAGCTCTGTCAGGATGACGGAGGAGGCGCAGTTGGGAATAAAGCCGATGAGCGCCGCCACAAAGGACTGGAGCACGCTGCCGGAGAGCAGCACCTGGGAGATGCGCTCCTCCCCCACAAAGTGGATGGCCCCGCCCAGCACCAGGTTGACCAGCAGCAAAAACAGGGCGATGCGCACCGTGTGGGTGAGGGCCGCCCGGAAAATGCCGTGGTGCTCGCAGTCGCAGTCCTTGCACAGTTCCTCAAAGGGGTGTTCCGGCGTCCGGTGGGGCAGGCGCTTCCAAATGAGGTCGGTCAGCACCCCGAACACCGCGCCGGAGACGAGCTTTACCCCCAGCAGGAGCAATAGGTCCGGCAGGGCCCCCGGCTGGGAGACCAGGATGGGCAGGGCCTCGTCGCTGGTGGCCAGGAACACCGCCATCAGGGTGCCGGGGGTGATGAGCCGCCCCGCGTAGAAATTGGCCGCTGCCACGGAAAAGCCGCACTGGGGCACCAGGCCCAGCACCGCGCCGCCCACAGGGCCAAAGGGCCCCAGCCGCCGCAGGGCCCCGGTCAGCTTTTCACTGGCCCGGTGCTCCAAAAATTCGATGAGCAGGTAAGCCCCAAACAGGAAGGGCAATGTCTTCAGGGTGTCGATGAGAGCGTCCAATAGGATATCCAGCATAGCAGCACCTTTCCTTGCGGTGAGATTGGCCCGTGGTCAATTCCGCTGAAAGCGCCCGCCCGGGCCCGGCGAGCGCTCGCTTCGCAGCTCTTATTATAGCATCCTTGTCAAATGGGCGGCATAAGCGGGGGGAAACACGCCCATACTCCTTCCAGAAACTGGAAAGGAAGTCTTTGCTATGAAATGGGAACATACCAAAAGAACTGCGATTTTAGGCCGGGCCCTTGCCTGCGGTTTTTTCCTCACGGTGCTGGCTGGCTTTTTCCCCTTTGCCGCCGCCAGTGAGGAGCTGCCCCAGAACATTGTGCGGCTCCATGTGGTGGCCAACTCTGACTCGGAAGAGGACCAGGCGGTGAAGCTGCTGGTCCGGGACGCCGTGTTGGAGGAGGCAGCCCGCTGGTATGGGGGCGCCCGCACTATGGAGGAGGCCAGCGCCCGGCTGTGCACCCACCTGGAGTCCATCGCAAAGACAGCCCAGGCCACTTTGCGGGAGCAGGGGATGGGCTATTCCGCAACGGCCCAGGTGACGGAGATGTACTTTCCCACCCGGGACTATGAGAGCTTCCGCCTGCCCGCGGGCCGTTACCGGACGCTGCGGGTCACCCTGGGAGAGGGCGCGGGGAAGAACTGGTGGTGCGTGGTGTTCCCCAGCCTGTGCCTGCCCGCCGCCAGCGGCGAGGAGGCGCTGCTCTCCCTGCCGGAGGAGCAGCGGAGGCTGGTGGAGGACTCTCAGCAATGCCAGGTCAAGCTCAAGGCTGTGGAGCTGTGGGAGGCCCTGCGGGAATGGCTGCGGGGCTGATGGGGCTTTTTCGCGGCAGGGGGATGTGGTATAATACCCTTTAAAGAGCTTCCCGCGGGATGCGGGGGCGGCCTTTTGCTCCTTTCAAAGGAGAAGGAAGGGGGATTTTCATTGTTGCAGTTTGTATTGGGCCGGGCTGGGTCCGGAAAAACGGAATACCTGCGCCGCATGCTGGCCGACAGCTGCCAGAGGCAGGGCGGCGCTATCCTGCTGGTGCCGGAGCAGTATACCTTTGAAACGGAGAAGGCCATGCTCCACTTGGCGGGACCCGTGGGGGCCAATGCCGTCTCTGTGTACAGCTTTACCCGCTTGGCAGAGGCTGTCTTCCGCAGGGAGGGCGGGGCCGTGGGGCGCAGGCTCAGCGAGGGGGGGCGGCGCATCCTCATGTCCATAGCGGTGGAAGAGTGTCAGGACCGGCTGGAGGTCTACGGCGCGGCGGCGAAAAACGGGCGCATCACCGAGGGGATGCTCACCGCAGTCAACGAGATGAAGCTGTGCGGCATCTCGCCCCAGCAGCTGCTGGATACCGCCCGGGGCTTGGGCGGGCGGGGCCTGGGCAAAAAACTGCAAGAGATCGCCCTGCTGTACCGTACATATGAGGCTTTGGTAGAAGCCTCCTACCTGGACTCTCGGGACGACCTGACCCGCTTGGCCCAGGCGCTGGAGGCCAGCTCTTTTTTTGAGGGAAGCCTGGTGGCTGTGGATTCCTTTGAGGGCTTTACTGCCCAAGAGCTGGCTGTCCTGACCCAGATTCTCCGCCGGGCGGAGAAGGTGGTGGTGGCCCTGTGCACCGATGGCCTGGACCAGACCGGGACGGGCCTGTTCGCCCTGGTGGACCGCACCCGCCGCAGGCTCACCGCCGCCGCCCAGGAGAACGGCGTGGCGGTGGCGCCGCCGGTGATGCTGACAGGCGCCCCCCGCTTTCAAAACGAGAACCTCAAGCTGGTGGAGGCCCAGCTCTTCTCCCCGGGGGAGGGAATGACATCTCCGGACCACCAGGGCATCGCCGTCTTTGAGGCCCGGGACCCCTATGAGGAGGCGGAGTTCGCGGCGGCCACCATCCGAAGCCTTGTCATGGAGGAGGGCTGGCGCTACCGGGACTTCTCCATCATCTGCCGTAGCCCAGAGCGGTATTACGGCTGCCTGGACGCGGCGCTGAAGCGGCGGGACATCCCCTGCTTTGTCTCCCAGCCCGCCCGGGTGGACGCCGAACCGGTGATGCGCTTTGTGCTGGGGGCGTTCCAGGCGGTGCAGGGGGGCTATCAGACGGAGTCCCTGTTGGAGATGCTGAAGACGGGGGTCTCTGGCTTTACCACAGAGGAGATCTCTGCCCTGGAGAACTACGCCTACCTGTGGAAGGTCTCCGGCCCTGGCTGGCGGCAGGAGTTTGTCCGCCATCCCCGGGGCTTTGGCCAAGAACTGGAAGAAGAGGACCGGCAGGAGCTGGCCCGCCTGAATGGGCTGCGCCAGCGGTTGATTGGGCCCCTGGAGCGCTTTGCTGCCCGCACCCGCCAGACCACCGGCGAGGAGCTCTCTCAAGCGGTGTACCTGCTGCTTGCCGCCTATGGGATGGAGGAAAACCTGCCCGCCTACTGCCTCTCTTTGGAGGAGGCGGGGGAGGGGGCCCTGGCCCAGAAGCAGCTGCGCGTTTGGGACCTGCTTATGGAGATTTTGGACCAGATGCGCTCTATCCTGGGGAAAAAGCCCATTTCCCGCCAGCGGTATTTTCAGCTGCTGCAAGAGGTGATTGCCGGAGAGGATGTGTCTGAAATTCCCCAAACGGTGGACCAGGTGCTTTTTGGCCGGGTGGAGCAGGCGCGCCAGTCCTCGCCCCGGGCGGTGTTCCTGATTGGGGCAGCTCAGGGGGAGTTCCCCTTAGCGCCCCAGCCCAGCGGGGTGTTCTCCGACGCGGAGCGGCAGGAGCTGATCGCCCGGGACCTGCCCTTGGGAGACCCCCTGGAGCAGCGCACCATGGAGGAGCGGTACCTGACCTACTCCGCGGCCTGCCTCCCCGCAGAGCGGCTGTATGTCAGCTGGCCCCGTTCCGCCGGAGGGGAGGACAAGGCCCCCAGCGAGCTGGTAGGGGCCCTCTTGTCCATTTTTCCCAGCCTGCTGCCCCTGCGCGGCTTGCCGGGGGAGTACTTTGCCAATTCCAAGGAAGCGGCCTTCTCCCGGCTGGCGGCCCGCTTTTCCGCCGGCGATGGAGAGGCCGGGGCCCTGCGGCTGTTTTTTGCGGAGGACCCTGCCTATGCCGGACGGGTGCAGGCCCTGGAGAGGGCCTCGGGCCAGCGGCTGGCCCGGCTGGAGGACAAAGCGCTGGCCCGGCAGCTTTTTGGGGAAAAGCTGTTTTTGTCCCCCACCCAGGTGGAGACCTATCACCAGTGCCGGTTTCAATACTTCTGCCGCTATGGCCTGAACGCCAAGGAGCGCCGCCGGGCTGAGGTGGATGTGCTTCAATACGGCACATTGATGCACTACCTTTTCGAGAGAATCTTCCGGCTTCCAGCGGAGGAACGGCGGCAATGGACCGAGGAGGAGCTCCTGAGCCGTGTACAGGGGCTGATAGAGGCCTATGCCCAGGAAAACATGGGAGGCATGGAGCTGCTCTCCGGCCGGGAAAAGTACCGCCTTTCCCGGCTGGCCCAGTCCGCCTGCCGGCTTATCCGCCATGTGGAGGAAGAGCTGGCCCAAAGCCGCTTTGTCCCCGAACACCTGGAATGGGGCCTGGGCTTTGGCCGGGATTACCCGCCCTTGCGCATTGACACCGGAAAGGGGATTGTCACAGTGGGGGGCACCATCGACCGGGTGGACGTGTACCTGGGCAGCGACGGCTGCCGCTATGTGCGGGTCATTGATTACAAAACCGGCCACAAATCCTTCCGCCTGCCGGATGTGCTGCTGGGGCTGAACATGCAGATGCTGGTGTACTTGGCGGCCCTGGTGGAAAGCGGCCGGGAGCTGCCTGCCGGGGTGCTCTACATGCCCGCGGCAGAGCCCTCGGTCTCGGTGGACCGGGGCGCCGGGGAGGAGAAGATCCAGGCCGAGGCGGACAAGCAGTTGAAGATGAGCGGCGTGGTGCTCAGCGACCAGGAGATCATCCAGGCCATGGAGGCCGGGGCCAAGGGGAGGTTCATCCCCGCCTCTCTGAACAAGGATGGCAGCCTGGGCCGGTACAGCTCGGCCCTTTCCCGGCAGGAGCTGCACACCGTGCTGGAGTATTCCAAGCTGTTGATCGCCGCCATGGGGCGCGAACTGCTGGAGGGCCGGGTGGAACCCGAACCCGCCCTGACCGGCCGGAACAGCTGCCGCTACTGCCCCTACAGCCCGGTGTGCGGACGGGAGCTGGGCGACCAAAACGTGAAGCAGGACAAAACCACCCCTCAGGAGGCTTTGGCCCAAATGGAGGAGGCGTTGCAGAAGGGAGGAAAAGCCCATGGCTGAAATGCGCTGGACAGACAGCCAGCAGGACGCCATCGCAGCCCGCAGCGGCACTGTGCTGGTGGCCGCGGCGGCGGGCTCTGGCAAGACGGCGGTGCTGGTGCAGCGGGCCATTGAGCGCCTGACGGACCCCGAGCATTCCACCAGCGCGGACCGGATGCTCATTGTCACCTTTACCAAGGCCGCGGCGGCGGAGATGCGCGCCCGGCTGGAGGGGAGGATTCACGAGATGCTGCGGGAAAACCCCGCAGACCCCCACCTGCGGCGGCAGAGCATTTTGCTCTCTCAGGCCCACATTGGCACGGTGGACAGTTTTTGCGCGGAGATGGTGCGGGAATTTTTTCACCTGCTGGACCTCTCCCCGGATTTTAAGATCGTCACCGACAAGCAGGAGGAACAGCTGATCAACGCCTCTCTCAACGAGGTGCTCACCCAGGCCTTTGAGGAGGGTTCGGTGGGCAGCCTGGCCGACGCCTTCGCCGGAGAGCGGGATGACCGCCGCTTGATGGACATGGTCCTCTCCCTTTACCGCTTTATGCAGAGCCATCCCTTCCCCGAGCGGTGGCTGTCGGAGAAGGTGGCCATGTACTTTCCCGATGAGGCGGACCGGCAGCGGATTTCCCCCTGGGAGAGGGTGATTCTGGATTATGCCGGGGAGGCGTCTGCCCACTGTGTGGGGCTGCTTTCCCGGGCGCTGAAGGAGTGCCGGGAGGAGGAAGCGGTGGAACGGGCCTATGCCGGAGCCCTGGAAAAGGACCGGAGCGCCTTTTCCCAAATGGAGGAGCTGGCCCGGGCCGGAGACTGGGACGGCCTTTCCCAGCTGGCTTGCGGCTTTGCCCCGGCCCGGCGGGGCGCCCTGCGGGGCTATGACGGGGACCCGCTGAAGGACCGGCTGGAGGCTTTTCGCAAAGAGGTCAAGCGGGTGGCGGAGGAGCTGGGAAAATACTTCTCCGCCACCCGGGAGGCCTGCTGGGAGGAGACCGCCCGGACCGCGCCGCTGGTAAAAAGCCTGCAGACACTGACCCTGCGCTTTTCCCAGCGGTACGCGGAGAAAAAGCGGGAGGGCAACTTCCTGGATTACAGCGACCTGGAACACCAGGCCATCCGCCTGTTTTTGGGGGAGGATGGGCAGCCCACCGCCGCGGCCCGGGAGGTGGCCGCCCGGTTTGACGAAATTATGATCGACGAGTACCAGGATATCAACGAGGTGCAGGATTCCCTGTTCCGGGCGGTGTCCCAGAACGGGAAAAACCTGTTCATGGTGGGGGACGTAAAGCAGAGCATCTACGGATTCCGCCGGGCCATGCCGGAAATTTTCCTCCGGGCCAGAAGGGCCTTTCAGAAGTATGACCGGCAGAGGGACCAGTACCCCGCCTACATTGTGCTGGACCGGAACTTCCGCTCCCGCAGGGAAGTTACTGACACGGTGAACTTTGTCTTTTCCCGGCTGATGACCCAGGCTGCCGGGGACATTGACTACACGGGAGAGGAGCGGCTGGTCTGCGGGGCGGATTATGCCCCCAAGGAGGGCTGTGAGACAGAGCTGCAATTTATTTCCCGCAGCGGCGGCGCCTCTCCTGAGGAGGCGGAGGGGGCCTGGATTGCCGCCCGTATCCGGGAGCTGGTGGAGGGGGGCTTCACTGTCTCCACCCGGGAGGGGGAACGCCCGGCGGGCTACGGGGACTTCTGCATCCTGCTGCGCAGCGCCAACCAGTACGCCTATGGATATGCCCAACAGCTCCAAGCCCGGGGTGTGCCCGCCCGCGCCTCTGTCTCCGGCGGCTTTTTCAAGGCCGCGGAGATTGGCGTGATGGTGTCCCTGCTGCGGGTGATCGACAACCCCAACCAGGACATCCCCCTGCTGGCGGTGCTGATGAGCCCTCTGTACGGCTTTTCCGCGGACGACATGGCCCGGTTGCGCCTGGAGAACCGGGAGGAGAGCGTGTACCTCTCGCTGCTGCGGGCGGCGGAGGGGGACACCCGCTGCCGCCAAGTTCTGCGGGAGCTGGGGGAGTACCGGGCGGTGGCGGCCACCATGCCCTCCGATGGGTTCCTCAACTACCTGTATCAGAAGACGGGCTTCCCCGATTTGGCCCAGGCCATGGAGGACGGCCCCCAGCGGTTGGAGAACCTGCGGCTTCTGGAGCGCTACGCCCGGGAGTACGAGTCCTCCGGCTACCACGGCGTGTCCGGCTTTGTGCGCTTTTTGGACCGGCTGAAGGAGAGCGGCTCGGACCTGCAGGCAGCGGAGCTTCCCTTGCAGGAACGGGACGCGGTGACGGTGATGAGCATTCACAAGTCCAAAGGGCTGGAGTTCCCCGTGTGCATTGTGGCCGGGTGCGGCCGGAATTTCGTCTCTGATCAGAGGGCAGAGGTGCTGCTCCACCCAGAGCTGGGCCTGGGGGTGAAGCTGCGGGACCAGAAGCGCTCGGCCCGGTTTACCACCACCGCCCGGGAGGCCATTGGCCTGGAGACCCTGCGGGCCTCTGCGGCGGAGGAGCTGCGGGTGCTCTATGTGGCCCTGACCCGGGCCAAAGAGAAACTGATTTTGGTGGGCTCTTGGGAGGACCCCGCCCGCACGGCGGAGAAGCTGGCCCTGGAGCTTACCGAGAGGGGCCCGGCCCCTTATACGGTGCGCCAGGGGAAGAACGCGGCCCAGTGGCTGCTTTTGTGCGCCCTGTGCCACCCGGATGGGGGAGAGCTGCGCCAGCGGTCCGGCGCCCCGGCGGGGTGCGTTTTCTGGCAGGATTACACCCCGTGGAGAGTGGGAATAAGCCAGTATCAGCCGCAAGGGGAGACGTGCGCTCCGGAAGCCCGCACCCCAGAACCTGCGGATCTGGCGCTGCTGGAGCGCCTGCGGCTGCGGGCAGCCTTCACCTATCCCCACCAGGAGGCGGTGGGGGTGCCCGCCAAGGTGGCGGCCTCTAAGCTGGCGGCAGAGCAGGCGGGCAGCCGTGAAATCACCCTCTCCCGGCCCGCCTGGCTGGGGGAGCAGGGCATGACCCCTGCCGAACGGGGCACAGCCCTTCACGCCTTTATGCAGTTCGCGGACTTTTCGGCGGCGCTGGAAAGCCCAGAGGCCGAGCGGGACCGGATGGTCTCCATGGCCCTGCTTACCCCCGAGCAGGGCGCTGTGGTGGATCTGGCCCGGGTGCGGAAATTCCTGGAAAGCCCCTTGGGAAAGCGGGTGCTCCGTTCCTCCCAAGTGGAAAAAGAACGCCGGTTTACTGCGGTGGTGCCCGCCTCTTTGGTTCAGCCGGGAACGGGCGCCGCCCAGGAGGAGATCATCCTTCAGGGCGCGGTGGACTGCACTTTTGTGGAAGAAGGGGCGCTTCACATCATCGACTTTAAGACGGACCGGGTTCGCAGCATGGAAGAGCTTTGGGCGCGGTACGAGACCCAGCTGCGGCTGTACGGCTATGCCATGGAGGAGGTTACCGGGCTGCCAGTGGGAGAGCTGATCCTCTATTCCACGCATTTAAACAGGGAAAGCGCTCGAAAATACAAAACCCACTCTTGACATCCTAAGGCGGGCTGGATATGATGAAACAGTCCTGCTTGGATAGCAAACGATGATGGGAGGAACGATGGGAATGATTACCCAGATACTGCACGAGAATTGGCGCCTGCAAATGCCCGGCCTGGCAGAGGCAGTCCCGGCCCAAGTGCCCGGTTCGGTGTACGCGGACCTGCTGGCAGCGGGGAAAATGGAGGACCCCTACTACCGGGACAACGAGGATGCGGCCTTGGCCCTGATGGAGAAGGACTTTCTCTACGCGGCCTGCTTTGTTCCAGAGGAAGGTATTTTGAACTGCCCCACCCAGGTGCTCCGCTTTGAAGGCGTGGACACGGTGGCGGATATCCGCCTGAACGGTGTGCTGCTGGCCCATGTGGAGAACATGCACCGCACCTTCCAATTTGAGGTGGGGGGCATCCTGAAACCGGGCGAGAACTGGCTGGAGGTAAAGCTCTATTCCCCCACCAAATGGATCCGGGAGCACTATCGTCAAAACCCGGCGGAGGGCAGCTCGGACGCCATGAAGGGCTTTGCCAACCTGCGCAAGGCCCATTGCATGTTTGGCTGGGACTGGGGCCCCCACCTTCCAGACGCGGGCCTGTGGCGGCCGGTTTCCCTGCTGGGAATAGACGGCGCTAAGCTCGCTGGCGTGCAGGTGCGCCAGCGCCATGAGCACGGCCGTGTGACCCTTTCCATCTGTCCTGCGTATGAGTTTGTGTCTGTAAAGGATATCTCCTATACAATAGAGGTGACAGACCCCCAAGGCAACGCCGCTCTTTACGAAGGTTCTCCCGCAGAAATCCTGATAGAACATCCCCAGCTGTGGTGGCCCCACGGCTATGGGGAACAGCCTCTTTATACTGTAAAGCTAACTGCCTTTTCAAATGGGAGGGAATTGGATTCCTGGCAGCGCCGCATCGGCCTGCGCACCATGACCATCGCCCGGGAAAAGGACGGGCACGGCGAGAGCTTCGCCCACCAGGTCAATGGGGTGAAAATCTTTGCCATGGGCGCGGATTACATCCCCGAGGACAACATCCTCTCCCGGGTCACCCCGGAGCGTACCCGCAAGCTGCTGGAGCAGTGCGTGGCGGCCAACTTCAACTGTGTCCGGGTGTGGGGCGGCGGGCATTACCCCAGCGACGCCTTCTATGATGCCTGCGATGAGCTGGGCCTGCTGGTCTGGCAGGACTTTATGTTCGCCTGCGCCGTGTATAACCTGACCCCTGAGTTTGCCGAGAACATCCGGGCCGAGGTTACCGACAACGTCAGGCGCCTGCGCCATCACGCCAGCCTGGGGCTGTGGTGCGGCAACAACGAAATGGAGATGTTCGTGGACCAGGGGGAGTGGGTGCTGAACAAGCGCCAGAAGGCGGACTACATCCGCATGTACGAGTACCTCATCCCCGAGGTGCTTCTCAAGGAGGATCCGGACACCTTTTACTGGCCGGCCAGCCCCTCCTCCGGCGGCGGCTTCGACGACCCCAACGACCCTGCCCGGGGGGACGTGCACTATTGGAGCGTGTGGCACGGCCAGCTGCCCTTTGCGGAGTACCGCAAGCACCAGTTCCGTTACCTGTCCGAGTTCGGCTTTGAGAGCCTGCCCTGCATGGCCACGGTAAAGACCTTTGCCGGGCCCCAGGACTGGAACCTGTTCTCCTATGTGATGGAGAAGCACCAGCGCTGCGCCCGAGGCAGCATGCTTATCATGTCCTATCTGCAGCAGATGTTCCTCTATCCCACCAAGTTCGAGACGGCCCTGTACGCCTCTCAGCTGCTGCAGGGTGAGGCCATTCGCTACGGCGTGGAGCATTTCCGTCGCATCCGGGGCGTGTGCATGGGCGCCGTGTACTGGCAGCTCAACGACTGCTGGCCCGTGGCCAGCTGGGCCTCCATCGACTACACCGGCCGTTGGAAGGCCCTGCACTACTACGCCAAGCGGTTCTTCGCGCCGGTGCTGCTCTCCTGCTGCGAGGAGGGCATGCTCTCCCAGGAGCCCAACGTCAACGCCGAGCCCTACGACATGGAGAAGAGCATCCGGCTGTCCGTCTCCAACGAGACCATGCAGGACCGGGCGGTGACGGTGAAGTGGGCCCTGCGGGGCAAGAACGGGAACATCCAGAGAGAGGAGACCATTGCCCTTTCTGTGCCTGCCCTGACCAGCGTGTGGCTGGACAAGGTGGAGCTGCCCGACGTGGACATCTTTGAGGACTACGTCAGCTACGAGCTCTTTGAGCAGGGGCGGCGGATCTCCGGCGGCACGGTGATCTTCTCCCTGCCCAAGTACTTCCACTACGCCGACCCCCAGCTCTCCTGCCGGGTGGAAGGGGACGAAATTGTGGTCTCCGCCAAGGCCTACGCCAAGAGCGTGGAGATCCAGAACGAGAACGAAGACCTGCTGCTCTCGGACAACTATTTCGATATGAACGCCGGGGAGACCCGGGTGAAGGTGCTCTCCGGCTCTACAGAGGGCCTGCGCCTGCGCAGCGTCTACGATATCCATTGACCCAGCGCCCTGCCTTCCCCGCGGGATTTTTTCCGAACCCCTTGACAAGGCGAGGGAGAGGGGCTATAATAATACCTCGGTAAAACAAAGCGGGGCCAGCGGCTCCCACCCGTGCAGTACCGTCTGACACAGGTCAATACCCCAGGGGCAGGAGGTCTGGCGCCGAATGGCGCGCTCTTGCGCAGGGCCTTTCTGGATAGAGGCCCCTGTGGAAATGGGAATTGATTTGCGGGCAGAAGGAGTTCTGCCCGCGTTTTATTTGTCCGCTGCCTGCTGCCGAACAGCTTGAGAACAACGTGTGATGGAGGTGCTACCCATTAGCAAACAGGAACTGCAGATCAACGAACAGATCCGGGACAAGGAGCTCCGCGTTATCGACTCTGACGGCACTCAGCTGGGCATTATGCCCCTGCGCAGGGCCATGGAGCTGGCAGAGCAGAAAAATCTGGACTTGGTGAAAATCGCTCCCCAGGCAAACCCGCCGGTGTGCAAGATCATTGATTACGGCAAATTCCGCTTTGAGCAGGCCAAGCGGGAAAAGGAAGCGAGAAAGAACCAGCGTGTCGTTGAGATCAAGGAGGTCCGCCTTTCTCTCAATATCGACACCCACGATTTTGAGACCAAGAGGAACCACGCCCTGCGTTTTATCAGCGAGGGCAACAAGGTGAAGGCCTCCATCCGGTTTCGCGGCCGGGAAATGGGGCACCCTGAGCTGGGGCTGGAGATCATGCGCCGGTTTGCCGACGCCATGAGCGAGGTGGCCAACGTGGAAAAGCCCGCCAAGCTGGAGGGCAGGACCATGCTGATGTTCCTGGCCCCCAAGCCCGCCAAATAATGTTGTTTCAAAATATCCTAAGGAGGAACGTACAATGCCGAAACTGAAAACGCACAGCGGCGCCAAGAAGCGCTTTAAGCTTTCCAAAAATGGAAAGGTCATTCGCGGCCATGCCAACACCAGCCATCTTCTGAACGGCCATGGCAAGACCCCCAAGAGCAAGCGTGCCATGCGCGGCACCACCGTAACCGATAAGACCAACGTGGCTGCCATCAAGCGGATGCTGCCCTACAAATAAGAGAGGAAACAGCGCTTTCCTTTAAAAGACAGCGCGCTGCGGCGGCAGGGCCCCGGGGGGCGCGCCGCTGCCCTCTGCAGGGGGTTGCCCCAGAGATTTTTTGAAGTTTACCTGGTTTCACCATAAGAAAGGATGGTATAGGAATGGCTAGAGTTAAGGGCGCGATGATGACGCGCAAGAGAAGAAAAAAGGTATTGAAGCTCGCCAAGGGATATTGGGGCGCTAAGTCCCGCCACTTTAAAATGGCCAAACAGGCCGTGATGAAGTCTGGCAACTACGCCTTCATCGGCCGCAAGCAGCGCAAGCGTGACTTCCGCCGCCTGTGGATCACCCGTATTTCTGCGGCCTGCCGTATGAACGACATCAACTACTCCACCTTTATGAACGGCCTGAAGAAGGCGGGCGTCACCCTGAACCGGAAGATGCTCTCTGAGATCGCCATTGCCGATCCGGCCGGCTTCACCGCCCTGGTGGAAAAGGCCAAGGCTGCGTTATAAAAAAGCTGAAAGTGCGCCCGAGGCAAGGGATTGCCTTGGGCGTTCCTGTTATTTCCCTGCGGGCGCTTCCCGCTGGGAAACGGGGAGGGCCTGCCGGCGGGCTGGTCCTCCCCCCTTCGATGTGGAAGATTTGGAAAGGGGGCGGCGGGATGGAGGCCATTACCAGCCGGCAAAACAAAGTGGTGCGAGAGGCGGCAGAGCTTTTGTCCTCTGCGGGGGAGCGCCGGAAACGGCGGCAGTTCCTCTGCGAGGGCGCCCGCCTTTGTGAGGACGCGGCCCGCTCTGGGGTGGAGATTCTGCGGTGCTTTGTCACAGAGGGCGCCCGGGAAAAATATGCCCAATATCTGCGGCCCGTGCTGGCAGCCAGTGGAGAAAGCTATCGGATCGCGGACCATGTGGCGGGGCTGCTGTCCTCCACAAAGCACCCCCAGGGGGTATTCTGCCAATGCCGCTGGCCCCGCAGCCTGCAGGAGCCCCCGGCCCGGCGGGGAACCTCCTGCGCAGTGCTGGAGGACCTGCAGGACCCAGGCAACCTGGGCACTATCCTCCGCACGGCAGAGGCGCTGGGGGTTTCACAGGTGTGCCTTTTGGGGGAGTGCTGCGACCCCCTCTCCCCCAAGGCCCTGCGGGCTTCTATGGGGGCGGTGTTCCGCCTGAGCCTGTGGGAAGAGCCCCAGCGGGAGCGGCTGTGCTCTCAGCTGCGGGGGGAGGGATACACCCTGCTGGCCTCTGTGCCGGAGAAGGGCGCTTGCCCCGTGACAGAGGCGGGGCTTGCCCGGGGAAAATTTGCGGTATTTATTGGAAATGAGGGGAACGGTCTGACAGAGGAAACCATCGCCCTGTGCCACAGCCGGGTGACTATCCCTATGGCGGGCCGGGCGGAGTCCCTGAACGCCTCGGCGGCGGCCACCATCCTGTTGTGGGAGCTGGCCCGAGGGCAGGAAGGAGAGCGGGCTCATGGATGAGCGGGTGTACTGGATTTGGATACAGCGTGGCTTTGGGGAGGGCAGCCCTATGCCCTGGCGGATCCACCAAAGCTGGCCTGGAGGGGTGCGTGGCTTTTACGAGGATGGGCCCCGGGCTTGGAACAGCATGCCCAGCATTCGGGAGAAAGAGGCGGCCGCCTTGTACAGCTTTTCCCTGGAGGAGGCCCAGGCGTAGCTGGAGTATGCCGAACGGGTAAATTGGCAGGTGATTACCCCGGAGTGTGAAAAATATCCCCTGGCGCTGAGGAATATTTTTGACCCTCCTGCGGTACTGTATGGGAAAGGGAGCCTGCCCGACGTGGACCGGCAGCCAACCATCGCGGTGGTAGGCGCCCGGAAGGCTCAGAAGGTTTCGGAGGAAAAGGCGAAAGAGTTTAGCTACCAGCTGGCCATTGGAGGCGCGGCGGTGGTTACAGGGGGAGCGGTGGGCATTGACGCCGCGGCCATTTTGGGCGCCATGAGCGGAGAGGGGCCGGTGGTCAGTGTGCTGCCGGTAGCCCTGAACAGCTCTTACCCCAGCCGGAATGCCTTTCTGCGCCAAAGCCTTCTGGAACGGGGCGGGGCCCTGCTGACGGAGTATTTCTCCCAGCAGACCCCCAGCTATGGCACCTTTCAGGTGCGAAACCGCCTGATTACCGGCCTGGCCTGCGGGGTGTTGCTGCTCCAGGCCGCTCAAAAGAGCGGGACTATGCTCTATGCCGCCCATGCCAAGGATCAGAACCGGGATGTTTTCGTCTGGCCGGGCGCCTGTGGGGATGCAGCCTTTGCCGGCGGACGTGGGTTGATTGAGGACGGCGCCAAGGCGGTGGAGCGGGGCGAGGACATTTTAATGGAATACAGCCACCGCTTCTGGAGGGAGGAACGGGTCATCCCGCTGTTCGTTCCCCAGAAGGATTTGGATGAGCAGGAAGTGCTCCCCGCCCTGGCAGACCCGGGGCAGGAGCCGCCTACCCCGCTGGAAGAGGCCGTGCTGGCCGCTTTGACCCGGAAACCCCAATCTGCCGCCCAGCTGGAGGAACAGACCGGCTTGCCCGCCGGGAAATTGCTGGGGGTCTTGACGGAGCTGGAGCTGCGCGGCGTGTGCCGCGCCTGCCCGGGCGGGCGCTATTGCCTGGGGGAGCGGAGTCCCCAGAAAAGCCGGGACGCCGGCGGCGCGCTGGCCCTCACTGGGGAGCAGGCCCTGGTGCTTACCGCCCTGGAAGAGCGTCCCCACTCTGTGGCCCAGCTGGAAGAGTGCACCGGCCTGCCCGCCGGGAAACTGCTGGGGCTGTTGACAGAGTTGGAGCTGCAGGGCCTGTGCCAGTCCTGCCCAGGCAAGCGCTACCGCCGGACGTGAGCTGGTTATTTTGCTATCGGGGGCGAGTGATTTGAAAATAGAACATGTGGCAATAGATGTGCAGGATTTGGAGAAAGCCCGGGCCTTTTTTCTCCGCTATTTTGATGGGGCCTCCAATGAAGGGTATCACAATCCCAAAACAGGGCTGCGCACCTATTTTATCTCCTTCCAGGGCGGGACACGCTTGGAATTGATGGCCCGTCCGGATGTGAAAGACCGCCCGCGTTCTTTGTTGGAGCGCGGGTACGCCCATTTGGCGTTCAGCCTGGGAAGCCGGGAGGCGGTGGACAGCCTGACCCGGCGCCTTCGGGAAGACGGGTACCGGGTGATAAGCGGCCCGCGCACCACCGGGGACGGTTACTACGAGAGCTGTGTAGAGGGCGTGGAAGGAAACCTGATCGAATTGACGGTGTAACAGAACCTTCACAAATTTTGATTTGACAAACACTCCCTGCCGGAGTATTGTAAAATGGATATCCCCCGGGCGGCCTGTCTGGCCGGGCGGGGTTGCAGAACCGCCTCCGGTAGGGGGGCGGAGGAAAAAGGAGCGTGACAGATGCATGTCGAAATTGGTGATTGTGGAGTCGCCTTCCAAGGCGAAGACCATTCAGAAATATCTGGGCAAGGGCTATGAAGTGGTGGCCTCCAACGGCCATGTGCGGGACTTGCCCAAAGCCCGCCTCAGCGTGGACGTGAAAAATGATTTTAAGCCCAAATACAGCATTATCAAGGGAAAGGAGAAGCTGGTTAAAGAGCTGAAAGAGGCGGCCGCCGAGTCTGACGGTGTGCTGCTGGCCACCGACCCGGACCGGGAAGGGGAGGCCATCTCCTGGCACCTGGCCTATATCCTGGGCTTGGATGAGAACGCCCCCGACCGGGTGACCTTCAACGAGATCACCCGCACCGGCGTGGAGGAGGGCATGGCCCACCCCCGGGCCATCGACCTGGACCTGGTCAACGCCCAGCAGGCCCGGCGCATCCTGGACCGGCTGGTGGGCTATACCCTCAGCCCCTTTTTGGCCAAAACCATCCGTCCCCGGCTTTCCGCCGGGCGGGTGCAGTCCGTGGCAGTGCGGATGATCGTGGACCGGGAGGAGGAGATCAAGGC
Organism: Acutalibacter sp. LFL-21; assembly: GCF_025630755.1. Lineage (NCBI taxonomy): Bacteria > Bacillati > Bacillota > Clostridia > Eubacteriales > Acutalibacteraceae > Acutalibacter > Acutalibacter sp. LFL-21. The sequence continues at coordinate 293,091 of NZ_JAOTNT010000003.1, read as the reverse complement.
CTTTGTGCCCCAGGAATATTGGACCATCGACGCGAAACTGACGGCGCCGCCCTCTAAGGCAGTGTTTGCCGCTGCTTTCTACGGGGACGAGAACGGGGAAATCAAGATCAATTCCCAGGAAGAGTCTGACAAGCTTTTCGCGGAGCTGGAGAAGGAGGACTTTCTGGTCACCGCCGTGAAGAAGGGCAAAAAGAACCGTTCGCCTGCGCCGCCCTTTATCACCTCTACCCTGCAGCAAGAGGCCAGCCGCAAGCTGGGCTTCCAGGCCCGGCGCACCATGAAGGCCGCCCAGGAGCTGTATGAGGGCGTGGAGATCGAGGGCATGGGCTCCATCGGTTTGATCACCTATATGCGTACCGACTCTTTGCGGATTTCGGAAGACGCCATTAAGGACGCCACCGCCTATATCGAGGAGCGCTGGGGCAGCAAATACCTGCCCTCTAAGCCGCGGCATTTCAAGTCCCGTGCCAATGCTCAAGACGGCCACGAGGCCATCCGCCCCTCCACCATCAGCTTGACCCCCGACCAGGTGAAGAGCTCTTTGACCTCGGACCAATACAAGCTCTACAAGCTCATCTGGGAGCGCTTCATCGCCTGCCAGATGGCCAACTGCGTGATGAACACCACCCAGGCCACCATCAACGCCGGGCGCTACATCTTCAAGGCCTCCGGTTTCAACGTGACTTTCGAGGGCTTTACCACCCTGTATGAGGAGAGCAAGGACGAGGAGGAGAAGGCCGGCAAGGACCTGCCCCCCCTGGAAGAGGGCATGAAGCTGAAGGTGAAGGACCTGAAGGGCAACCAGCACTTCACCCAGCCGCCGCCCCGCTACACCGAAGCTTCCCTCATCAAGACCCTGGAGGAAAACGGCATTGGCCGGCCCTCCACCTATGCGGCCACCATCTCCACCATCACCACCCGGGAGTACGTCACCCGGGAGGGAAAAGCCTTCAAGCCCACAGAGCTGGGAGAGGTTATCACCAAACTGATGAAGGAGCGCTTCCCCAAAATTGTCAACGTAAAGTTCACCGCCCAGGTGGAGGACGAGCTGGACGCTGTCCAGCGGGGGGACGAGGATTGGGTGGAGACCCTTCGGAAATTCTATGAGGATTTCGACAAGACTGTGCAGAAGGCCAAAAAAGAGATGGACGGGGTCAAGATCAAGCTGAAAGAGGACGAGACCGACGTCATCTGCGAGAAGTGCGGCCGCCGCATGGTGGTGAAGGTGGGCCGGTACGGCAAGTTCTTGGCCTGCCCTGGCTACCCTGAGTGCAAGAACGTGAAGAAGATTGTCAACGACACCGGCGCCGAGTGCCCCAAGTGCGGCGGCAAGATCATCCAGCGCAAGTCCAAAAAGGGCCGGGTGTTCTATGGCTGCAGCGAGTACCCCAAGTGTGACTTTGTCTCTTGGGACCCGCCCAGCAAGGAAAAGTGCCCTGTCTGCGGCAAAACCCTGATGCAGAAGAAGAGCAAGGATAAAACCCTGTACTGCGTCACCCCCGGCTGCACTTTCCCTGGAAAGCGCCCTGCTGAAGAGGACGAGGGCTGATATGGGACATCAGAGCGTGACCGTCCTGGGGGCGGGCCTGGCAGGCTGTGAGGCCGCCTGGCAGCTGGCCCGCCGGGGTTTCCCCGTGACCCTCTATGAAATGAAGCCCCAGAAATTTTCCCCGGCTCATCAAAGCGGGGATTTCGCGGAGCTGATCTGCTCCAACTCCCTCAAGGCCAGCCGCATCGGCAGCGCCGCCGGCCTTTTAAAGGAGGAGATGCGCCGGTTCGGCTCTCTGCTGATGGCCTGCGCGGAGAAGTCCGCGGTGCCTGCCGGGGGCGCCCTGGCCGTGGACCGGGGGGAGTTCTCCCGCTTGGCCACCCAGGCCATCGAGGGGGAGCCCCTTATCACCGTGGTGCGGGAGGAGGTTACGGAGATCCCGGAGGGCCCTGCCATCGTGGCCACCGGCCCCCTGACCAGCCAGCACCTCTCCGAGAAGATCCAGGCCCTGTGCGGGGGCGGCCTCAGCTTTTTCGACGCGGCGGCCCCCATCGTCACTCGGGAGAGCCTGGACATGGAGCACTGCTTCGCCGCCTCCCGCTATGGCCGGGGGGACCAGGACGGGGAAGAGGGGGACTACCTCAACTGCCCCATGAACAAGGAGGAGTACGACGCCTTCGCGGAGGAGCTGGTGAAAGCGGAGCGGGCTCCGGTCCACAGCTTTGACGCCCGGGACCCCAAAGTCTACGAGGGCTGCATGCCCATCGAGGTGCTGGCCTCCCGGGGGCACGACGCCATCCGCTTCGGCCCCATGAAGCCGGTGGGCCTGCGGGACCCCCGTACGGGCCACCGGCCCTGGGCGGTGCTGCAGCTGCGCACAGAGAACCGGGAGCGCACCTTGTTCAACCTGGTGGGGTTTCAGACCAACTTAAAGTTTGGGGAGCAGCGCCGGGTGTTCGGCATGATCCCCGCCTTGCGGAACGCGGAGTTCGTCCGCTACGGCGTCATGCACCGGAACACCTTTCTGAACTCCCCCGGCCTGCTGGCGGGCGACTATTCCCTCTGCCGGCGGCCCACACTGTTCTTTGCGGGGCAGATTACCGGGGTGGAGGGCTACATGGAGTCCGCCTCCTCCGGCATTCTGGCGGGAATCAACATGGCGCGGCGGCTGTGTGGAAAACCCACCCTGCTGTTGCCGGAAACCACTATGATGGGGGCCCTTTCCCGGTATGTCTCTGGCTATGAGGGCAAGGACTTCCAGCCCATGGGGGCCAACTTTGGGGTGCTGCCGCCCCTTTCTGAAAAGATCCGGGACAAGCGGCAGCGGTATGGAACCCTTTCCCGGCGGGGCCTGCGGGACCTGGGGGCCTATTGCCGGGAGATGGACGAGCCCCTGCGAGAAAGCGCTGTGAGCGCGCAAGAGGAGGAGAGCGTATGAAGATCATTGTAGACGCCTTTGGCGGGGATAACGCCCCCCAGGAGATTTTGCTGGGCTGCACCCAGGCCCGGGCCGATCTGGGGGTGGATATCCTTCTCACTGGGGACAAGGCCCGCCTGGAAGCCTGCGCCAAGGAGCTGGGCCTCTCTCAGGACCTGGCGAAAATGGAGATCCTCCCCTGCGGGGAAATCTTGACCATGGAGGACGAGCCCACCAGCGTCATCCGGGAGAAAACAGACAGCTCTATGGCGGTGGGCCTGCGGGCCCTGGCCCAGGGCCGGGGCGACGCCTTTGCCAGCGCCGGGAACAGCGGCGCCCTGGTGGTGGGGGCCACCACCATCGTCAAGCGGGTGCGGGGCGTCAAGCGGGTGGCCTTTGCCCCGGTAATGCCGGGCACCAATGGCTTTTTCATGCTCATCGACGGGGGCGCCAACGTGGACTGCCGCCCGGAGATGCTGCTGCAGTTCGGCCTGATGGGCTCGGCCTATATGAAGAACGTCATGGGCGTTGAGAACCCCCGAGTGGCCCTGGCCAACGTGGGGGCGGAGGAGCACAAGGGGGACCAGCTCCGGCAGGAGGCCCTGGCCCTGCTGAAGGCCTGCCCGGACATCCGCTTTACCGGCAATATCGAGGCCCGGGACATCCCCTACAACCAGGCGGACGTGGTGGTTGCCGACGGCTTTACCGGCAACATGATCTTAAAGCTGTACGAGGGCGTTGCCATGGCTCTGATGGACAAGGTCAAGGGCGTGTTTATGGGCAGCCTGAAGGGCAAGATGGCGGCGGCCATGGTCTACAACGACCTGAAGAAGATGAAGAAAGAGCTGGACTACAACGAGTACGGCGGCGCGCCCATCATGGGCTGCTCCAAGCCCGTGTTCAAGATCCACGGCAGCGCCAAGGCCTCCACGGTGAAGAGCGCCCTGGCCCTGAGCCGGGACTACACCCAGTCTGGCATTATCGAGCAGATCGGGCAAGCGGTCTCGAAAAAAGGGTAAGGAGGGGGATAGGCCATGCGGCCATTGGAAGATTACGAAAAGCTGATTGGCTACCGCTTTCAAAACAAACAGCTGCTGGAAACCGCCTTGACCCACTCCTCCTTCGCCAACGAGCACAAGTGCAAAAGCTATGAGCGGCTGGAGTTTCTGGGCGACTCGGTGCTGGGCTTCGTCACGGCGGAGTTTCTGTTCGAGCATTTCCCCCAGCTGCCAGAGGGCCAGCTGACCAAGACCCGGGCCGGCCTTGTCTGCGAGCGCAGCCTGTGCGGGTTTTCCAAGGCGCTGCATGTGGGGGACTTCCTGCGCCTGAGCCACGGGGAGCGCCACTCCGGCGGCCGGGAGCGCCCCAGCATTTTGGCGGATGTGTTCGAGTCCACCACCGCCGCCATCTACCTGGACAGCGGCAGCCTGGAGGAGGCCAAGAAGTTCATCCTGCGGTTTATCGCCCCAGCGGCAAAAGCCCAGAGCGTGAAGCCCTTTAAGGACTACAAGACCACCCTGCAGGAGATCATCCAGCAGAACCCGGAGGAGAGGCTGGAGTACGTGGTCACCGGGGAGAGCGGCCCCGACCACGACAAGCACTTCACCGTGGAGGTGCACTTGAACTCCAACGTCATCGGCAAGGGCGGCGGCCGTTCCAAAAAGGAGGCGGAGCAGCAGGCCGCCCGGGAAGCCCTGGAGCTGATGGGCTACTGATGGGGAACGTGGCCATTTTCGTACCCCATGTGGGCTGCCCCCAGCAGTGCAGCTTCTGCGACCAGCGGGCCATTACCGGGGGGGCCCAGGCCCCCACGCCCCAGCAGGTGTGGGAGACCGCCCAGGCGGCCGCCGTTCACTTGGGGGAGCGGGTGAGAGAGACAGAGATCGCTTTTTTCGGAGGCAGCTTTACGGCCATCGGCAGGGAGTATATGCTCTCCCTGCTGGCCCCCGCCAAGGAGGCCGTGGAGCGCTTGGGCTTTCGGGGGCTGCGGTGCTCCACCCGGCCGGACGCCATCGACAGGGAGGTGCTCTCCCTGCTGAAGGCCCACCACATGGCAGCCGTGGAGCTGGGGGCCCAGTCCATGGACCGGGAGGTGCTGCGCCTCAACCTCCGGGGCCACACCCCGGAGGACACCGCCCGGGCGGCGGGGCTCATCCACGCCGCGGGGCTGGAGCTGGGCCTGCAGATGATGACGGGCCTGTATGGTTCCACCCCGGAACAGGATGTGGAAACCGCCCGGGCCCTTATCGCCCTAAAGCCGGACACGGCCCGTATCTACCCCACGGTGGTGCTGAAGGGCACCCAGCTTGCCACCCTGTACCAGCAGGGCAGGTACAAGCCCCAAAGCCTGGAGGAGGCCGTGGAGCTCTGCGCCCGGCTGCTGCCCCTGTTTGAAGAGGCGGGGGTGCGGGTCATCCGGGTGGGGCTCCACGCCCAGGAAGCTGTGGAGAGCCGCCGGGTGGCGGGGGCCTACCACCCCGCTTTCCGGGAGCTGGTGGAGAGCCGCCGGTTCCTGTCCCGGCTCCTGCCGGAGCTGGAGCGGCGGGGGCCCGGCGCCTACCAGGTGCGGGTGTGCCCCCGGCAGCTCTCCGCCGCCACAGGGCAGAGGCGGGCCAATGTGGAGGCTTTGGCACAGCGGGGCTACCGGGTGCGCTTTGTGCCGGACCGGGAGCTGCCCTTTGGCAGCTTCCTTCTGGAACGGCAGGAAACAAGAAATGAGAAAGGGAAGCTGGCTCAATGATCTTAAAATCTTTGGAATTGCAGGGGTTCAAGACCTTTCCCGACAAGACCAGCCTACAGTTTGAAAGGGGCATCACCTCGGTGGTGGGGCCAAACGGCAGCGGAAAAAGCAATATCAGCGACGCCATGCGCTGGGTGCTGGGGGAGCAGAGCGTGCGCACGCTGCGCTGCTCGAAAATGGAGGACGTCATCTTCAACGGCACGCCCCAGCGGAAGGCCCTGGGCTTTGCCGAGGTCACCCTCACCATCGACAACGCCGACCGGCGCCTTCCCTTCGACAACGACACGGTGGCCGTCACCCGGCGGTATTACCGCTCGGGGGAGAGCGAGTACCTCATCAACAAGAACACCGTGCGCTTGAAGGACATCAACGAGCTCTTTATGGACACGGGCCTGGGAAGGGACGGCTATTCCATCATCGGCCAGGGCAAGATCGACAGCATCGTGGCCGCCCGTTCCGAGGACCGCCGGGAGATTTTTGAGGAGGCGGCGGGCATCTCCCGCTACCGCTACCGCAAAGAGGAGTCTGAGCGCCGCCTGAACAAGGCTGAGGAGAACCTGGTGCGCCTGCGGGACATCCTCTCTGAGCTGGAGGGACGGGTGGAGCCCCTGCGCCTCCAGGCGGAAAAGGCGGAGCAGTTCATCGCCCTGGACAAGGAGAAGAAGGGCCTGGAGATCGGCATTTGGCTGGAGACCCTGGACCGCTCCGGCAGGGTGCTGCGAGAGCACGGGGAGAAAATCTCCCTGGCCCAGGCCCAGCACGGGGAGCTGGAGGAGGAGATCCAGTCCATTGCCCAGCGCACCGAGGAAAACCTCCGGGAGGTAAACCAGTGCACCGTGGGGATGGAGGAGGCCCGCGCCCAGGCGGCTGCCCTGGATGAACAGGCAGTTCGGGCAGAGGGAGAGGCGAGCCTTTTGGAAAATGACGCCGCCCACAACCGGGAGAACCTCCACCGGCTGGAGGGCCAGGTGGAAGAGGCCTCCCGTTCCGGCCAGGACGTGGACCAAGAGATTTCTGGCAAGCGGGAGGAGATGGCCCAGAAGGAGCGCCAGATTCAGGAGAGCCGTGACAGGCTTCTCGCCTTTACCCAGCGGCTGGAGGAACTGCGCCAGGGAGCCGATGAGGCCACCCGGCAGATGGAGCAGGCCGCGGTGGAGCTGGCGCAGTACAACGCCTCTCTGGCGGAGCAGCGCATTGCCCTGTCGTCTACCCAGACCTCTGTGGTGGAGATCCGCCACCGGGCCGGGGCTGTGGAGGAGAGCGTGCGCCAGGCCCAGGAACGCCTGGCCTCTGCCCAGCAGGAGGCCAGGGAACTGGAGGAGCTGCTCCAGGCGGCGGAGACGGCTGTCTCCGGCCGGGAGAACGCGGTCAAGGGCTACGAAATGCGTTTGGAGAGCCGCCGCAGGCGGGCCCAGCAGGCCAAGGAGGCATGGGATAAGCTGGTTCTGGATGGGAACGAGCAGCTGCGCCGGGCCAAGCTGCTGACGGATCTGGAGCGGAACCTGGAGGGCTTTTCCCAAAGTGTGAAGCAGGTGATGAAAGAGGCCGGCCGGGGGATGCTCTCCGGGGTGTGCGGCCCGGTCACCCAGCTGCTGAAAACGCCCCGGGAGTACGCCGTGGCCCTGGAGACGGCCCTGGGGGCCTCGATGCAGCACATTGTGGTGGAGACGGAGCAGGACGCCAAAAACGCCATCCGGCTGCTGAAGCAGCGGGACTGGGGCCGGGCCACATTCCTGCCCCTGACCACCATTCGGGGCAGTGTGTACAGCCCCCGGGAGATTGAAGGGATGCCCGGCTTCGTGGGCATGGCCAACACCCTGTGCTCCTGCGAGGAGAAGTACGGCAGCATCCGGGACAGCCTGCTGGGCCGGGTGGCTGTAGCGGAGGATTTGGACAGCGCCGCGGCCATTGCCAAGCGGACGGGCTACCGCCTGCGGGTGGTCAGTCTGGACGGCCAGGTGGTCAACGCCGGAGGCTCCTTGACTGGCGGCTCCAAGGGCCGCAGCTCTGGGCTGCTGAGCCGGGCCTCTGAAATTCAGCGCATCCGGGAAAAGGCAGCGGACCTGCAGCGGCAGGCGGAGGCCGCCCAGCAGGAGTACCGCCAGCGGCAAGGGGAGCTCTCCTCCTGCGAGGCGGAGCTGGATGCCGCCCGGGGCGAGCTTTCCTCCGCCCAGGAGGAGCGCATCCGCATCACTTCAGAGCGGGCCCGGGTCAGCCGGGAACTGGAACAGCTTGCGGAAACCGCCGCCGGCCTGGAGAAGGAACAGAGCGATTCCGAAGGCCGGCTGCAAGAGCTGGGAGAGCGGGAGAAGGCGGTGCGCGCCGCCATTTCCCAGCTGGAGGGCCAGGTGCGGCAGGCAGAGACGGAAAGCCAGCGCCTCTCGGGCATCCGGGAGGAGCAGATGTCCCATTGCGACGAGATCTCCCAGACCATTCAGGAAATCCGCTTGGGAGAGTTCTCTGCCCAGAAAGATTGGGACGCCTTGGCCGCCGCTGTGGCGGGTTTGGAAGAGCGCAAGAGGGATTCCGCCGGGGCTGTTTTACGGCTGCGGCAGGAAATGGACGCCCTGCGGGAAAAAAACACGCATCTGGAACAGCAGCGGCAGGCCGCGCTGGTTCGGGCACAGGAACAGAAAGGCCAGGCGGAGGCCAAGCGGCAAAGCCTGCAGTCCATCGCCCAACAGCGCTCCGGCCTGGAGCGGGAGGCCCAAAGCCTGCGGGAGCGGGAGCGAGAGGTGACCGCCCAGCGGGAGAACGTGGGGCGGGAGCTGGCCCGCCTGCAAGAGCGCTCTGAAAACCTGCAGAAGGAGTACGACGCCATCCTTTCCCGAATGTGGGAGGAGTATGAGCTCACCCGCCGGGAAGCGGAAGAGGTGGGAGAGCGGATTGAGGACCTTCCCACCGCCCAGCGCCGTCTGGCGGAGCTGAAAAACAAGATCAAGGCCCTGGGCGCCGTAAACGTGGGCGCCGTGGTGGAGTACCAAGAGGTGTCAGAGCGGTATGCGTTCTTAAAGAGCCAGGTGGATGACGTGGAGAAATCCAAGGCCGAGCTGCTGGAGCTGATCCAGGACCTGACCAAGCACATGCGCCAGCAGTTCACCGAGCGCTTCGCCCAGATCAACCAGAACTTCGGCCAGATCTTCCGGGAACTGTTCGGCGGCGGGGCGGCGGAGCTTTCCTTCACCGACGACAGCGATGTTCTCACCTCCGGCATTGAGATTAAAGTCCACCCGCCGGGGAAGATCGTCACCCACATCGAGTCCCTCTCCGGCGGGGAGAAGGCCCTGGTGGCCATCTCCATCTACTTTGCCATTATGCGGGTCAACCCGCCGCCCTTTTGCGTGCTGGATGAGATTGAAGCCGCCCTGGACGACGTGAACGTGGCGCGGTTCGCCCAGTACCTGCGGCGCATGAGCCGCCAGTCCCAGTTCATCACCATCACCCACCGCCGGGGCACCATGGAGGGCAGCGACATGCTTTACGGCGTGACCATGCAGGACCAGGGCATCTCTAAGCTGCTGGCCCTGCGCACAGAGGAGGCCGCCGAGTTCGGCACATAAACGAGAACTGATCCCAACAAGAGAGGAAGGAATACATGGGCATCTTTGACAAGATCCGGGAAGGCCTGAAAAAGACCCGGGACAATATCAGCGGGCAGATCACGCAAATGGTGAACTCCTTCACCAAGATTGACGAGGAGCTTTTCGAGGAGCTGGAAGAGCTGCTGGTCATGGGGGACGTGGGCATGAATACCGCCCAGTACATCTGCGACCAGCTGCGGAAGAAGATCAAGGAAAAGGGCATCACCGACCCCAGCCTCATCATGGGGGAGCTGAAGGCCATTGTTTCGGAAATGCTCCAGGGGGACAATGAACTCCACGCCGGCACCAAGCCCTCCATCATCCTGGTCATCGGCGTCAATGGGGTGGGCAAGACCACCACCATCGGCAAGCTGGCCTCCCGCTTGAAGGGAGAGGGCAAGTCCGTCATCCTGGGGGCGGCGGATACCTTCCGGGCCGCTGCCATCGAGCAGCTGGAGGTCTGGGCGGACCGGGCCGGGGTGCCCCTTATCAAACACCAGGAGGGGGCCGACCCCGCTGCCGTGGTGTTTGACACCATCGCCGCGGCCAAGGCCAGGGGCTGCGATGTCATCATCTGCGACACCGCCGGCCGGCTGCACAACAAGAAGAACCTGATGGACGAGCTGGGGAAGATCAGCCGCGTCATCGACCGGGAGCTGCCCGGCTGCGACCGGGAGACCCTGCTGGTACTGGACGCCGCCACCGGCCAGAACGCCGTGAACCAGGCCCGGGAGTTCCAAAGCGCCGCGGGCATTACGGGCATTGTGCTCACCAAGCTGGACGGCACCCCCAAGGGCGGCGTGGTGCTGCCCATCATGCAGGACCTGGGCCTGCCGGTGAAGTTCATCGGCGTGGGGGAGCAGGTGGACGACCTGCAGCCCTTTGACCCGGATGCCTTTGCCAATGCCCTGTTTGACAACGAGCGGGACGACACCCCCGTCTTTGCCGAAGATAGGGCGGCTGCCCAGCTGGAAGAGCAGCGCCAGGAGGAAGAGGTGCTGCAAGAGCAGGAGCAGGCCGGAGAGGACGCCCTGGAGGGCGAGGAGCTGTTCCAGCAGCTGGAGGAGCGCCCCCTCACCGAGGAGAGCCTGCTCTCCGATGTCGACGCCATGCTGGAGGAGTCCCGGCCGGAGGAGCCTCAGGAAGAATTGGAAGAACCCCAGCCGGAGAAGAAGAAGCGCCGCTTCTGGCCCTTTGGCCGCAAGCGGGACGAGGAATAAGGAAGGGGAAAGAACCATGAAATTTGTCATTGCCACCCACAACCAGGGGAAAGTGGTGGAGTTCAAGCGGATGCTGGAGCCCATGGGCATTGAGGTGGTGACCGCCCAGCTTTCCGAGCCGGAGGAGACCGGCAAAACCTTTATGGAGAACGCCTTCATCAAGGCCGAGGCCGCCTGCAAGGAGACGGGCCTGCCCGCCGTGGCCGACGATTCCGGCCTGTGCGTGGACTATTTGGACGGGGCCCCGGGCATTTACTCCGCCCGGTTCGCCCAGCCCGGCAAGCGCCGCCTGACCGTGCTGGAGAAGCTCCAGGGCGTGCCGGTGGAGCAGCGGGGCGCCCACTTTGTCAGCGCCGTGTGCTGCGTTTTCCCCAATGGGGACAAGATTGAGGCCGAGGGCAAGTGCTTTGGCACCATCGCCTTTGAGTCCCGTGGGGAGAACGGCTTTGGGTACGACTCCATCTTCGAGCAGGAGGGCCGCACCTTCGGGGAGATGACCGACGAGGAAAAGGACGCCCGCAGCCACCGGGGCAAGGCCTTCGCCCTGTTTGAGGAGAAGCTGAAGGAGTACCTGAAAGGCGGGGAGTGAGCCATGAAAAACTACTGCGGTTTGGACTGCGCCCAGTGCCCCGCTGTGGAGAGCTGCCCCGGCTGCGCCGCCACCGGCGGGAAGCCCTTTGGGGGCACCTGCGTGCTGGGGGAGTGCTGCAAAGCCCAGGGCTGCGAAAGCCCCGGCAGCTGCTTTTCCGGAAACTGCGCCGTAAAGGAGCAGCTCATAAAAGAGTTTAACGACCTTCACGTCCCCGGCATGGACCGGGTGACGGATCTGAATGCCCTGCCCGGTTCCTACATCAATCTGGAATACACCCTGGAAAGCGGCCAGAAGATCAAATTCTGGGAGGACGGCCGGGTCTACCTGGGAAACCAGCTTTGCAAGCACGATGGAAGCGGCCGGTGCTTTGGGCTGACGGCGGATGAAAACTGGCTGCTGGTGTGCGAGTACGGCGACAACGGCAGCGACCCGGAGATTGTGGTGTACAAGCGCCGGGAAAAGTAACGATACAGGAGAATGAAACTATGTTGACGAGCAAGCAAAGAGCCTACCTCCGCTCCCTGGCGGTGAACGAGGACACCATTTTGATGATGGGCAAGTCCGGCATGAGCCCGGAGCTTGTCAAGCAGGCGGACGATGCCCTGGAAAAGCGGGAGCTTATCAAGGGCCGGGTGCTGCCCGAGTCCAGCCCCATGACCTCCCGGGAGGCGGCGGAGGCCATTGCCCAGGAGACGGGGAGCGACGTGGTCCAGGTGATCGGCAGCCGGTTTGTGCTGTACCGCAAAAAGAAAAAGGACCCAAAGATCGTCCTGCCCCGGTGACAGGAGGCCCACAATGAAAACAGGCATTTACGGGGGCACCTTCAACCCCATCCACAACGGGCACCTGCACATTGTGGAGGAGTTCCGCCGGGGCCTGGGGCTGGACCGGGTGCTGCTCATCCCCACCCGGGTGCCGCCCCACAAGGCCGCCCCAGACTTGGCCAGCGCCCAGGACCGCTGCGCCATGTGCCGGTTAGCGATTCAGGAAAAGCCTTGGCTGGAGCTCTCGGATATTGAGATGCGCCGGGAGGGCAAAAGCTACACCGCCGAGACCTTGGAAGAGCTTTCCGCCCTGTACCCCCGGGACCAGTTCTACCTGCTGATGGGGGAGGACATGTTCCTCACTCTGGGCCATTGGTACCGGCCGGAGACCATTTTTTCGCTGGCCTTGGTGTGCACCACGCCCCGCAGTCCGGATGGCCTGGGCGCCCTGCGGGAGAAGGCCCTGGAGTACACCGGCCAGTTTAAGGCCCGGTGCTTTCTGGAGCACATTCCCTACCTGCCCGTCAGCTCCACCCAGGTGCGGCAGGCGGTGGCCCGGGGGGAGGACGTCAGCGGCCTGGTGCCCCAGGCCGTGGCCGCCTATATCGGGGAGCATGGGCTGTACCGGGGGTAAAACACCCGGCTTCCCTGTTCTTTGCGGGCCTTCCAGAGAGGATGGGGAAATGTCACGCCGCCCAGCGGCATTGGAGGATTCCTATGCGCATTGATTTCAACCAAATCCAAGAGATGACCATGCCCTGCGGGTATGAGGGCACGGGGGAGATGTCCGCCCGCTTCTTTGCCGGGGAGGGGGGCAAGCTCATCTCCTGCCGCATCCACCCCGGCGGGAGCATCGGCCTGCACAGCCACCCCGCCAGCGACGACGTGAACTTCGTCCTGCTGGGCACGGGCCTGGCGGTCTGCGACGGCCAGGAGGAGCCCTTGGAGCCCGGCGTGTGCCACATCTGCAAAAAGGGCTCGGAGCACAGCATCCAGAACACCGGCGAGGGCGACCTGGTGCTGCTCACCCTGGTGGTGGAGCGCGGAGAAGGAAGGGAGAACGACACATGACTTTTGAACAGTGTGAGCAGGAAGTGAAGCGCCACCTGACGGACAAGCGGTTTTTCCACAGCCAGTGCGTGGCAGCGGAGGCCGCCCGGCTGGCCCAGCGCTATGGCGCCGACGTGGAAAAGGCCCGGCTGGCGGGCATCCTCCACGATATTATGAAGGACACCCCGCCGGAGCAGCAGTTGAAAATCCTGCGGGATTCTGGTATAATACTCACCAAAACCCAGAGCCGCAACCGAAAGCTGTGGCACGCCCTGGCTGGGGCGGCCTACCTTAGGGGCGCGCTGGGCGTTTCCGATGAGGAGATCGTGTCCGCTGTGGCCTGCCACACCAGCGGCAAGGGGGATATGTCCCTGCTGGAAAAGACGCTGTTTGTGGCGGACTACATCTCCGCCGACCGGGAGTACCCCGGCGTGGAGGAGATGCGCAGGGCCGCGAACCGCAGCCTGGAGGAGGCCATGGTGGAGGGCATCCTCTTCACCGTGAACGAGCTGATGGAACAGCGCCTGCCAGTGGCGGCGGAATCCATCCAGGCGTATAACGACGCCATTTTTACCTTAGAGCAGAAGAAGGAGCAGAGCCTATGACCTCTTTAGAGCTTGCAAGCAAGGCCGCCGCCTTTTTGGACAGCAAGAAGGCGGAGCGGCTGAGCGTGATCGAGATTGAGAACATCTCCAGCCTGGCGGACTACTTCGTCATCGCCACGGGCAACAACAACACCCATGTCCGTGCCTTGGCCGATGAGTTGGAGGAGAAGCTGAAGGCAGAGGGCCTGCCCCCCGCCCGGGTGGAGGGCTACCGCTCCAACTCCTGGATTCTGCTGGACTGGGGCAGTGTGGTCATCCACATCTTCACCCAGGAGGGCCGGGATTTCTACGACCTGGACCGCCTGTGGGCGGACGGAAAGAAAGTGGAGTGGAGTCCGTGCTCGGAGTGAGCAGGCCGGCTTCTTGCGTTCCCCAAGGCCGGGACGGCCTTTGCGAAGTGAGCGGCGGGCATTTTCCCCGGCGGCCCGCGGAGAAACGGGGCTATGGGAAAACAAGACGGCTCTCGGGAAAGGAGCGATTCGCCGTGAAAGAATACACTGCCTACCATGTGGTGACCGAGCGGCCCATGACCGTGGGGCAGGTTCTCTGCTTGGATGAGACTTACCCCAGCGGCGTGTACCGCCGGGTGATGGAGAAGGTCCCCTTGGTGGAGGAAATCTACCAGAACCCCGGTGCCTGGGCGGGGAAACCGCTGGAGCACCACACGATGGTGGCCCTGCGGGAGCTGGCCCTGGAACAGGTGCGCAGGGAGCAGTTCCCCCAGCATCCCTCCCGGCTCCACTGCCTGTACGTTTCGGAAACCAGGGAGGAGGCCCAGCAGTGGGCGTCGTTTTTCGCCAGCCTGGGCCGCCCCACGTACCACATCGTCAAACTTCAAGTGCGGGGCAGAAAGTTTGTGGGCAACGCCAATCTGTGCTTTGACGCCACGGTGAACCAGGAGGAAAACCGCCGCCTGGCGCAGCGCTATTGGAGCCTTGCCCTGGACCCGGCCGGTCAGCCCCCCATTTGGGAGATTTTGGCGGACGGGGAGATACGGGTGGTGGAAATTGTAGAAGAGATTGGGAAAAACCTGTGAAGTGGGTTGCAGATAGATGCTCAAAATGCGAATGGATAAATCTGGAAAACGCGGACGCCGGGCTTGCGGTTTTCGCCATACAAAGCGAGGGAACGAGCGCCCCGCGGCATAAAAGCTCTTTGCCTGCTTTCTTTCCAAAAGCAGGCTTCTGGATTTATAAAGCTAAAAGCGCGGGCGGTAAGGGAACAAATCCCGCCGGGGTTCCGCGCCAAAAGCGCGGTGCGCGAAGTAAAAGTTCTTTGCCTACTTTCTTTCAAGAAAGTAGGGGAAAGGGTTGAGAAACGATGAAATACGACCACAAGGCCATAGAGCCTAAATGGCAGGAAAAATGGGAGGAAGCCGGCGTTTTCCACGCGGAGAACGGCAGCGATAAGCCCAAGTATTACGCTTTAATCGAGTTCCCCTACCCCTCTGGGCAGGGACTGCACGTGGGCCATCCCCGGCCCTACACCGCCCTGGACGTGGTGGCTAGAAAGCGCCGGATGCAGGGCTATAACGTGCTGTACCCCATCGGCTGGGACGCCTTCGGCTTGCCCACCGAGAACTACGCCATCAAGAACCACGTCCACCCCGCCGAGGTGACCAAGCAGAACATCGCCCGGTTTAAAAAGCAGATCCAGTCCCTGGGCATCAGCTTTGACTGGAGCCGGGAAATTTCCACCACCGACCCGGAGTATTACAAGTGGACCCAGTGGATTTTCCTGCAGCTGTTCAAAGCGGGGCTGGCCTATAAGAAGGAGATGAACGTGAACTGGTGCACCTCCTGCAAGTGCGTGCTGGCCAACGAGGAAGTGGTCAACGGCGTGTGCGAGCGCTGCGGCAGCGAGGTGGTCCACAAGGTGAAGAGCCAGTGGATGCTGAAAATCACCGAGTACGCCCAGCGGCTGATTGATGACCTGGATTTGGTGGACTACCCCGAGCGGGTGAAAACCCAGCAGAAGAACTGGATTGGCCGCTCCACCGGCGCCGAGGTGGACTTCGACACCACCGCCGGCGACAAGCTGACCGTCTACACCACCCGGCCCGACACCCTTTATGGCGCCACCTACATGGTGGTGTCCCCGGAGCACCCCTATCTGGAGAAGTGGGCGGACAAGCTCCAGAACCTGGAGGAGATCAAGGCCTATCAGGAGCAGGCCGCCCGCAAGTCCGACTTTGAGCGCACCGAGGTGGCCAAGGAAAAGACCGGCGTGAAGCTCCAGGGCGTGTCGGCTGTCAACCCCCTGACGGGCAAGGAAATCCCCATCTTCATCTCCGACTACGTGCTGGTGTCCTACGGCACCGGCGCCATCATGGCCGTGCCCGCCCACGACACCCGGGACTGGGAGTTCGCCAAGAAGTTCGGCCTGCCCATCATCGAGGTGGTGAAAGGCGGCGACGTGGAGAAGGAGGCCTTCACCGACTGCGAGACCGGCATCATGGTCAACTCCGGCATTTTGGACGGCCTGACCGTGGAAGAGGCCAAGCAGCGCATCACCCAGTACCTGGAGGAGAAGGGCATCGGCCACGCCAAGGTCAACTACAAGCTGCGGGACTGGGTCTTCTCCCGCCAGCGGTACTGGGGCGAGCCCATCCCCGTGGTGTACTGCGAGAAGTGCGGCTGGGTGCCCCTGCCGGAGAGCGAGCTGCCCTTAAAGCTGCCGGAGGTCAAGTCCTATGAGCCCACGGATAACGGGGAATCCCCCCTGGCCCACATGACCGACTGGGTGAACACCACCTGCCCCCACTGCGGCGGCCCCGCCCGGCGGGAGACGGACACCATGCCCCAGTGGGCTGGTTCCTCCTGGTACTTCCTGCGGTATATGGACCCCCACAACGACAAGGAGTTCGCCTCGAAAGAGGCTTTGAACTACTGGTCCCCGGTGGACTGGTACAACGGCGGCATGGAGCACACCACCCTGCACCTGCTGTACAGCCGGTTCTGGCACAAGTTCCTCTTCGACCAGGGCCTGGTGCCCACCCCGGAACCCTATGCCAAGCGCACCAGCCACGGCATGATCCTGGGCGAGAACGGCGAGAAGATGAGCAAGTCCCGGGGCAATGTGGTCAACCCCGACGACATCGTCAATGAGTACGGCGCCGACACCATGCGCCTCTATGAGATGTTCATTGGCGACTTTGAGAAGGCCGCCCCCTGGTCCAACGCGGGCATCAAGGGCTGCCGCCGCCTGGTGGAGCGCTATTGGAACCTGCAGGATATCCTCTGCGGGGAGGAGGGCATCCGCCCCGACATGGAGGGCGCTTTCCACAAGGCCATTAAGAAGGTCAGCGAGGACACCGAGGTGCTGAAGTTCAACACCGCCATCGCCGCCCTGATGACCCTGATGAACCAGGTCACCGCCAAGGGCAGCATATCCAAGGAAGAGCTGCGGATCTTCACCATCCTCTTGAACCCCTTCGCCCCCCACGTCACCGAAGAGGTGTGGGCGGCCAACGCCCTGGGAGAGGGCCTGGTGGCCCAGCAGCCCTGGCCGGAGTTTGACGAGGCCAAGTGCAAGGACGACATGGTGGAAATTGTGGTGCAGGTGCGGGGCAAGGTCCGCGCCCGGCTGCAAGTGGCCGCGGACATCTCCCAGGAAGATGCCCTGGCCGCTGCCAAGGCCGATGCCAAAGTTGCCGCTGAGATCGCCGGCAAGAGCATTGTCAAGGAGATCTATGTGCCCGGCAAGCTGGTCAATATCGTGGTAAAATAAGCTGTATGGAACAAAAAAGGCGCCCCCGCGGGGGCGTCTTTTTAATTCCCTTTTTTCCGTTTGTGGTTGGACCACAGGGCCCAGAGGAAGAAGAGGATCAGGGCGGCCAGCAGCACGCCGCAGGCCGAAAGGTACAGGGGCGTCCACTGGGAGGAAACGTCCCAGTTGCCGAACAAGATCCCCGAAGCGGCCCGTATGGGCCACAGCACCGCCGAGGCCAGGGCGGAGAGCACATCCAGCAGCCCCCGGCCAAGAGCCCCCACCACCTGGAAGAACGCGCTTACCAGGCTTGAAAAAATATCCCACAGTGCAGAAAACATGAGAGGTTCCTCCTTTCGTAAACCGTCAGCTGGCGCTCTCCACAATGTTGTAATAGGTGCGGGCGGTCAGGGCGTAGATGACGAGGTACGCCACAGCGAACACCCCCACGCAGCCCAGGGTGGAGCATAAGATCAGCGGGAAGTTGTTCAGGCCCATTACCAGCAAAATCTTTTGCAGCATGGGGAAGGCGAAGGCCAGATGGAGCACGGCTGTCACCAGGGGCAGGAAGAACACCAGCAGAATCTGGCTGTGGATGCTCTGTTTGACCTCCCGGTGGCTCATGCCCACCTTCTGCATGATGTTAAACCGCCGGGCGTCGTCGTAGCCCTCGCTGACCTGCTTGTAGTAGATGATCAGCGCCGTGCCCAGCAGGAACAGCACCCCCAGGAACAGCCCCAGGAAGAACAGCCCGCCGTACAGTTCCATAAAGCTCTGGCGGGAGGTGGCGCTGTCCTCGAACAGCAAGGCCTCGTACTCCACCCCGGGGCCGGAGAAGTCCACTGTACCCAGAGCTTCGCGCAAGGCGGCGATGTCCTCCGGGTCGCCCCCGGCCACGTCAAAGTCGTAGGAGTAGATGGGGAAGGTGTCGCTGCCGCTGGGGGCCAGGATGTTTTCCACCACCGTTTCGTCCCGCACCACCAGGTAGTACATTTCATAAATCTGGGCCAGGGTGGAGGCCTCGGGCATGACGTAGTCCGAGGGGACGATCTGATAGGTTTTATCGTCGATGTGCAGGGTGTCCTCCTCGGGGAAGGTGTTTGCCGGGTCGAAGAGCAGCACCTGGTTTTCCGCCAAATCCACCTGTTGGCCGGAGAAGCGCTCAAACTCACTTTGCGTGAAGATATTCACCACGGCGCAAGTCTCCAAGGAAACCTCCTGGGTGTGGAGGGTGTTGCCCACCCGGGCGGTGGTGATGTTCCAGCCCTCCCGGTCCACCACATTCTCCAGGGCCAGGCCCAGCTCCTGGGACTTTTGGTTCACAGCGGAGCGCACCATGTCCTTGGCCTCCTGGTTGGCGTCACAGACAGACACCAGCACGTTCCGGGGATAGCGTGCCCGGAGAAGGCCGTCCATGCTGGTGTACAGGGAGAAGGTGGTGGACACCGTCACCAGCAGGGCGGTGAACAGCACGCAGATGGAGGCCAGGCCCGCGGCGTTCTGCTTCATGCGGAAGAGCATGCCGGAGATGGCGGTGAAGTGGTTTGTCTTATAATAGAAGCGCTTGTTCTTTTTCAGCAGCTTCAGCATGGCCGTGATGCCGGTGATGAACAGCAGGTAGGTGCCAAGGATGACCAGAATCACCGCCACAAAGAAGAACACCAGCGCGGAGAGGGGGTCCTGGATGGTGACGGCCATGGTATAGCCCGTGCCCAGCAGCAGGGCCCCCAGCACCGCCAGGAACCAGTGGGCCTTGGGCTCCCGCTCGCCGGTCTCGCCGCCGTGGAGCAGCTCAATGGGCTTGGAGAGCTTTACTTGCAGCAGATTGTAGCACAGGGTCAGCAGGAAGATAATCCCAAACAAACCCAACGTGCTGGTAATGGCGGACACAGGGATGACAAAGGCCACGGCCAAATCCGTGCCCAGCAGCAGCCCCAGCAGCCAGAATAGGACCCGGGAGAAGACAATCCCCAGCCCCAGGCCCAGGGCCAGAGAGCACACCGCGGTAAGCAGCGTCTCCCGGAACAGGATGTGGGCGATGTGTCGCTTCTCCATGCCCAGAATGTTGTACAGGCCCAGCTCCTTTTTCCGGCGCTTGATGATGAAGCTGTTGGTGTAGAACAGGAACAGCACCGCGAACAGCCCGATGACAAACACCCCCAGGCCCATCATGCTGGCCACGGTGGTGCCGCCGTACAGCGCTCCCTGGTCAATGCCCTGGCCCAGGGCGTTGATGGAGTAGAACATCATAATGATCCCCACGCTGGAGAGCAGGTAGGGCAGGTACACCCGCCGGTTGCCCTTCAGGTTGGTAAAGGCCAGCTTCCAGTAGAAGCCCACTCCCCGCTTACCCATGGACGGCCACGCTCCTTTCCCGGCTGGTGGCAAGTTCGGTCAGGGTGCGGGAGATGGCCTGGTACAGCTCGTCGTCGGTCATGGCGCCGCGGTAAATCTGGTGGTAGACCTGGCCGTCCTTGATGAACAGCACCCGCCCGGCCCGGCAGGCCGCCTGCACCGAGTGGGTCACCATCAAAATGGTTTGGCCGCTGCGGTTGACGTCCGCGAAGATGTCCAGTATCTGCCCGGCGGAGCGGGAGTCCAAGGCGCCGGTGGGCTCATCGGCCAAGATGAGCTCTGGGTAGGTGATGATGGCCCGGGCGATGGCCGCCCGCTGCTTCTGCCCGCCGGAGACCTCATAGGGGAACTTTTGCAGCAGCTCCCAAATGCCCAGCCGGTGGGCGATGGGGTCGATGCGCTTTTTCATCTCGTCGTACTTCTTGCCCGCCAGCACCAGGGGCAGGAAGATGTTGTCCTGCAAAGAGAAGGTATCCAGCAGGTTGAAGTCCTGGAACACAAAGCCCAGGTGGTCCCGGCGGAAGGCGGAGATCTCCTTCTCATTCAGGGAGACAATGTCCCGCATATTCAGAAACACCTGGCCGCTGGTGGGTTTGTCCAGCCCCGCCAGGATGTTTAAGAGGGTGGTCTTGCCAGAGCCCGACTCGCCCATGATGGCCACGAACTCCCCTTCCTCCACGGTGAAGCTCACCCCGGAGAGGGCCTGTACCTTGGCACCGCCCAGGCGGGTGGTGTACACCTTTTTCAGGCTGTTCACGTTTAAAAGCGCCATATGTCATTTCTCCTTTTCCACGTTTGAAAACGCCTCTCGTTTCGTTCGAGGAAAAGTATAGGCCCCAATTCTTACAAGTTTCCGACAAGCGCCTTACAAAAACAGAAAGCAAACCTTACGGTTTTGAAGCATGTCTCAAGAAAAAAGGCCGCCGCTGAAAAGGCGGCAGCCCATGCTTTTCTGAAATTCTTATGAGAGAACGGGGCGGGGGGAGCTCACAGCAGCAGCCTCCGGATCTCATCAAAGCTCTCCGCCCGGTAGGGGATGGACAGGTCCTCCGGGGCCTCCCCGCCCAGGGGGCAGTACCACAGCCCGTCGATGCCCCCGTTCTGCGCCCCCCGCATGTCCGAGGTGAGGGAGTCCCCGATGAGCATGGCCTTCTCCTTTTCAAAGCCGGGGATGCGGGAGAACACATAGTCGAAGTAACGCTTGTCCGGCTTGGCGGCCCCGGCATCCTCCGAGACGAACACGTCCCCCACATAGGGCAGCAGGCCGGAGTGCTCCAGCCGTGTCCGCTGGCTGGCGGCGTTGCCGTTGGTGACAATGTACAGCCTATACCGCTGGGAGAGGTCCCGCACCAGCTCCAGAGCCCCGGGCAGCAGGGCCCCGCCCTGGCCCAGGTTTGCAAAGTAGGCGCGGTTGATCTCCTCCGGGTCCCCGGAGAGGCCCGTCTCCCGGAGGAAGTCCTGAAAGCGGCCCGCAAAGAGCTGGGGCTTGGTGCACTCGCCCCGTTCCAGCTTGGCCCACCAGCGGTTGTTGCACCGCTCATAGATTTCCAACAGGCGGGGGGAGTAAGGCCGCTGGCTGCCAAAGCAGGCCTGATAAGTGGCCTGAAAAGCGTGGAGCATATCCTGGTCGAAATCCAACAGGGTGCCGTCGGCGTCCAACAGCAGAAAACGGTAGTCCTTCATACAGCTTCTCCTTTGGTAACATAGGCCCGGCCAGGGCCGCATAGAAATGATGTATCTGTACTGGATGATACACAAAGGGCGCCCCTTTGTCAAGGAAGGCGCTGGAAAGGAAGGCTTTATGGGAAGATTCCATCTGCGCAAATACTGTTACCTGGTGCTGTGGGCCGCGCTGCTGGCCGCCGTGGCTGGGGTGTGGTTCTTCGGCCGGGGGCCGGAGCCCCTGCCGGAGGAGGGCGCCTCTCCCATCCCCCAGGCCAGCGCTGCCCCCAGTACGCCGGAGGAAGAGGGGGCCCTGGTGGGGGTGTGGGTGCCCTACTTCTCCCTGAACACGGCGGAGCACACCCAGCAAGCCTTTGAGGAAAACTTCCAGACCATCGCCCAAACCGCTCAGGAGAAGGGCGCCAACGCCCTGTTCGTCCATGTGCGGCCCTTCTCCGACGCGCTGTACCCCTCTCAGTATTACCCCTGGTCCCACATCCTCACCGGCACCCAGGGCCAGGACCCCGGCTTTGACCCCCTGGAGTTTATGATTGAGACCGCCCACAGCCTGGGCATGGAGTTCCACGCCTGGCTGAACCCTTTGCGGGTGAAGACGGCGGAGACCCCCGCCGCCCTGGCGGAGAACAACCCCTATGTCCAGCTGGGGGAGGAGTATCCCCAGTACTTTATGGAATGCGAAGGCGGGGTGTACCTGAACCCGGCCTACCCGGCCATGCGGACCCTCATCGCAGATGGAGCCGCGGAGATTGCGGGGAATTACGAGGTGGACGGCATCCACTTTGACGACTACTTCTACCCCGCGGAAGACCCCGCCCTGGACAGCGCCGCCTATGAGGCCTACGCCCAAAGCGTGGAGGAGCCCCTGCCCCTGCTGGAGTGGCGGGCCGCCAACATCAACGCGATGGTGTCCCAAGTGTATGAGAGCATCAAGGCGGTGAAGCCAGAGGTGGTGTTCGGCATCTCCCCCCAGGGAAACATGCAAAACGATGAGGCGATGGGAGCGGATGTGGCCACCTGGGCCGCTGTGCCCGGCTATGTGGACTACCTGGCGCCCCAGCTGTATTACAGCTTTGAGAACGAGGCCCTGCCCTACCAGCAGGCGCTGGAGGAGTGGGCCGCCCTGCCCCGGCACCAGGGGCTGGAGCTCTACGCAGGGCTGGCCCTGTACAAGGCCGGCACAGATGCCGACGGCGGCACCTGGCTTCTGCGGGACAACATCATCGCCCTGCAGGCGGAAGCGGCCCTGAACGGCGGGTATCAGGGGGTTATCCTCTACTCCTCAGAGTACCTGGAAGCGGAGCAGGCAGCCAAGGAGGTGGAAAACGCCGCGGCCCTGCTGGGCCAATATTGACGGATAGCGATTTAAAGTGGTATAATAGCAAAATCGAGAGATGTCGAAATCTGAAAACAAAGGAGACGGGTACCATGAATGAGATCAATGAGATCGGCTCCCGCCTGCGGGAACTGCGGGAAGCCAGCGATTACACCGTAGAGCGCCTGTCCGCAGAGCTGAAGGTGGACCCAGAGGTATACCGGGGCTACGAGCAGGATGGGAAGGATATCCCCATCAGCCTGATTTATGAGGTAGCCAATAAATTTGGGGTGGACTTTGCCGAGATCCTCACCGGCACGCCCGCCCGTTTGGACACCTATCACATTGTGCGCCGGGGCCACGGCCGGGTGGTCAACCGCAACCCAGAGTACCACTTTGAGGACCTGGCCTACCGCTACGCGGACAAGGTGATGCAGCCCCTGCTGGTCACTCTGGAGCCCAGCGACAAGCCCGCGGGGCTGATTACCCATTCGGGCCAGGAGTTCAACCTGGTGCTGGAGGGCACGGTGATCGTGGTGATTGGGGACAAGGAGTTCACCCTGACAGCGGGGGATTCCATCTATTTCAACCCCACCATTCCCCACGGCCAGCGCTGCGGCGGGGACGTAAAGGCCCGGTTTGTCACCGTCATCGCAGAGTGACCGGCCCAGTGCCTGGGCTCTCAAGTCGCGCACGCCGCTTTAGGGCGGCGGGGTTTTCTGAGAGCCGCTGGTTTTTATGCCCGCGCCCAGGTTAGGTGGAGACAAGGAAAAGTTTTTAGTCAAGTTTTTTTCAAAAAACTTGCGAGGTGTGGAGCAGCGCTCCACGGCCTTAAGGGGGTTGCAAGGACCGTAGGTCCTGCCTTCCCCTACTTCCCAAAAAGGGGGGACGGATGTCCCCCTCTTGGGGTGCCACAAAAGCCGTTGCCCCAGGGCTTGAGAGAGGGAAATGAGCATCTTAGGGAAAAATCCAGTGTTTATGCGGGTTTGCCAAGATGCTCAGGTGAGCATCTAAGAGCCCGCCCCTTTTCTAAGATGCTCATGTGAGCATCTGGTGAAAGCCGCATGTTTCCTAGCTTTTTTCTTAACTTGCTCATTTTCTCATTTCAAGTAGGGGCTTGAGAAATGGAAATGAGCATCTTAGGGAAAAACCCAGTGTTTATGCGGGTTTGCGAACTTGCTCAGGTGAGCAAGTTGCCGGTCTTATTCTTGTTAAGATGCTCATGTGAGCAAGTTCCGAAAGCCGCATGTTTCCTAGCTTTTTTCTTAACTTGCTCATTTTCTCATTTCAAGTAGGGGCTTGAGAGAGAAAAATGCACCAGTAAGGCGAAAAAGCCAGGTTTTATGCGGGTTTTGCTTATTCATGCAGGTGCATGAGTAAGGAGCTTATTGATGCAGCTTTCCCGCTTACTGGTGCAAACGTCGTAGTAAGCAGAAATGGCTTATTTCCTGGGTTTTTCAGCTTACTCGATCACTTTTGGATTTCAAGTAGGGGGGCAACCCCCAGGATGGAAAAGGATGTGTTACCCGTGGACTACTTATTGAAAAAATTCCTGCCCCGTATCGAGTTCGACTCCTACGAGGATTTCAAAGCCAATTATAAGGTGAACGTGCCGGAGAACTTCAACTTCGGCTTTGACGTGGTGGACGCCTGGGCCGAAGAGGAGCCGGAGAAAAAGGCCCTGGTCTGGTGCGATGAGGAGGACAACGAGAAGGATTTCACCTTCACCGACATCAAGCGCCTCTCCAACAAGGCCGCCAATTTCTTCAAAAGCCTGGGGGTGAAGAAGGGCAGCGTGGTCATGCTCATCCTGCGCCGCCGGTGGGAGTATTGGGTCTGCGCCACAGCCCTGCACAAGCTGGGAGCCATTTTGATTCCCGGCACCCTGCAGCTGACCAAAAAGGACATCGTCTACCGGGGCAACGCCGCCCAGGTCTGCGCCATTGTCTGCGTCAACGACCCCTTCGTCATCCAGCAGGTGGAGGCCGCCCAGCCGGACATCCCCTCTCTGAAAAATAAGATCCTGGTGGTGGAAAAGCGGGAGGGCTGGCTGGACCTGAACGAGGAGATGGAGAAGTTCTCCGATGCGTTCCCCCGCCCCACCGGGGAGGAGGCCACCCGCTGGGATGACACCATGCTGGTGTACTTCACCTCTGGCACCACGGGCATGCCCAAGATGGTGCAGCACAACTTCTCCTATCCCCTGGGGCACATTGTCACCGCCAAGTACTGGCAGCAGGTGGAGGAGAACAAGCTGCACATGAGCGTCTCCGACTCTGGCTGGGCCAAGTTCGGCTGGGGCAAGATCTACGGCCAGTGGGTCTGCGGCGCCGTCATCTTCTGCTACGATATGGAGGCCAAGTTCAACCCCCGCCACCTGCTGGAGCACCTGGAAAAGTACAAGGTGACCACCTTCTGCGCGCCGCCCACCATGTTCCGGTTCATGCTCCAGGAGGACGTGACCAAGTACGACCTCTCCAGCATCCACCACTGTTGCATCGCCGGAGAGCCCCTGAACCCGGAGGTCTTTAAACAGTGGCTGGAGCTGACCGGCCTGAAGCTGTACGAGGGCTTTGGCCAGTCGGAAAGCTCGGTGATGCTGGCCAACTTCAAGTGGTTCGAGCCCATCCCCGGCTCCACGGGCAAGCCCTCTCCTCTGTACGATATCCAGCTGGTGGACGCTGACGGAAACCTGTGCGAGGACGGCGAGGAGGGCACCATCGCCGTGATGGACGTGAAGCACAACCCGCCCACGGGCCTGTTCACGGGCTACTTTAAAAACCCGGAGATGACAGAAGAAAAGCTGGGCGGCGCCTACTACGACACCGGCGATGTGGCCTGGCGGGACAGCGACGGCTACTACTGGTTTGTGGGCCGCAACGACGACGTCATCAAGTGCTCCGGCTACCGCATTGGGCCCTTCGAGGTGGAGAGCGCCCTGCTGGAGCACCCTGCCGTGGTGGAGTGCGCCATCACCGGCGCGCCGGACCCCATCCGCGGCCAGGTGGTCAAGGCCACCATTGTGCTGGCCAAGGGCTATGAGGGCACCCCGGAGCTGACGAAGGAGCTGCAGAACCACGTCAAGCACGCCACCGCGCCCTATAAGTATCCCCGGGTCATCGAGTATGTGGACGAGCTGCCCAAGACCATCGGCGGCAAGATCAAGCGGGCGGAGATCCGCAAAGCGTCCGGCCCAGTGCCTGGGCTCTCAAGTCGCGGCGCGTGACCGCGCGGGACATGACGCGGCCCAGTGCCTGGGCACTCAAGTCGCGGCGCGTGACCGCGCGGGACAAGACGCGGTCCTGGTCCCCGGTGGGGACCGTTCAGGACCGGTCTACGTTGCCACTTCGGTCGGTGCTGGGCGTCTGCCACTGGCAGACAGCACCCGAGGCGGCAGCCGAGACCGCCGCTTTAGGGCGGCGGGGCTTTGGGGAAACAGTGAACAAGCGGCCCGCGCTTGAGTTGGGTGGAGACAAGGAAAAGTTTTGCCAGCTTTTTCAAAAGCTGCGGTTGGTAAGGCGGAGCCTTACGGCCTTTCTAGCCTAAGCAAGCGCAGCCACGGTTCCCATACACCAAACCTGTTTCCACCCGCCGCAAATTTGTTCTTGTAAAGAAAAAGGGCATCCAAGCCAACAGCCTGGATGTCCTTTCGTTGTTTCCATCAAGAGTTTTCCCCGGTGATGCGCACGCTCTCCTTGCCATAGAAGGTGGCCACCCGTTGGTTCACCGCGTTCTCCGGGTCCTGGCTGAGCACCGGCACCGAGGTGGGCAGCAGCAGCTCCGGCCGGACGGTCACCGGTTCCACCACCACGTTTTGCAGGGTCCCGTCCTCCAGCAGGGCCACCTGGGCGTCCACCTGGGCGTCGTAGGCCTGGGCCTCTCCCCGCAGCAGGGAGAGCCCCGCGCTCACCCCTGTCAGGCTGGTGAAGCCCGGCAGGCAGGCCACCGTCAGGCAGAAGGGCAGGAGCAGGGAGAGCAAGAACGCCGCCGGTGGCTCCCCCGCCCGCTGGAGCGCGCCCTGTAAGGCGGGCAGGTGGACAAGCCACCCGCAGAAGTAGAAGGCCACCCCCGCCGCCAGCAGGCAGAAGGCGTCGTAGTACAGGTCCTCCATCCGGCCGGCGCCGGTGCCCCCCATAGCGTAGATGGGCGGGGTCAGCAGCACCCCCAGCAGGCACACGGCCCCCAAAGGGGCCAACCCCGGCAGGGGAAACCGGAAGGAGAGCTTTTGGGCGTACTTGCAGAACAGGGGGCACAAAAACAACAGGGCCAGCAGCAGGGGCAGGGTGGTCCACTCTGTGATGTTCCGCACGGCGGCCCCCAGGGCCAGCAGGATGGACTTCACCGCGCCGGGGCGGTTTTCAAAGTGGGCTTGGCGCACGCTGTTGCCCGGGGCCAACATGCTGATGCCAAAGGCCATGAGCTCCAGAAGGAAAAAGGCCAGGGTCCCCAGTTTGCGGGAGAGGGGAAGCCCCTTCCACAGGGTCCAGAGGAAGCCTCCCATCAACAGCACACAGGTGAGCAGGGCGGTGGGGTAGTTGCCCCCGCCCAGGAAAAAGCACAGCGCCCCTGCCGCCAGGCCGCAGGCCAGAGAGCGCCCCAAAGTGGGAGCCCGCAGAAATTTGAGGGCGAAGGTCAGGGCGCACAGCATCAGGCTGTGGAAGAAGGTGTAGAACAGAGAGCCGTTGTACCAGAAAAAGCCCTCGAAGGGGTCGGGGGCAAAGTGCACCAGAAAAAAGCTGAGGGCGCAGGAGACCGTCAGCCAGGCCCACATGCTCATGCCCAGGCGGCGCACGCAGACCTCTTTCAAGAAGAAAAAGGTGGAGAACACCAGAGAGCCCGCCATCAGCCAGGGGGTCAGGGCGTAAAAGCCCTCCCCAAAGGCGGCGGGCTGCAGGGCCATGAGAAACACGGCGGAGAAGGTTCCCTGCCAGTCCAGATAGGTCTCGGCGGTCTCTTTGGCCGCGGCGGCCAGCACCTCCCACAGGGAGCCCCCGCTGCGCACCGCCTGGGCCACATACAGGCCGTAGCTGTAGTCGTCGGAGCAGGGGTGGTTGTAAACGGAGAGGGCTGCCACCGGCAGCAGGGTCAGCCCCAGCAGCACGCAGCAGGCGATGCCCACCCGTTTCTCGGTGAGAAGGCCGTTTAGCCCCTTCCAAACCCGCTTTTCCATAAAAGACCTCCCATGCCCAAGGCGCTGTAATGCTGCTATCAGTATAGCGGATTTTCCCCTTCCGCGCAAGGCGGGGATTTTCCCTCTTTTCTTCCCGCCGCCCCTGTGGTATAGTGATACTTAGAATGAATGGGCGGCGCAAGACCCGCTCGGAGAGGAGAAAGTTATGTACACCTTTGACCGAGAAGCCTATGAAAAGCGCATGGCTTGGTACACCAGCGCGCGCTTTGGCATGTTCATCCACTGGGGGCTGTACGCCATCCCCGCCCGGGGAGAGTGGGTCCGCAGCGACGAGCGCATCAAAAAAGAGGACTACATGCCCTATTTCTATGAGTTTGACCCGGTGGACTACAACCCCAAGCAGTGGGCCAAGGCCGCCAAAGAGGCGGGCATGAAGTACGCGGTGCTCACCGCCAAGCACCACGAGGGCTTCTGCCTGTTCGACAGCCAGTACACGGATTTCAAGTCCACCAACACCAAGTGCGGCCGGGACCTGGTGCGGGAATTTCTAGAGGCGTTCCGGGCCGAGGGCCTGCGAGTGGGCCTCTACTTTTCCCTGCTGGACTGGTACCATGAGGATTACCCCCACTATGGGGATAAGCACCACCCCATGCGGGACGACCCCGCCTACTCCAATGAAGGGCGGGACTTTGGCCGCTATGTGGAGTACCTCCACAACCAGGTGCGGGAGCTGTGCACCAACTATGGCAAGCTGGACCTCCTCTGGTTCGACTTCTCCTACGAGAACGAGAACGCCGTCATGCGGGGAGAGGCCTGGAGGGCCACGGAACTGGTGAACATGGTGCGCCAGCTCCAGCCCGATGTGATCATCGACAACCGGCTGGAGGTCAGCGGAGAGGGCTTTGGCTCCCTGTGGGAGTGCAACCCCACCCCCTATCATGGGGACTTCGTCAGCCCAGAGCAAATCATCCCCCCCGCCGGCATTCAGGACAAACAGGGCCGGGACATGGTGTGGGAGGCCTGCATCACCATGAACAACCACTGGGGCTACTGCGCGGAGGACCGCTTCTTCAAGCCCGCCCCCATGCTCATCAAAAAGCTGGTGGAGTGCGTCTCTAAGGGGGGCAACCTGCTGTTGAACGTGGGCCCCGACGCCAAGGGGAATATCCCGCCCCAGTCCCTGGAGATCCTGGGGGAGATCGGCGCCTGGATGAAGCGGAACGGAGAGAGCATCTACGACTGCGGCAAGGCCGGCATGGAAAAGCCGGACAACGGCCGCATCACCCGCAAGGGCAACAAGCTCTATTACCACCTGTTCGAGAGCTCGGTGGGGCCCATGCCCCTGATGGGCCTGCAGCGGGAGAAGGTCAGCCGGGCCCGTTATCTGGCCACCGGCGCAGAGGTCTCCCTGGCGGGGGACTGGACTAGCGCCAACTACCCGGACGTGGTGTTTGCCAACCTGGGGCCGGACCCCGTTCTGCCCGACCCGGTGGACACCGTGCTGGAGATCACCCTGAAGGAGTAATTGGAAGAGAGAAGGAGCCCTGTCTATGCCCTGGTCCCAAGAATTGAGAAACTATGTGAACACCCAGCTGGAGGGGAGAAAGCCCCGTTTGGGCGCCCGGTGGGCGGCCCTGCAGGAGGAGCTCTCCCTCTGCGGAGAGGAGGAGGCCCTGCTGCTCTCCTACCTGTACGTCACCCTGCCCAGCGCCGACCTGGGGGACTATTCCCCCCGCTTTTTCCGGGAGGCCGCCCGCCAGGCCCTGGCCGCCCGCCGGGAGTTTCCCTGGTGCGCCGCCCTGTCGGAATCCCTGTTCCTGCGGGAGGTGCTGTGCCCCCGGGTGAACAACGAGGAGCTCTCCCCCTGCCGGGAGCTGTTTTGCAGCCAGCTGGCCCCCCGGGTGAAGGGCCTTCCCTTGGAGGAGGCCATTTTAGAGGTGAACCGCTGGTGCGCGGAGCAGGCCACCTACCGCTCCACCGATGACCGCACCGCCTCCGCCCTGCAGGTGTATCAATGCGGGTGGGGCCGCTGCGGGGAGGAGTCCACCTTCCTCACCAACGCATTGCGCAGCGTGGGCATCGCCGCCCGGCAGGTGTACGCCCCCTGGTGGTCCCACTGCGACGACAACCACGCCTGGGTGGAGGTCTTCGACGGAGCCTCCTGGCGGTATTTGGGGGCCTGCGAGCCGGAGCCCGTGCTGGACCGGGGCTGGTTCACCCACGCCGCCAGCCGGGCGGTGATGGTCCACGCCCGGTCCTTCGTTGCAGGCAGCCGGGAGGAGGCGGCCTTCCTGTTCCCCGGCTTGGACCCCCTGGACTGGGACCTCCGGGAAGGGGTGGCCTATGAGAACCGCACCGCCCATTACGGCCGGGCCAAGCTCCTCACCGTGGAGGTGCGGGACGGAAGGGGCTCCCCGGTTCAGGGAGCAGGGGTTGCCTTCTCTGTGATGAATATGGCCGCCCCCCAGGAGGTGGCCCGCCGCACTACGGACGAGGCCGGCCGGGCCCAGCTGCGGGCGGGCCGGGGCAGCCTGCTCCTCACCGCCTGGGACCCGGAAGCCCCGGGGCTGCTGGGGGAGGCCCTGGTGCCCCCCGAGGGGGAGTCGGTGCAAGTGGTGCTGGGCCGGGCTTTGGCCCCCCAGGGGGAGGCGGACTTTGCCGCCCCGGCGGACGGGGATGTCTCCGTCCCCGCCCTGCGCCGGGAACAGCGGGAGGCGCGCCAGGCCTGCCTGGGCCGGGCCGCCGCCCTGCGGGAGGAGAAGTCCCGGGCATGGCAGGAACAGCGTCCCGCCCCGCCCACCGGCCAGAAGGGCCGGGTGTGGTCCGCCCTGACGGAAAAGGACCGGGCGGGCCAGGTGCCGGAGGCCGTCTTAGAGGACGCCCTGGCCGCCTTCCGCTGGGAGCCCGGCTTCCCGCAGGAGGCGTTCCGGCAGGGGCTCCTGTCCCCCCGCGTGGGGTTGGAGGTGCTCACCCCCTGGCATAAGCTGCTGGCGGGGCAGTTCTCCCCGGAGGAGGCGGGGGCTGCCCGGCAGGACCCCTCCCGTCTGTGGGCCTGGGTGGAGTCCCGTGTCTCTCTGGATGGGGACTGCTACGCCGCCCTGTGGGGCACCCCCCAAGGGATGCTCTCCCTGGGGAGGGCCACGGCGTTTGGCAGGGGCATGCTGTTCTGCGCCGCCTGCCGGGCGTTAGGGGTTCCCTCCTATTTGCAGGATGGCACCCCCTGGTTTTGGAAGGACGGCGCGTTCCACCCCCTGTGGGGCGGGGAGCCCGCCGCCCGGCTGGCCCTTGCCGCCCCGGCGGACCGGCCCGCCCTGCCCAGCCAGGACTACGCCCTCTTCCGCAAGGGGCCCCAGGGCTGGCAGCCTGTGACAGCCCCCGCCCTGGCTACGGGGATGGAGGAGGAGTTGCCCCTTCCGCCGGGGGAATACCGCCTGTGGACGGTGAACCGCCTGCCCAGCGGCTCCCAGCTGGTTTGGTGGCGGGCTGTGTCCCTGGAGGAGGGGCAGCGGCAAGCCTGCGCCCTCTCCTTCCGGGAGGGGCGGGCAGAGGACATGCTCCAGCGCTGCCCCCTGCCGGAGTTCTCCCTGTGGGAGGAGGCAGGCCGGGAGGTGCCGGGCCGTCAGGTTCTGGCCTCTCACGGCCTTACGGTGCTGTGCCTGTTGGAGCCCAGCCGGGAGCCCACGGAGCACATCCTCAACGAGCTGCGGGAGAGCGCCCCCGCCCTGGAGGCCAGCGGCTGCGGCCTGTGCCTGGTGGTGGAGGATTTCTCCCACCGCCAGGACCCCACTTTGCAAAGGGCCCTCCAGGCTCTGCCCGGGGCCCAGGTGTGGCGGGGGGATTTCCCAGAGGCGGTGCCCGCCCTGGCCCGGCGCATGTTCCTGGACCCGGACCGGCTGCCCCTGGTGCTGCTGGTGAACAGCCGGGGAGAGTGCCTGTACGGCTGCTGCGGCTACAACGTGGGCACGGCGGCCCTGCTGCTGCGGCTGATGGCCGCAGCGGAGGTTTTCCCCCAGGAGGGAGAAACCTGTTGAAAACAAAAGGGACCAGCTATTTTTAGAAAGAGAGGAGTTTTGTCCCATGGAGAACAAGATGTTGGAGCTTTTAAAGACCCGCCGCAGCGTGCGGGCCTACAAGCCCGAGCAGATTCAAGCCCAGGAGCTGGACGCTGTGCTGGAGGCGGGCACCTATGCCCCCACCGGCATGGGGATGCAGTCCCCGGTGATTGTGGCGGTGCAGAGCCCCTCCTACCGCCGGGCGGTGATGGAGCTGAACCAGAAAGCCCGGGGCATGGAGGGGGACCCCTATTACGGCGCGCCCACCATTGTGCTGGTGCTGGCGGACCCGGCCCGGGGCACCTGTGTGGAGGACGCCTCCTGCGTGCTGTGCACCATGATGGAGGCCGCCCACGCCGTGGGCCTTGCCTCCTGCTGGATCCACGGGGAGCGCGAGATGTTCCAGCTGCCAGAGGGTAAAGCCCTTTTGCGGGAGTGGGGCCTGCCCCAGGATTTGCGGGGCGTGGGCTCTCTGGCCTTGGGCTACGCCGCCGGCCCCCTGCCCCAGCCCAAGGAGCGCAAGGCCGGCTACATCCACAAAGTCTGAGAAAGCGCTTGCGAACGGTCCCCGAAAAAGGGACCGTTCTTTTCGTTTTCTCCCCGGGGCTGGTTTTCCTTGTAATTTTCCCCTTGAAAAGCTATAATAGGAGCATAGTCCACAGCGAAAGGAAGGCGAAGCCTGTGAAACATAGATGGAAAAAGGCCGGGGCCCTGCTGCTGGCCGTGTTGCTGGCAGCGGGAACTTTGACCGCCTGTTCCCCGGAGGAGGCGGCCTCCTCCACTTTGGAGGAAGCCAACCAGCTCCGCTTGGAGAACGACGGGGAGGAGGCCAGCCTGGTGGTAGCAGAGCGCTTTTTCAGCACGGAGCGCACCGCCGCCCTGGAGGAGATTGCGGAAAAATACATGGCGGATTTCCCCCAGACCCGCATCGAGATCGTCACGGTGGAAAGCGGGGAGGAAGCTATGGGAATGCTCCAGTCCGGCGAAGCGGACCTGGTGGAGCTCTCGGAACAGGAGCAGCCCGCCGCGGTGGAGCAGGGCCTTCTCACAGAGCTCTCCCTCTATCTGGACGTGTGGGAGGAGCGCTCCACCCTGACAGCCGCGGCCAAACAGGCCGTGGCCTCTATGGGTGCGGACTTTGCCTATCTGCTGCCCGCCACCTTGAACCAGGACCTGGTCTATTACCGCAGCGATTGGTTCGAGGAGTTCAACCAGGGCAAGGAGGAGGGCCTGGTCTACTGCCGCATTTGGGAGGACTTTGCCGACGCCCAGCAGAAGCTTCAGGACAAGGGGGCGGCCGGGCTGGTGTTCGGTGGGAAGGACCGCCTGGTGGACCTGTTCGACTCCATCCTGTGGAGCGCCGTGAGCCTGGGCCGCATGGAGGACCCGGCGGCCTCTTACCTCTCCGCGGTGGATGAGAACGACACCCTCTTCACCCTGGAGCAGGCCGCCGCGGCGGCGGAGCAGTTCTCTGCCCTAATCCGGGACGCCGTTCCCCAAGAGGCCCTGGACTGGACCGAGGACCAGGCCATAGAGGCCTTCACCAGCGGCCAGGCCATTGCCCTGCTGGCGGGCCAGGACCGGCTGGAGGACATCGCCGGGGCCATGGAGGAGGGCACCTGGGGCGTGGCCGCCTATCCCCGGGGGACCACGGGCACGGCCATCACCAGCCTGGAGTTCACCGGTTTTGGCGTGGCGGCTTCCGCGGAGAATGTGGGCAACGCCGTGCACTTCCTCACCTACCTGTCCAACGGGGACAACAACACCCACCTGGCCAAGGCCTGCGGCACGGTGCCCATCCACACCACTGCCGCCGACCTGGAGCCCTCCCTGGAGGAGACGGGCCTGTCTGTGAACCTGCTGATGGTCCGCCGGGCAGACTGGTACTTCTATGCCCAGGAGCCGCTGATGTACCGCGCCCAAGAGGGCTGGCGGGAGACGGCCAATCAGGCCCTGCAGGAGTTTCTTGCCGGGGAGATGACCCAGCAGGAACTTCTGGCCTCGTTCGACGGGTACTGGAGCCAGGCCCGGGCCGGCGAGGGGGAGCTGTGGCAGGCGCAAGAGGAGACAGAACAGTGACCTTGGGCCCCGGGACACCGGGGCCTTTTCGCACCTTGCGGGACCGATGTGAAATTAGGCCCTTGTGAAGCGCCGGTGAATTTGGTATAATATTTTAGATTATGAGATTCTATGTCGGAAAGGATGAGCGGGATGAAGGTAAAGCTGCTGGCCTATACGCCGGAGCCGGAGAAGACGGTGGCCTGCGCCGCCAAGCTGTGCTATGCCGCGGCGGACATCGACACAGTGTATGAGGGGCTGACGGAGGAGAAGACCGCCTCCTTTTTGGAAATGCTCAACTCCATCGGACATGAGAGCCCCATCGAGCACGCCAGCTTCACCTTTGGCATCGAGGGGGTGTCCCGGTCCCTGCTGGCCCAGATTACCCGGCACCGCATCGCCTCCTTCAGCGTGCAGAGCCAGCGCTATGTGAAGGAAGAGGGCTTCCAGTTCGTGCTCCCTCCGGAGATCGAGGCCCTGCCAGAGGCCAAGGAGGAGTTCCTGCGGGCCATGGAGGAGGACCAGGAACACTACGAACGGCTGACCGCCCTGCTGAAGGAGAAGCACCAAGCGGCGTTTTTGGCCGCCGGAGAGACGGAGAAGGCCGCCGCCCGCAAGGCGGAGAAAAAGGCCATTGAGGATGCCCGCTTTGTGCTGCCCAACGCCTGCGCCACCAAGATGATCTGCACCATGAACGCCCGCTCTCTGCTGAACTTCTTCTCTCACCGGTGCTGCAACCGGGCCCAGTGGGAAATTCGGGAGCTGGCCACCCAGATGCTCAAAGAGGTGAAGGCCGTGGCGCCCCATCTCTTTGAAAAGGCAGGCCCGCCCTGCCTGCGGGGCGCCTGCCCCGAGGGGAAGATGTCCTGCGGGAAAATGGTCCAGGTGCGGGAAACATTCAAAGCGCTGTAAATTTTTGCCCGGCCGTTCCATACTAAAAGGGGAAGAAGGCCGGGCTTCGGAAAGGGGAGAGAAGCCATGAGCCTGATTGTGCTGGAAGGGCTGGACGGCAGCGGCAAGGGCACCCAGACCCAGCTGCTGTTTGAGGAGCTGTCCCAGCGGGGAAAGGCAGTGCGGAAGGTCACCTTCCCCGACTACCAGTCGCCCTCCTCCTCGCTGGTGAAGATGTACCTAAACGGGGAATTCGGCGCCCAGCCGGAGGACGTGAATGCCTACGCCGCCAGCGCCTTTTACGCGGTGGACCGCTTTGCCAGTTTCCGCAAGGGCTGGGGCGGGGACTACCGCCAGGGGAAGCTCATCCTCTGCGACAGGTACGCCACCTCCAACATGGTGTACCAGATGGGAAAGCTCCCCCGGGCGGAGTGGGACGGCTACCTGGCCTGGGTGGAGGATTTTGAGTATCAAAAGCTGGGCATTCCCCGGCCGGACCTGGTGCTCTATCTGGACATGCCCATCGAAGTTTCTCAAAAGCTGCTGCTGCGGCGCTACCAGGGGGACAGCGGGAAAAAGGATATCCACGAGAGCCACCTGGCGTTCCTGCGCTCTTGCGGGGAATGCGCCCGCTATGCCGGGCAGCGTCTGGGCTGGAAGGTGGTCCCCTGCGCGAAGGGCGGGGAGCCCCTGCCCGTGGAGGAGATCCACCGGGCGGTGCTGGCGGCTGTGGAGCCTCTGCTGGAAAAACCTTGAGAGGAGAGAGCCCTATGGACGAGCAGGACAGAAAGCGTTCGGTGGTGCAAAAGACCGTGTGGAAGGGCGTCAGCTTTGGCAGCGTGCTTGCCATGGTCATCAGCTATTGCAACTGGCACTCGGTGGGGTGGGCCATTTTCCACGGCTTGCTCAGCTGGGCGTATGTGATCTATTATGTGATACGGTACGGCTTTTCTTAAAAAGCCGTCTGATAGGAAAGGATGGTTTGCGATGGTGGTTGTGTTTTTGGCGGAAGGCTTTGAAGAGGTGGAAGCCCTGGCCCCTGTGGACGTGATGCGCCGGGCTGGGCTTACAGTAAAGCTGGCCGGCGTCACTGGAGAGAGGGTGACCGGCTCCCACGGCATCTGTGTCCAGACGGATCTGGCCGCAGAAGAGGTGGACGTTTCCGCACTGGAGGCCATGGTGCTGCCCGGCGGCCTGCCCGGCACCCACAACCTGGAGGCTTCCCCCGCGGTGCAGGGCTGTATCGACAGCTGCGTGGAGCAGGGCAAGCTGGTGGCCGCCATCTGCGCGGCGCCCTCTATTTTGGCCCACAAGGGCCTGCTGGCTGGAAAAAATGCCACGGCGTTCCCCAGCTTCCAGAAGGATTTGCAGGAGGGCGGCGCCCTTCTCAGTGAAAGCTATGTGGTGCGGGACGGCCAATTCCTCACCGCTCGGGGCATGGGGGTGGCCACCCAGTTTGGCCTGGCCCTGGCTGCCGCGCTGGTGTCGGAGGAAAAGGCTGCGGAGATCCGCGCCTCCATCCAGTGGGAGGGGTAATGGAGAAAAAGGCCCCCCTGCGCCGGGAGCTGTTGGCCCGCAGAGACGCCTTGCCAGGGCGGGAGGAGAGATCCCGGGCCATTCGGAGGCAGGTGCTGGCCTTGCCGGAATACCGGCGGGCCCGGCGGCTGCTGCTTTACCTGAGCCAGGGCAGCGAGGTGGACACCTGGCCCCTGCTGGACTGCGCACTGGCCCAGGGAAGGGCCGTGTATGCGCCCCGCTGCCTGGATGGACAGGGAAACATGGCCTTTTACCGTGTCTTTTCCCGGGAGGACCTGGCCCCCGGCCGCTTTGGCCTGTGGGAGCCCCTCCAGGAGAGATGCCCTCTCTTGACGGAATGGGAGGGGGCTTTGTGCCTGGTGCCCGGCATTGCCTTTGACAGGGCGGGCTTCCGCCTGGGCTATGGAAAAGGATATTATGACCGCTTCTTGGGGTCCCGCCCGATAGAGGCTGTTGGGGTGTGCTTTGAAGGGCTGCTGCTGCCCAGGCTGCCCCGGGGGCCCTTTGACAGGCAGGTGGCCCGGCTGGTGACAGAGGCAGGGGTCCTTTGTGCGGAGCAAGGCCCCGGAAAGGAAGGTTGCGAATGAACCACGAACAGAATCCCCGCGGCGGAGAGAGCCGCGGCACAGGAAATTTTAAGCTGAACATTGATGAACGGGATCTGGCCACGGGCAGCATTGACGTGCAGGAGCGCCGGGGCCAGCCGCCCCGGCCGGAGTACTCTGCCAACAAGGCGTTCCTTACGGACAAGGAGCGCCGTCAGGAGGAGAAGGCCCACAAAAAGCGGGATAGGCTGAAGGCCCGGAAAAACCGCCGGGTGTTCTCCCTGGTGTGGCTGTGCATGGTGCTGCTGGTTTCCTTCACCCTGGCCAGCTACCTGATCACCGGATCGAACGACTTTTTCGCGGTGGGTCGCTCGGAAGGCACCACCGAGGTGACCATCCCCGAGAACGTCACCATTGATGAGCTGACCCAGATCGTTTACGACGCGGGGGCCATCAAGGAGCCGGAGTTCTTCCAGCTCTTCTGCAACGTGACGGTGGATGAGGAGGAGCTGGGGTGGTTCCAGCCCGGCGTTTACCAGCTGGAGACCAACATGGATTACCAGGATATCATCAGCACCCTGCAGGGCGGCAACGAGACCCGCGAGGTGGTCACCGTCACCTTCCCCGAGGGTATGACGGTGCTGCAGGTGGCTGCCCTGCTGGAGGAAAATGAGGTCTGCTCCCAGGAGGATTTCCTGACGGCGGTTAATTCCAGCGATTTCGATGGCTATGATGCCATTGCCCCCATCGCCGGGGCCACCGGCAAATATTACAAGCTGGAGGGCTACCTCTTCCCCGACACCTATGACTTCTACAAGGGGGAGGAGATCGACTCTGTAGTGGGCAAGCTGGTGTACAACTTCCAGAACCGCACCGCCGACCTGGAGGAGCGCATCGCCGCCTCTGGCATGACGCTGGATCAGATTGTCACCATGGCCTCTATCATCCAGCGGGAGGCCGCCAACACCCAGGACATGGCCAACGTTTCCGCCGTGCTCCACAACCGCCTGGACTTTGGCGGGGAGTATGGCATCTACCGGCTGGAGTGCGACTCCACCATCTACTACCCCTACCAGCGGGCGGAGGACGTGCCGGAGACGGGGGCCCTCTCTTATGGAAATTACGACACCTATGAGGTTCAGGGCCTGCCTGCGGGAGCTATCTGCAATCCCGGACTGGACGCGATTGAAGCGGCACTGAACCCCAACACCGAGGGCGACGCCGCCAACTACCTGTATTTCTGCCACGCCGCCGACGGCACCGCCTACTATGCCACCAACGCGGACGACCATGCCTACAATTTGCAGCTGGCGGGCCTGACGGAGTGAGTTTATGACAAGAGTGAGACCAGAACTGCTCTCCCCCGCAGGGGACCGGGAGCGCTTAGAGGCCGCGGTGCGCTACGGCGCGGACGCGGTGTACCTGGCGGGGAAGAGCTTCGGCATGCGCTCGGCCCCCCAGAACTTTGGGGAGGAGGAACTGCGGGAGGCGGTGGCCTACTGCCACGCCCGGGGAGTGAAGGTCTATGTCACCTGCAACACCCTGCCCCGCAACCAGGAATTTGAGGAGCTGCCCAGCTTCCTCACCGCCTGCCAGGATATGGGCGTGGACGCCTTTATCATCTCCGATTTGGGGGTGCTTGCCCTGGCCGGGAAGGTGGCCCCCCAGGTGGAGCGGCACATCTCCACCCAGACGGGCATTGTCAACTACGCCGCCGCCCAGGTCTGCTGGGAGCTGGGGGCCAGGCGGGTGGTGCTGGCCCGGGAGGTGCCCCTCTCGGAAATTAAAGGCATCCGGGAACGGGTGGACCCCGGCCTGGAGCTGGAGGCCTTTGTCCACGGGGCCATGTGCATGTCCTTCTCCGGCCGGTGCGTCATTTCCAACTATATGACCGGACGGGACGCCAACCGGGGCGAGTGCGCCCAGCCCTGCCGCTGGGAGTACCACCTGGTGGAGGCCCAGCGCCCCGGGGAGGTGTACAGCCTGGTCCAGGAGGAGAAGGGCGCCTACTTCTTCAACTCCAACGATTTGCGGATGATTGACGCCATCCCCCAGATGATGGACGCGGGCATCACCAGCCTGAAAATCGAGGGCAGGGCCAAGTCCGCCTACTATGTGGCCTGCGTCACCGCCGCCTACCGCCGGGCCATTGATTTCGCTTGGGAGCACCCCGGCGAGCCACTGCCCGCCGCCATCCTGGCGGAGACGGAGAAAATCAGCCACCGGCCCTACTCCCACGGCTTCTACTTTGGGGGCGAGCCCGGCCAGACGCTGGACCGCAGCCACTACGCCCGGGGCTACGAGCTGGTGGCCGTGTGCCAGGGCCGGGAGGACGGCCTGGTCACCCTGCGGGAGCGCAACCGGTTTTTCCAGGGCCAGGAGGTGGATATCCTCCAGCCGGGGAGAGAGCCCTTCACCGCCACGCTGGACGAGCTGTACAACGAGGACGGCGAGGCCATCCAGGTGGCTCCCCACGCGGAGATGGTGGTCCGCTGGAAAACAGACCTGCCTGTGGAGGCGGGGGCCTACCTGCGGGTCAAGAAAGCGCCGCGAAGCGAATAAAGCGCGTGGCCGCGCGGGACAAGTCGCGCACGCCGCTTAAGGGCGGCGTGGTTTGTGGGGAGAGGCGAACAAGCGGCCCGCGCTCGAGTCAGATAGAGACAAGTAAAAGTTTGCGAGGGTGTTGGTGCCCGGTGGGCACCGCCAAACACCGGCCGAGGCGGCAGCCGAGAGGGAGCAGCGCTCCACGGCTTTATAAGCAAAGCGCAGCTTTGCAAAAAATGCAGGGCCGCAGGCGCATGCGCCCGCAGGGCGATAGCCAAGGCCCGGCCGGCACCCAGAAACTGCAAGACAGAGCCTCTCCCATGGAGCGGACCCCTGCCCTGTGGGGCGTGCTGGAAAAGAAAAACGGAGCGAAAAGACATCCAAGCCTTGCCTTGGGTGTCTTTTTTCGCGGCGGGGAACATATCCTTTCTATACCACAGAAAGGATGATCCCTATGAAAAAACTCAGGCTTTGCGTGCTTTCCCTGCTCACTGCCGCCGCCCTGCTGCTGCCCGCCCTGCCTGCCCGGGCGGAAGGGCTGGAGGTCACCGCCCCCT
The DNA here is from genome assembly GCF_025630755.1 of Acutalibacter sp. LFL-21. NCBI lineage: Bacteria > Bacillati > Bacillota > Clostridia > Eubacteriales > Acutalibacteraceae > Acutalibacter > Acutalibacter sp. LFL-21. Next base: position 253,261 of record NZ_JAOTNT010000003.1, on the reverse strand, counting down.
CCGCCGTGCTGATGGAGGCCTCCACTGGCCAGGTCCTCTTTGAGAAGGACCCCCACGCCCTGCGCTCCTGCGCTTCCATCACCAAGGTGATGACCCTTTGCCTGGTGTTCCAGGCCATCGACAGCGGCCAGCTCTCCCTGGACCAGGCCCTCACCGCCTCCGCTCACGCGGCCTCCATGGGGGGCTCGGACATCTGGCTGGAGGAGGGGGAGTCCATGACCGTGGACGATCTCATCAAGGCCACGGTGATTATGAGCGCCAACGACGCCGCCGTGGTGCTGGCGGAGGCCGTGTCCGGCAGCGAGGAGGCCTTTGTGGCCCAAATGAATGAAAAGGCCCAGCAGCTGGGTATGAACGACACCGTGTTCAAAAACTGCAACGGCCTGGATGAAGAAGGCCACGTCACCAGTGCCTACGATGTAGCCTTGATGAGCCGGGAGCTGATCCGCCACGAGAAAGTCTTTGACTACACCCTCACCTGGATGGACTCTGTGCGGGGCGGGGAGACCCAGCTGGTGAACACCAACAAGCTCATCCGCAGCTATCCGGGCATTACCGGCTTGAAAACCGGCACCACCGGCCAGGCGGGCAGCTGCATCACCGCCACCGCGGAGCGGGAGGGACTTTCCCTTATCGCCGTGGTGCTGGGGGCCGATTCCACCGACCACCGCTTTCAGGACGCCGCCGCTTTGCTGGATTACGGCTTCGCTGGCTGGAAAGCCACCGTGCCGGAATCCCCTGCTCTGGAGCCAGTCCCCGTGGCCCGGGGCATGGAGCCCCAGGTGGAACCAGTGCTGGGGGAGATGCCCACCCTGCTTTTGAAAGCGGGGGAGGCCGGCGAGGTGGAGACCACAGTTACCTATGAAGAGTTGACTGCCCCCGTAACCCGCGGGGACGTGATTGGACAGGTGACCTGCACCGTCGATGGAAGCGTGATGGCCCAGGTGGATATAACCGCCGGGGAGGATGTGGCGCAGGTGACCTTTTTCGGGGTGCTCTCCCACCTGGTGCAGGCATTGTTCACCCTCTAAGGGGCACAGGGGAGCCCGGGGGGAACTTTTTCGGAAAGCCTGCCCTATAAACTTGCAAATTGCTCCGAGTTATTGTAGAATAGAAGCACAAAGAGCGGCGCACCCTGTTTTCGGGAAGGGGGCGTGCCCCTTCTCCCAGGTTGTTGCCCGTGGGGGAGAAGGGAACCCTTCCCGCCGGGACAGCGCCTTAAGAATCAACAAGGAGGTCTTTTGCAATGCCGCTGAAATTGGAAGACGGATATTTGAAAGGCTTTGTTTCCCAGCACGAGTACGGGGCCATGGAGCCCTTGGTGAAGGCTGCCCACCAGCAGCTGACGGACAAAACGGGGCTGGGAAATGATTTTCTCGGCTGGGTTACGCTGCCCGCCGATTATGACAAGGAAGAGTTTGCGCGCATCAAGGCTGCGGCCAAGAAGATCCAAGGCAATTCCGATGTGTTCGTGGTTATCGGCATCGGCGGTTCCTATCTGGGGGCCCGTGCCGCTATCGAGTTTTTGAAGTCTGATAAGTACAACGACCTGCGCAAGGACACCCCGGCCATCTACTTCGCCGGGAACTCCATCAGCTCCACCGCCCTGCAGGAGCTGGTCCAGATTTGCGAGGGCAAGGACGTTTCCATCAACATGATTTCCAAGTCCGGCACCACCACCGAGCCCGCCATCGCCTTCCGGGTGTTCCGGGAGCTGCTGGAGAAGAAGTACGGCAAGGAAGGCGCCCGGGAGCGCATCTTCTGCACCACCGACAAGGAGAAGGGCACCTTGAAGCAGCTGGCCGACAAAGAAGGCTACGAGACCTTTGTGGTGCCCGATGACGTGGGCGGGCGTTACTCTGTGCTCACCGCTGTGGGCCTGCTGCCCATCGCCGTCTCCGGCGCGGACATCGACGCCCTGATGGGCGGCGCTCAGAAGGCTATGGAGCTGTACAACGCCCCCTCTATCGAGGAGAACGACTGCTATAAATACGCGGCCATCCGCAATATCCTTTACAACAAAGGCAAGTGCACCGAGGTCATGGTCAGCTATGAGCCCTGCTACGCCATGATGAACGAGTGGTGGAAGCAGCTTTACGGCGAGAGCGAGGGCAAGGACAACAAGGGCCTGTTCCCGGCTTCCGTCATCTTCTCCACGGACCTGCACTCTCTGGGCCAGTACATCCAGGACGGCCGCCGCACCCTGTTTGAGACGGTGGTGCTCATCGACGAGCCCAAGCACCAGATCACCCTGGGCAATGACCCCGCCGACGTGGACGGGCTCAACTATCTGGAGGGCCGCACCATGGCCTTTATCAACGAGAAAGCCTTTGAGGGCACTGTGCTGGCCCACAACGACGGCGGCGTGCCCAACGTGGTCATCCACGCCTCCGACTTCTCGGAGGATACCCTGGGCCAGCTGATCTACTTCTTCGAGAAGGCCTGCGCCATCTCCGGCTACCTGCTGGGGGTCAACCCCTTCAACCAGCCCGGCGTGGAGAGCTACAAGAAGAACATGTTCGCCCTGCTGGGCAAGCCCGGCTATGAAGAGGCCAAGGCAGAGCTGGAAAAGCGCCTGGCCCACTGAGTTATTCCATTCGCTGTCCCCCGCTCCCCTGGGGCGGAAGCAATATAAAAAATAAAGGAGAGTTGTATTATGATCACTCTTTTGACTGGCAAAAAAGGCTCTGGCAAGACCAAGAAGCTCATCGAGATGGCCAACGCCGCGCTGGAGAAGTCCAACGGCAACGTGGTGGTGGTGGAAAAGGGCCTGAAGCTGACCTATGATATTTCCCATGCAGCCCGCCTGATTGACATTGACGCCTACGATGTGAAGGGCGGAAAGGGCCTGTACGGCTTCCTGGCTGGCATCTGCGCCGGCAACTATGATGTCACTGACATTCTGGTGGATTCCACCCTGAAGATCACCGGCACCGGCGCTGAGGTAGTGGACCTGCTGGTGAACGACCTGAAGAAGCTGGAGAAGGAGTCCGGCGCCAACTTTGTGCTGTCCATCTCCGCCGCCAACGAGGAGATCCCCGCTTCTGTGGCGGAATATGTGGCCAAATAAGCCGCAGGCAGTGAAAGAGGCTTACTAAAGTGGTGGGAGGGGCGGCCCCTGGGGCCGTCCTTCCCACTGTGTTTTCCCAGGAAGGGGCGCAAAAAATCCTTGACAACCAATGTGCGGTTTATTATAATATATCAGTACGGCATGAGGGTGAGCGTATGACCATTGATCTGCGAAAATATTTCCGGGGAGAAGATCTTCCCGGCAGCGGCGTGTTAGAGTGCCAGCTGGATCTTTCCGGTATGGAATTGGGCGGTGTCAAGCCGTTTTGTGCGCCGGTAAGGGTTCGGGCGGAGCTCAAGGGTTCGCCGGGCTCAGTGGAGCTTCGCGGAAAGGCCTGCTACGCCATGACCATGCCCTGCGACCGTTGCTTTAAAACGACAACTCAGGAACGGGAGACCGGCTTTTTCCATGTGCTGGTGCGCGAGCTCAGCGACGAGGAAAACGACGACGGCGAGTTTGTGGTGGTGCCCGATGAGACGCTGGATGTGGACCAGCTGGTCACCGAGGACATCCTGCTGGACCTGCCCAGCAAATTTCTCTGTTCCCCCGATTGCAAGGGGCTGTGCCCCCGCTGCGGCAAAGACCTGAATGAAGGGGATTGCGGCTGTGAGAGGGAGGACGTGGATCCCCGGCTTGCGGTTTTGAAGGAGCTGTTGTAACCAGCGGCGGACAGTTTTTCAAGAGATCCGGTCCGCGGCGGACTGGCGCCCAATGCGGCGGCCCGAGCGCGGAAAGATTCTATAAAGTGTTTAAGGAGGTGCACCCATGGCAGTACCCAAGCGGAAAGTATCCAGCGCGCGGCAGAACAAGCGGCGCTCTAATGTGTGGAAGCTCCAGGCTCCCGCCCTGATGAGATGCCCCCAGTGCGGCGAGTACAAGTCACCTCACAGAGTCTGCGGCAACTGCGGCTACTACAATGGCCGTGCCGTTGTGAAGAAGGAAGCGTAAATTCGGCAAAGGCGAGAAGGGAACGCGGGCAAAGCGCTCCCTTCTTTATTTTTACCGGCGTAAAAGCGGCCGGAAAAGGAGGCATGGAACATGGCGGTGCGGATCGACAGCGTGGAGGCGGGCAGCCGGGCCGCGCGGGCGGGCATCCAGGCGGGGGATGTGCTTGTGAGCATCAATGGCCACGACATTGTGGACGTGCTGGATTACCGGTTTTTCGAGACGGAGCGGGAGCTGCGCCTGTGCCTGACAAGAGGGGGAGAGCCTTATCAGCTGGAGCTGGTCAAGCCCCAGTACGCCTCTCTGGGCCTGGAGTTTGCCACCTATCTGATGGACGAGCAGCGCTCCTGCCGGAACAAGTGTATCTTCTGCTTTATCGACCAGCTGCCCAAGGGGATGCGGGAAACCCTCTACTTTAAGGATGATGACGACCGGCTCTCTTTCCTGTTCGGCAACTACATCACCCTGACCAATATCGACGACCGGGAAGTGGACCGCATCCTGCAAATGCGCATCAGCCCCATCAATGTGTCGGTGCACACCATGGACCCCCAGCTGCGGTGCAAGATGATGCACAACCGGTTCGCGGGGGATTCCCTGCGCCACCTGTACCGGCTGGCGGAGGGGGGCATCCAGCTCAACTGCCAGATTGTGCTGTGCCCCGGCGTCAACGACGGCCCCGCCCTGGAGCACACCCTGCGGGAGTTCTGGTCCCTGGGGGAGGGGCTCCTCAGCGTGGCCTGTGTGCCGGTGGGCCTCACCCGCTACCGGGAGGGCCTGTACCCCTTGGAGCCCTACAACCAAAAGACAGCCGGAGAGGTGCTGGATATCCTGGAACGGTGGGGGAACAAGTGGAAAGAGGAGCGGGGCGCCCGCACGGTGTACGCCTCGGATGAGCTGTACCTGCTGGCTGGGCGGCCCATCCCGCCTTTGGAGTTTTACGAGGACTTCCCCCAGATTGAAAACGGGGTGGGCATGCTGCGCAACCTCCAGGATGAGTTTGACTGGGCCCTGGAGGACCTGGAGCTGCCGGATTCTCCCCGCCATGTGACCATCCCCACCGGGGAATGCGGGTTCCGGTTCCTGGGCCAGCTCCTTGACGGATTGCGGCAGAAATGCCATAATATTACTATCGACCTGATCCCGGTGAAGAACGACTTCTTCGGCGGCACGGTGAACGTCACCGGGCTTCTCACCGGCCAGGACATTTTGAAGAACCTGAAAGGCCGGGACTTGGGGGATGAGGTGCTTCTCGCTACCAATATGATGCGGGCAGGGGAGGACATCTTTTTGGATGACATGACCCGGGAGGACCTCTCCGCCAGCCTGGGGGTGCCCTGCCGCCGGGTGGGCAGCACGGGCGAGGCCTTGGTGTGCGCCATCTGCGGCCTGCCCCAGCCGGATACCCCTGGCTTTAACCCCTATGAAGGCTCCTGGGAGCACCGGTAGCCCGAGGGCTCTGGGGCGGCTGGCTGTCCCCGCATGAGAGTCCCCCTGGTACGTTATAGAAACGAAGAACTGCAAGCGGGTTTTCCCGCTTTTTAGAAAGGATTGGTGAAAACATGGCAAAGCCAATCGTGGCCATTGTGGGAAGGCCCAACGTGGGCAAGTCCACCCTGTTCAATAAAATCGTGGGGCAGCGGCTCTCCATTGTGGAGGACACCCCCGGCGTCACCCGGGACCGCATCTTCGGTGACGCGGAGTGGTGCGGACGCCGCTTCTCCCTGGTGGACACCGGCGGCATCGAGCCCGCCAGTAAAGACGTGATCCTGACCCAGATGCGGGAGCAGGCCCAGATCGCCATTGATTCCGCCAGCGCCATCATCTTCGTCACGGACATCCGCACGGGAGTGACCGCTACCGACGCGGATGTGGCCAACATCTTGCTGAAAAGCGGGGTGCCGGTGGTGCTGTGCGTCAACAAGTGCGACTCGGTGGGAGAGCCCCCCGCCGAGTTCTACGAGTTTTACAACCTGGGCCTGGGGGACCCGGTGATGGTGTCCTCTGTCCACGGACATGGAACCGGCGACCTGCTGGACCGCATCTGCGATGTCCTCCCCGATGAAGTGGAAGAGGAGGACGAGGGAGAGGTCATCAAGGTGGCGGTCATCGGCAAGCCCAACGTGGGCAAGTCCTCCCTGGTGAACAAGGTGGCAGGGGAGAACCGGTGCATTGTCTCGGACATTGCCGGCACCACCCGGGATGCGGTGGACACCACCATCCAGAACCAGCACGGCACCTTTACCTTCATCGACACCGCCGGCCTGCGCCGGAAGAGCAAGGTGGAGGACGCCATCGAGCACTACAGCAACCTGCGGGCCGAGATGGCCGTGGAGCGGGCCGACGTGTGCCTCATCCTCATCGACGGCCAGGTGGGCTTTACCGAGCAGGACTCTAAGGTGGCGGGCATCGCCCACGAGGCGGGCAAGGGCTGCATTATCTGCGTGAACAAATGGGATGCCGTGGAAAAAGACGACAAGACCATGCAGGAGATGCGGGCTAAGCTGGAGAAGGACTTCTCCTTCATGTCCTACGCCCCCATCCTGTTCATCTCCGCCAAGACCGGCCAGCGGCTGGACCGGATGTTCGAGCTGATCAAGCGGGTGGCCTCCTCCAACGCCATGCGGGTGACCACCGGCACCTTGAACGATATCCTGGCCCAGGCCACCGCCCGGGTGCAGCCCCCTACGGACAAGGGCAAGCGGCTGAAAATTTACTACATGACCCAGGCTTCCACCAAGCCCCCTACGTTTATCTGCTTCTGCAACGACCACGAGCTGTTCCATTTTTCCTACCAGCGTTACCTGGAGAACCGTATCCGGGAGACCTTTGGCCTGGAGGGCACCCCGGTGCGCATGGTCATCCGGGAGAGGGGAGAAAAGGACTGAACGGGTTGGATCTCGTATACGAATTTCTGTTAGAAAGGCGGTTTGGCAATGGGGCAAGAGGTTTTGGCACTGGTTTTCACGGCGGTTGCGGGCTATCTGCTGGGAAGCATCAATTGGTCCATCATATTAACCTGGTTTTTTAAGGACAAGGAGGATATCCGAAAGTACGGGAGCGGCAACGCAGGCATGACCAACGTGCTGCGCAGCGTGGGCAAGCTGCCCGCCGTGCTCACCTTCGCGGGGGATTTCCTTAAATGCGTAGCGGCTTTGCTGCTCTCTCAAGCCTTTGTGGCATGGCTTGCCCCAGCGTCCGTAGAGTTTTATGACGTGGCTCGCTATGTGGCGGGAATGGCCTGTGTGCTGGGCCACATCTTCCCCGTTTACTATGGCTTTCGGGGAGGGAAGGGCGTGGTCACCTCTGCGGCCATGATTGCCCTGACGGATTGGCGTGTATTCCTGCTGGTGCTGCTGGCCTTTGCCATTGTCTTTGCCTGGAAACGCATTGTCTCGCTGGCCTCTGTGGTCTGCGCGGCGCTGTACCCAGTGTTCACCTTTCTCTTCCTGTTTTTGGCGGAATTTTCCGGAAGCCCCCTGCCCAGCCACGGAGAACACAGCCTGGCTTATGTGCTGTTTGCCACGTTGGCGGCAGTCTTTATCGGGGGCACAGTGCTGGTGAAGCACCGTGCCAATATTGGCCGCCTGCGCCGGGGCGAGGAGAAGCCCGTGATTTTTGGGAAAAAGAAGTAAGGCGCCTGCCAGCGGCTTCCATGCAGTTCCAGCAGGGGAGGCCGCGCTGTGTAAAGGCGGCTTCCTTGCGGGGGAAAGCCGGAAAAAAGGACGGGGCGCTTTTCCGCCATTTACAGAGAGAAGGGCGGGTTTTCCCGCTTTTTCTGGGGACTTGTTCCTTTTTGAAGAGGCGTTGTGGAAAAAGAACGGACGTGTCTTTTTTCGAGAACCTTTGCCGGAGAAGCGGCGGCCCTGCTGCCTGATATTGACTTTTTGGCCCCAATGTATTATCATAGTCATCAGTCAAATACTATTCCCGAAGACTTTAGAAGCCTCTCAGCTGCTTTGCGATTGAGGGTGTTAGGAAGTGTAAACTTGGAAAAATATGTGATTAAAGGCGGCTGCCGCCTGACCGGTGAAGTGAATATCAGCGGAGCCAAAAACGCGGCAGTGGCCATTATTCCCGCCGTGATTTTGGCGGATTCCCCTTGCCGGCTGGAAAATCTTCCCGATATTTCCGATGTGAAGACCCTGACCTATATTTTAGAGAGCATGGGGGCTAAGGTGGAGTACCTGGACCGCCATACTGTGGAGATTGATCCCCGGCCAGTGGATACGGATACGGTTTCGGATCAGGTGGCACGGCGTATCCGCGCCTCCTATTACTTTTTGGGCGCTCTGCTAGGACGGTGCCGCCGGGCGGTGGTCCCCATGCCGGGCGGCTGCAACTTCGGCATCCGTCCCATTGACCAGCATTTGAAAGGCTTTTCCGCTTTGGGTTGCGATTACAGCCTGGATAACGGCATGATTGCCGTCTCCGCCCCTCGGGACCTGCATGGGGCCAGTGTCTATATGGATGTGGTCACTGTGGGGGCCACCATGAACATCATGCTGGCCGCCGCCAAGGCCCGGGGCCTGACTATCATTGAAAACGCCGCCCGAGAACCCCACATCGTGGATTTGGCCAACTTTTTGAACACCATGGGCGCGGATGTGCGGGGCGCGGGCACGGATACTATCAAAATCCACGGGGTGCAGAAGCTGCGGGGCGTGACCTATTCCATCATCCCCGACCAGATTGAGGCGGGCACCTATATGGTGGCTGCTGCGGCCACCCACGGGGACGTAACGGTGAAGAACGTAACGCCCAAGCACCTGGAGTCCATCTCCGCCAAGCTGGTGGAAATGGGCGTCACTGTGGAAGAAGGGGACGACACGGTTCGCGTGGTGTGCGACCGGCCCCTGCGCAAATGTAATGTGAAGACCATGCCCCACCCGGGCTTTCCCACGGATATGCAGCCTCAGATTACCACGCTGCTGTCCATTGCCCACGGCACCAGCATGGTCAATGAGAGCGTATGGGAGAGCAACCGCTTTAAATATGTGGATGAGCTGCGCCGCATGGGAGCCCAGATCACTGTGGACGGCAAGGTGGCCATTGTAGAGGGTGTGGACCACCTGAAGGGCGCGCCAGTGCGCGCCTTGGATCTGCGGGCCGGCGCCGCCATGGTCATTGCCGGGCTGGTGGCAGAGGGCACCACGGTTTTGGAAGACGTGAAATATATCGAGCGGGGCTATGAGAACATTGTAGAGAAGCTGGTGGACCTGGGGGCGGATATCTACCGCAGCCAGGAGCCGGACCAGGTGATGGATAAGATTGGCTGAAAAGCCTGAAACGAGGAAGGATGGAGCTGCGGCTGCTGAGCGGCAGCTCTTTTGTTTTGAAGAAAGGAGCAGGGAAATGGCCAGGCTGTGCCCCCTGTTCTCCGGCAGCACGGGGAACAGCTACTACATAGGCACCCGCAGTGCGGGTCTGCTGTTGGACGCGGGCCGCAGCGCCCGTCAGCTGGTGGGTGCGCTTCAACGCTGTGGGATAGACCCCTTAGCCGTGCAGGGAATTCTCATCACCCACGAGCACAGCGACCATATCGCCGGGGTGCGTGTCTTTGCTAAGAAGTACGGCATCCCGGTGTTCGCTTCCCAAGGGACCCTTCTGGCCATGGACTCCTCCTTGGAGGGAGTGGAACGCTGGGTTCTGGAGGAGGAGCTCCAGCTGGCGGGGATGACAGTCCGCCCCTTTGCCACTCCCCACGACAGCGCCCAATCCCTTGGGTTTCGCATCCGCACGGAAGATGGCCGTCAATTTGCCCTGGCAACGGACCTGGGAGCGCTGACGGACTGTGTGCGGGAGCACCTTTTGGGGGCGGAGTTCGTGGTCATCGAATCCAACCACGACAAGGAGATGCTCCGCAACGGGCCCTATCCCCCTTATCTCAAGCGGCGCATCCTGGCGGGGACGGGCCACCTCTCCAACGGGGAGTGCGCGGCCTTTCTGCCGGAGCTGGCCCAGGTGGGAACCAAGCGGTTCCTGCTGGCCCATTTGAGCCGGGAGAACAACACTCCCACCCTGGCCCGGGAAGCGGCCCTCTCGTCCCTCTGCGGGGCGGGGCTCTCCCAGGGCACGGACTTCTGGCTGGGGGTAGCTCCCGTGGAAAACCAGGAGGGAAAAGCAATCATCTTTTAGGAGGGCGCGGTATGTTGGCAGTCAAACTGGTCTGCGTGGGGAAGCTGAAGGAAGCCTATTGGCGGGACGCCGTGGCGGAGTATGAAAAGCGTCTGCGCCCTCTGTGCAAGTGGGAGCTCATCGAGCTGCCGGAGGCACGGCTGCCCAGCGCCCCCTCCCAGGCGGAGATCGCCGCCGCCCTGGAAAAGGAGGGGGAGCAAATCCTTCGCCACACGGCTGGAACGGTGTACCCCCTGTGCATTGAGGGGAAGCCGGTGGATTCCCCCGGAGTGGCAAAGCGGTTGGCGGGGGCCATGCAGTCCCCGGGGGCGGTGAGCTTTGTCATCGGCAGCTCCTTTGGGCTGTCTCCAGCGGTGAAGCGGGCCGGGGAGGGGCTTTCCATGTCCCCCATGACCTTTCCCCATCAGTTGGCCCGGGTGATGCTGTGCGAGCAGATTTACCGGGGCTTCCAGATTTTGGGAAACACCTCTTATCACAAATAAAGGGAAAAGCGGGCCCTCCCATTTGGGAAGGTCCGCTTTTCAGCTTGGGCGGATCGGTTTATACGTCCAATTTCATGTCGCCGTCCTTCACCCAGCCCAGCTTGCGCAATCCCAGATTCAAGACCCAGGAGAGCACGGCGGGCAGGACAAAACACAGCAGCACCAGGCCCACCCAGTCCATAGGGGTGATGGCAGCTTTCAAGCCGTTGGCCACATCGTTCACCCAGCCGTCGATGACGCCGATTTGTCCCACCAGGCCGCAGGTTCCCATGCCGCTGGAGACCGGCGCGCCGTTCATCTCCAGGCGGAAGACGCAGGTGGCTAAAGGCCCGGTGATGGCGGAGGCCAGAGTGGGGGCGATCCAGATGCAGGGGTTCTTGATGATGTTGGGCACTTGCAGCATGGAGGTGCCCAAGCCCTGGGCCACCAGGCCGCCCCACCGGTTTTCCCGGAAGCTGATGACCGCAAAGCCCACCATCTGGGCGCAGCAGCCCGCCACAGCGGCGCCCCCGGCCAGGCCGGTCAGCCCCAGGGCAGCACAGATAGCCGCGCTGGAGATGGGCAGGGTCAAAGCCACGCCCACCAGCACCGAGACAAACATCCCCATCAGGAAGGGCTGCAAATCCGTGGCCCACATGATGAGCTGTCCCACCGCAGCGGCGGCAGTGCCAATGGGCGGCGCCAGCACATAGGCCAGCAGCGAGCCGGAGAGGATGGTCACCAGGGGGGTGACCAGGATATCCACGGGGGTTTTCTTGCTCACCAGCTTGCCCAGTTCCGCAGCGATAATGGCAAGCACCAGCACAGCCAGCGGCCCCCCTTCGCCGCCCAGGGTGTTAGAGGCGCTGCCCACTGCCGCCAGGGAAAACAGCACCAGGGGCGGGGCTTTCAGGGCATAGCCGATGGCGACGGCCATGGCGGGGCCCGCCATCTCCTTGGCGAAGTTGCCGATCTCCTCCAGCAGGGGCACGCCCAGCTGGGAGCCCAGGGTGGAGATGATGGTGCCAATCAGCAGAGAGGCGAACAGGCCCTGGGCCATGGCGCTCATAGCGTCTACGAAGTAGAGCCTGCCGTAGGCTTTTACTTTGTCCCAGGCAGCGTTCCCCTTTTGGGGCCCGGCAGCCTGAGTTTGCTTTGTATCTTCCAAAACGATCTTCCCTTCTCAGAGGAGAGGGGCCGGAGAAAAACCGCGGGCGGTTCCTCACCGATCCTTCTCCGTGGTTTTTCCGTGCCTTTCCCGCGGCCCGGCACAGGGCGCTGTGCTGCGGGGAATCTATATTGGCTATGTTGCCCGGGCGGGCTGTCCGTTTTGGGCCGTGGGATCGCCTGCCGGGGGCCTCCCGGCGCGCTGGTCGTCCCAGGGCGCTACTGGCGGTACTGGCCGCCCAGGCCGTTTTGGTTACCGGGATATCATACCACAAATGGGGGGAAAGTGGAAGAACAGGCGTGAGATTTTTGCGGGGCATCAGGGAAGGCAATGGAAAAGGACACCCAAGCTTTTACCCTTGGATGTCCTTTTTTACCTTCATAGAAACGGGACGGGACTTGCCCGGGGTGCAACCCCTTAGATCACGCCCTGGGCCAGCATGGCGTCGGCCACCTTGATGAAGCCGGCGATGTTGGCGCCCATAACGTAGTTCTTGGGATGGCCGTACTTCTCAGCGGCCTCGTCGGCGGACTTGAAGATGTTCTCCATAATGCCCTTCAGCTTGGCGTCAACCTCCTCGAAGGTCCAGGAGAGGCGTTCGCTGTTCTGGGTCATCTCCAAAGCGGAGGTGGCCACGCCGCCGGCGTTGGCAGCCTTGCCGGGGGCGAACAGCACGCCGCCCTCCTGCAGGATCTTGGTGGCCTCGATGGTGGTGGGCATGTTGGCGCCCTCAGCCACGGCGATGCAGCCATTGGCCACCAGCTGCTTGGCGTCCTCCTCCAGCAGCTCGTTCTGAGTGGCGCAGGGCAGGGCGATGTCGCACTTGACGCTCCACACGCCGCGGCCCTCATGGTATTCACTGTTGGGACGGTAGTTCTTGTACTCGGTCAGGCGGGCGCGCTTGACCTCCTTGATCTCCTTAATGGCGGCCAGGTCGATGCCTTCGGGATCGTACACCCAGCCAGTGGAATCGGACATGGTGACCACCTTGGCGCCCATCTCCTGGGCCTTCTCGCAGGCGTAAATGGCCACGTTGCCGGCGCCGGAGATGACCACGGTCTTGCCGGCCATGTCATAGCCGTTCTTCTTCAGCATGGCGGCGGTGAAGTACAGCAGGCCGTAGCCGGTGGCCTCGGTGCGGGCAAGAGAGCCACCGTAGGTCAGGCCCTTGCCGGTGAGCACGCCCTCAAAGGCGTTGCGGATGCGCTTGTACTGGCCGTACATGTAACCGATCTCCCGGGCGCCGGTGCCGATGTCGCCGGCGGGCACGTCGGTGTCGGGGCCAATGTGGCGGTACAGCTCGGTCATAAAGCTCTGGCAGAAGGCCATCACTTCCCGGTCAGACTTGCCCTTGGGGTCAAAGTCAGAGCCGCCCTTGCCGCCGCCGATGGGCAGGCCGGTCAGGCTGTTTTTGAAGATCTGCTCGAAGCCCAGGAACTTGATGATGCCCAGGTTGACGGAAGGATGGAGCCGCAGGCCGCCCTTGTAAGGGCCGATGGCGGAGTTGAACTGTACCCGGAAGCCGCGGTTTACCTGCACCTTGCCGTTGTCGTCCACCCAGGGCACCCGGAACATGATCTGGCGCTCGGGCTCCACAATGCGCTCCAGAATGCCTGCGGCCTCATACTGGGGGTTGGCCTGGATAACGGGCTCCAAAGAGGTGAGCACCTCGGTGGCGGCTTGGATGAACTCCGGCTCGCCCGGATTTTTCTTTTTCAGCAGCTCCAGCTGCTCGCTGACATAAGACATAGTATTTTCCCTCCATACTGCAAGTCTGATTTGGGAATCTTGCAAAATCATAGGGTTATTTTACCATAGAGGGGTGAATTTTACAAGAAAAAAATTCGAAAATTCTTTTTGCGATTTTGTGAACATTCCCCCTCGCCCATCTTGCCCGCCCCCGCTGCCTTGGAAGCGGGGGCAGGTGGGAAAATCTTTCCCCGAACGGTTGACATCGGCCCAACTTTTTACTAAAATTGAAGCGTATGGGACTGCCCGCTGGGCCTTGCTGCCAAAGGGCGGGCGCTTCCCTTCTGACAAAAGGGAAAATGAAACGCTGCTGGACGGAGGTTTTTACTGCCATGCAAAAGAAGGAACTGCTGTACGAGGGGAAAGCCAAGAAGGTATATAAGACGGAGGACCCCGAGGTCTATATCGTCTCTTATAAGGACGACGCCACCGCCTTCAATGGCCTGAAAAAGGGCACCATTGTGGGAAAGGGCGTGGTCAACAACGAGATGTCCAATTTCATGTTCCGCATGCTGGAAAAGGAGGGCATCCCCACCCACTACATCGAAGAGCTCAACGAGCGGGAGACCGCTGTGAAGAAGGTTACGATTGTGCCCCTGGAGGTCATCATCCGCAACGTGGCCGCGGGCAGCCTCTCCAAGCGCCTGGGCCTGCCCGAGGGCACCGCTCTCAAGTGCCCTGTGCTGGAGTTCAGCTATAAAAATGACGAGCTGGGCGACCCCATGGTCAACGATTACCACATCCTGGCCATGGACCTTGCCACCCGTGAGGAGCTGGACCAGATCGCCCAGATGAGCTTTAAGATCAACCAGCTTATGGTGGATTTCTTCAAGTCTGTAAAGGTGGACCTGATCGACTTTAAGATCGAATTCGGCAAGACCTCTGACGGCCAGATCATCCTGGCGGACGAGATCTCTCCGGATACCTGCCGCTTCTGGGACAGCGATACCCACGAGAAGCTGGATAAGGACCGCTTCCGCCGGGATATGGGCGGTGTGGAAGAGGCCTATGAGGAAATGATGCGCCGCTTGGGGCTGCGCAAGTAACGCAGGAGTATAGCAGGGTCCCGCGGGGTGGGGAAGAAGGCCCATCCCCCGGGACTCACTGTGTTTTTCGGGAATTCAAAGAAGAAAGGTTTGGTCAAGCCATGGCAAGAGACATGTACGAATCCCCCTTGTCCGCCCGGTATGCGGACAGGGAAATGAAATACCTGTTTTCCCCGGATATGAAGTTCCGCACCTGGCGGAAGCTGTGGATCGCCCTGGCCGAGGCGGAGCATGAGCTGGGCCTGCCCGTCACCCAGGAGCAGATCGACGAGCTGAAAGCCCACGCCGAGGACATCAACTACGAGGTGGCCCAGGAGCGGGAGAAGGTGGTCCGCCATGATGTGATGAGCCACGTCTACGCCTACGGCCAGCAGTGCCCTGAAGCGGCGGGCATCATCCACTTGGGCGCCACCTCCTGCTATGTGGGGGACAACACCGATGTCATCATTATGACTGAGGCCCTCAAGCTCATCCGCAACAAGCTGGTGGGGGTGCTGCGGGTGCTTTCCCACTTTGCCCGGGAGTACAAGGATCTGCCCACCCTGGCCTTTACCCACTTTCAGCCTGCCCAGCCCACCACCGTGGGCAAGCGGGCCACCCTGTGGATGCAGGACCTGCTGATGGACCTGGAGGATGTGGAGTACCAGCTTTCCAAGGCAAAGCTGCTGGGCTGCAAGGGCACCACCGGCACCCAGGCCAGCTTTTTGGAGCTGTTTGAGGGGGATCACGAGAAGTGCCGCCAGCTGGATGAGAAGATCGCCCAGAAGATGGGGTATGAGAAGTGCTTCCCCGTCTCCGGCCAGACCTACTCCCGCAAGCTGGACAGCCAGATGCTGAACATCCTCTCCGGCATCGCCCAGAGCGCGGCCAAGTTCTCCAACGACATCCGGCTGCTCCAGCACCTGAAAGAGGTGGAGGAGCCCTTTGAAAAGGGGCAGATCGGCTCTTCGGCCATGGCTTACAAGCGCAACCCCATGCGCAGCGAGCGCATTGCCTCTTTGGCCCGGTACGTCATCGCTGACGCGGTGAACCCCGCCATGACCATGGCCGCCCAGTGGTTCGAGCGCACCCTGGATGACTCCGCCAACAAGCGCATCAGCGTGCCCGAGGCCTTCCTGGCGGTGGACGGCATTTTGAACCTGTACCAGAACGTGGCCGACGGCCTGGTGGTGTACCCCAAGGTCATCCGGCAGCACATGCTGCGGGAGCTGCCCTTCATGGCCACAGAGAACATTATGATGGACGCGGTGAAGCGGGGCGGCAACCGGCAGGAGCTCCACGAGCGCATCCGGGTCCACTCTATGGAGGCTGCCAAGGTGGTGAAGGAGCAGGGCGGCGAGAACGACCTGTTGGCCCGCATCGCCGGGGATCCCATTTTCGGCGTCACCCTGGAGGAGCTTCACGACATTGTGAAGCCTGAAAAGTATGTGGGCCGGGCTCCTGTGCAGACAGAAGAGTTCCTCACCGAGACGGTGGCCCCCGTGCTGGAGAGATATAAAGATGTAGCTGAGGAGGCTGCGGAGATCACCGTGTAAGCCACCTGTTCCCATCCGACCCAGGGGGGAGACCCCCAGACTGAATCATTCAGAAAGGCATGAAGTATTATGGTTAAAGCGATTGTAGGCGCCTGCTGGGGCGACGAGGGCAAGGGAAAGATTACCGATGTGCTGGCCGAGGATTCCGACATTGTAGTGCGGTTCCAGGGCGGCAGCAACGCCGGGCACACCATCATCAATGAGTATGGGAAATTTGCCCTGCACCAGCTGCCCAGCGGTGTGTTCCGGCAGAACATCACCAACATCATTGGCAACGGCGTGGCCCTGTCTGTGGAGAACTTCCTCAAAGAGGTGCAGTCCGTGGTGGAGAGGGGCGTGCCCGCCCCCAAGCTGCTGGTCTCTGACCGCTGCCAGGTGGTCATGCCCTACCATAAGGAGCTGGACGGCATGGAGGAGGCCCGTTTGGCCGCCAAGTCTTTCGGCTCTACCAAGTCAGGCATCGCCCCCTTCTACTCCGACAAATACGCCAAAATCGGCTTCCAGGTCAGCGATCTGTTCGACGACAAGGACTCCATCATGGAGCGCATCGACCATGTGCTGGGCCTGAAGAACGTGCTCTATACTGAGCTCTACCACCAGAAGCCCCTGGACCGTGAGGAAATCTACGAAAAGCTCATGGAGTACAAGGAGGCCCTGGCCCCCTATGTGGCGGACACCACCACCCTGCTCCACAACGCCGTGAAGGAGGGCAAGACCATCCTGCTGGAGGGGCAGCTGGGCTCCTTGAAAGACCCGGACCTGGGCATCTATCCCATGGTCACCTCCTCTTCACCGCTGGCGGGGTATGGCGCAGTGGGTGCCGGCGGCATTCCGCCTTACGCCATCGGGGAGATCGTCACCGTGGTAAAGGCCTACTCCAGCGCGGTGGGCGCCGGGGAGTTTGTCAGCGAGATCTTTGGCGACGAGGCCGAGGAGCTCCGCCGCAGGGGCGGCGACGGCGGCGAGTACGGCGCCACCACCGGAAGGCCCCGCCGCATGGGCTGGCTGGACCTGGTGGCCGCCCGGTATGGCTGTATGGTCCAGGGGGCCACAGCGGTGGCCTTCACCGTGCTGGATGCCTTGGGCTATCTGGATGAGATTCCTGTATGCGTGGGTTACGAGCTGGACGGCAAGCGCATTGACAGCTTCCCGCCCACGGCCCAGCTGAAGCGCTGCAAGCCCATCTTGGAGGTGCTGCCCGGCTGGAAGTGCGATATTGGCGGCATCAAGCGCTATGAGGATCTGCCTGAAAACGCCCGCAGGTATGTGGAGTTTGCTGAGAAGGAAATCGGGGTGCCCATCACCATGGTTTCCAACGGCCCCGCCCGGGAGGATATCATTTACCGGTAAAGGGCGGCGGGCATGCATAATGGGCCAAAGGGTCTGCTATGCTAGTAACAGCAAAACGCCCGGGAAGAACCCGGGCTGAGAAAGGAGCGAGACGCAATGTGCGGTATCGTAGGATATATCGGAGAGGAGCAGGCGGCTCCCATCCTCTTAAACGGCCTGCAGAAGCTGGAGTACCGGGGGTATGACTCCGCCGGTGTGGCGGTGTACAACAGTACCGGCCTGCATGTGGTCAAGTCCAAAGGGCGCTTGAGCGTGCTGGAGGGCATTTTGGAGGGAGGCAAAAGCCTGCCCGGCACAGTGGGCATTGGTCATACCCGTTGGGCCACCCACGGCGCCCCCAGCGATGTAAACTCCCACCCTCAGGTCAGCGATGGGGGCAAGTTCGTGGTGGTGCACAACGGCATCATCGAAAACTATCTGGAGCTGAAAAACCGCCTGATGGGCCGGGGGGTGGAGTTCGCCTCGGATACGGACACCGAGGTGGTGGCCCAGCTGCTGGAATATTACTATACAGGGGATGTGCTGGAGGCCATCCAGAAGGTCATTGCCCGGGTAGAAGGCAGCTATGCCCTGGGCATCCTCTGCGCGGATTGCCCGGAAAAGCTGTTCGCCGTGCGCAAGGACAGCCCCCTCATCATTGGCGTGGGCCAGGGGGAGAACTTCATCGCCAGCGATGTGCCCGCCATCCTCTCCTACACCCGGGACATCTACCGCTTGAAGGACCGGGAGATCGCCGTCCTCACCCGGGAGTCCATTGCCTTCTACAACCAGGAGCTGGACCCCATCCAGAAGGAGCCCGAGCGCATCCAGTGGGACATTGACGCGGCGGAAAAGGGCGGCTATGAGCACTTTATGATGAAGGAGATCTACGAGCAGCCCGAGGCCCTGCGCAAGACCATCTCCCCCCGCATCCGGGAGGGAAAGATCGTCCTGGATGACATCACCCTCACCCGGGAGCAGATCCAGAACATCCGCAAGGTGTGCATCGTGGCCTGCGGCACGGCCTACCATGTGGGCGTGGTGGCCAAGTATGCCTTTGAGCGCCTGCTGAAGATCCCCCTGGAGGTGGATGTGGCTTCCGAGTTCCGCTATCGGGAACCCATTTTAGATGAGAACACCCTGGTCATTATCATCAGTCAGTCCGGCGAGACAGCCGACACCCTGGCCGCCCTGCGCATGGCCAAGGCCAAGGGCTGCCGCATCCTGTCCATCGTCAACGTGGTGGGCAGCACCATTGCCAACGAGAGCGACGACGTGCTGTACACCTGGGCCGGGCCGGAGATCGCCGTGGCCTCTACCAAGGCATACAGCACCCAGCTGGCGGTGATCTATATGATCGTGCTGTACATGGCGGACCAGCTGGGCAGCGTTTCCCAGGAAGAGATGGCCCAGTACATGGCAGACCTGCAGCGCCTGCCGGATCTGGCGGCGGAGTGCCTGCAGGACAAGGAGACCATCCAATACTTTGCCTCTCAGTACTTCAATGCCCACGACATGTACTTTATCGGCCGCAACGTGGACTACGCCGCCAGCCTGGAGGCCAGCCTGAAGCTCAAGGAGATCAGCTACATTCACTCCGAGGCCTACACCGCCGGCGAGCTGAAGCACGGCCCCATCTCCCTGATCGAGGACGGCACCCTGGTCATCGCCATTGCCACCTATGAGAAGCTGTTCGACAAGATGATGTCCAACGTGCGGGAGGTGAAGGCCCGGGGCGCCGTGGTGCTGGGCATTACGGTGCAGGACAAAGAAGAAGCCCTGAAGCAGGAGACGGACTTCCAGTTCTGCGTGCCCAAGATCACGGACTTTATGCTGCCCAGCCTGTCCATCCTGCCCCTGCAGCTGTTCGCCTATTATGTGGCCAGCATGAAGGGCTGCGATATCGACAAGCCCCGCAACCTGGCCAAGTCTGTCACCGTGGAATAAGAGAAATTTGAAAGGGGCCGTCCGGCAGGGCGGTTCCTTTTTCATGCCGGAAAAATTTCTTCCCTTTTTAGGAAAGCTGTGGTATACTGATTGCAATTTTTCAATTGGAAAGGGTGGCTTTGCATGAGATTGGTCCCTCTATGGGAGGCGGATGAGGAACGAGCCTACGATTTGCAGATGAGCTTCCTCCCAGAGGAGAATGGGTTCGTTAACACGGCCCGCGGCCTGGATCGGGAGGGGTTTGGGGCCTATGTCCAGCTGCGTAAGCGAAATTCCCAGGGCCTTGACCTGCCGGAGGGCTATGTGCCTGACACAGTCTATGTGCTGGAGAACGATGACGGGGACTATGTGGGCCTGGTGAACCTGCGCCACCGCCTGAACGACGCCTTGCGGCAGGGTGCGGGCCACATCGGCTATGGGATCCGCAAGGAGTACCGGGGCCGGGGATACGCCACGGCGGCTTTGGCACTGGCCTTGAAGGAGGCTTGGAAGATCGTTCCCGAAGAGGAGATCTACCTCTCTGTTCACAAGGATAACCCCGCTTCACTGAAGGTGCAGCTCCGCAACGGCGCCCGGGTGGACCATGAGGACGGCGTGGAGTACTATACCCGCATCCCCCGCCCCTGAAGCGAGCTGCCGGGCTTGCGAAAAGACAGGGAGTGTGGTAGAATAGCCCTACAACAAGCCAAAGGGAAAGGGAAGGGATACACATGGCAAACAACGCCCACGAGCGGGTAGTGGTGCTGGACTTTGGCGGCCAGTACGCCCAGCTCATTGCCCGCCGGGTCCGGGACCTGGGGGTCTACTGCGAGATCAAAAGCTATAAAACCGATCCGGAGGAGCTGCGGGACTGCAAGGGCATCCTCTTTACCGGGGGCCCCAACAGCGTCTACGCCCAGGACGCCCCCCTGTGCTCCAAAGAGGTCTTTGAACTGGGCATCCCCGTGCTGGGCATCTGCTATGGCGCCCAGGTGATGGCCCATCTGCTGGGGGGCACGGTGTCCTCCAGCGAGGTGCCGGAGTTCGGCAAGACCATGACCCAGTTCAAGAACGATTCTCCCTTGTTCCAGAACGTGGGGGAGAGCGTCTGCTGGATGAGCCATAACGACTACATCTCCCAGCTGCCCGAGGGCTTTACCGCCTCCGCCTGGAGCGCCCACTGCCCCGCCGCGGCCATGGAAAACCGGGAGAGAAAGCTCTATGCCACCCAGTTCCATCCCGAGGTAGAGCACACCCAGCAGGGCCAGCAGATGTTCCACAACTTCCTGTACAACATCTGCGGCTGCGCCGGTGACTGGGAGATGAAGTCCTTTGCCCAGGAGACCATCGCCGCCATCCGGGAGCGGGTGGGGGACAAAAAGGTCCTCTGCGGCCTCTCCGGCGGGGTGGACTCCTCCGTGGCGGCCATGCTGGTGCACAAGGCCATCGGCAAGAACCTGACCTGCATCTTCGTGGACCACGGCCTGCTGCGCAAGGACGAGGGCGACATGGTGGAGCAGGTGTTCAAAAAAGAGTTTGACATGAACATCATCCGCGTCAACGCGGCGGACCGGTTCTTCTCCAAGCTCTCCGGTGTCACTGACCCGGAGCGGAAGCGGAAGATCATCGGTGAGGAGTTTGTCCGCGTCTTCGAGGCGGAGAGCGAGAAGCTGGGCAAGATGGACTTCCTGTGCCAGGGCACCATCTACCCCGACGTGGTGGAGAGCGGCACCGGCCAGGCGGCCGTCATCAAGAGCCACCACAACGTGGGCGGCCTGCCGGAGGATATCGGCTTTGAGGGCCTGGTGGAGCCCCTGCGGGACCTGTTCAAGGACGAGGTGCGCCGCGTGGGGCTGGAGCTGGGCATCCCCTCTCAGCTGGTGTGGCGCCAGCCCTTCCCGGGCCCCGGCCTTGCGGTGCGCATCATGGGCGAGGTCACCCCGGAGAAAGTGAAGCTTTTGCAGGAAGCTGACGCCATCTTCCGGGAAGAGGTGGCCAACGCCGGCCTGGAGCGCAGCGTGAACCAGTACTTTGCCGTGCTCACTGCCAACCGCAGCGTGGGCGTCATGGGCGACGGCCGCACCTATGGGGTCACCGTGGCCCTGCGCGCCGTGACTACCACCGACTTCATGACAGCCGACTGGGCCCACCTGCCCTATGATTTGCTGGGCCGCACCTCCAACCGCATCATCAACGAGGTGGAGGGCGTCAACCGCGTGGTGTACGATATCACCAGCAAGCCGCCCGCCACAATAGAGTTCGAGTAAGTAAAAAGTGGATATGAGAGCCCGCAAACCCGCATAGGCACTGGGTTTCTGGATTTCAGATTTCCCCTTTGATAGCAGATTGATAGCACCCGTCAATTTCAGAGTTATTCTGGTGATTTGGGTGGCTTGCGAATACGCAGGATTTTTATTCTAAGAGAAAAGGTCTAACTGATTTTTGCTGATCAGTTAGACCTTTTTTATGTTATTCATAAGTAACGTTTGATTGTTTCATATGTTGAACGGAGCTGGTTATAATGAGGCCAATTTTTATCCAGCCCCTGGTGCCAATAAATCTCAGCATGGCTAGTATCAAATTGTCGATAGTAGTCAGACATTGGGCCGATATATATAGGATTATCACATTTTAACGGAGTGTTATGAAATTTAAACTGATCGCAAGTTATATCAATGATAACCCCCTTTACGAGCAACCAGGCATGAGATTGGCGGTCGTCTGGATAGTTGGGGTCATCTGCATAATAAATTCCGCTGACAAGCTCAATAGGCCCTATGTGGTTTTCAATTAAATATTGAGCGAGCATATCGCTGGTATTTCCACATTGACCGATTGGAAATTTTCTGAAAAATTCACCGGGTTCGTTGTTATCTTTGGCTCTCTCAATGGCATTACGGAATTTATAAACTAATTTTTTAAGAGTCATTAGAGCCCTCCTTTAGGGTGTCAACAACCCGGTTGCTGAAGTGCTGAGATGGCACCTTCACATGAGTCTGAGCCTTGTCAAACTCCGGGTAGTGGTAACGCCAGCGGTCGTACTCATCCTGAGAGATCTCTCCAGCCTCCAGCTTGGCAGCCTGCTCCCGCCAGGCCCAGAGCATCTCGTGAAGTCTAGCAGCATCCTTATTTTTGCGGAAATCTACCTGCAGGGAGAGTACACCATCCTGTTCTGTGACTTTCAGCCCGTAGTTGTCCTCCAGGGCAAACAGGGTGTGCATGAGGCCAACGTAGGAGTCTATATCCGGGACAGAGAGTGCGTGCGGGGAAACATCCAGTACCTGGGCCAGGGCAGCCGTCAGCTCTGCTTTTGGGGTTCTTGATCCGGTCTCATACTGAGCCAGGCGCACATCGGCGGATTTCTCGGGGAAGCCCACGGCCATACCCAGATATTTCTGTGTCATCCCTCGCAGCAGACGGAAAAAGTGGATTCTCTCACCGATGGCCATACGTCCAACTCCAATCTATGATTGTCTTTATAGTGAACATAGCATATTTGCTTAGAAAAGTCAAGAGAATCTAAACAAATTTATTTAATAATATTTTTCTGAAAAGGCTTGAACTAAGCTAATATGTATAGTATTATAAAAACACTAAGCATAAAAGCTTAGAAATCATAGTGCATAAAATGGACCGTCCGATTTCTGGGTACAAACGAGATAAGGTGATGGCCATAAGCAAGGAGGCATGTATGGAACGCAACAACCGCAAGCCGCAGTCACGAACAACAGAGAAAGGAAGGTACTTATCATGGCAAACCAGATTTTTATGCGTGTTAACGAAGTGGCCGAGGAATTGGGTGTATCGATACCCTACGCCTACAAGCTGATCCGCCAGTTGAATGAGGAATTGGCCAAAACTGGGTGCATCACAATTTCCGGGCGGATTGACCGCAAGTTCTTCCACGAGAAGTTCTACGGTACAAGAACTGAGAAAGACTGAAAGGAGGGAGTGATTATGGCAGCGTTTAAGAACAAGAACAACGGTACCTGGTATGTGCAGTTCCGCTATACCGACTGGAAAGGTGAGCGGCAGCAAAAACTCAAGCGTGGGTTTGCCACCAAGAAGGAGGCTCTTGCCTGGGAACGTGAGTTCCTGATGCAGAAACAGGCGGATATCGATATGACCTTTGAGAGCTTCGTCGAGCTGTATGAGAAGGATGTCAAACCAAAGCTGAAGCTCAATACCTGGCTTACAAAGGAGAGCATCATCAAAAAGAAGATCCTGCCTTATTTCGCCAAGAGAAAACTGTCGGAGATTACAGCCAAGGATATTATCCACTGGCAGAATGAGATCCGAGAACTGACGGACTGGCACGGAAAGCCACTTTCCAAAACCTATCTGAAAACGGTTCACAACCAGCTCAGCGCCATCTTTAATCACGCAGCTCGCTTCTATGGCCTGAACATCAACCCGGCTAGACAGGCGGGAAATATGGGGACGGAAGAACGGAAAGAGATGCTGTTCTGGACCAGGGAAGAGTATACCAAGTTCTCCGAGGCTATGATGGATAAACCGCTGTCCTTCTATGCCTTTGAGATGCTTTACTGGTGTGGCCTCCGAGAAGGAGAGCTGCTTGCTTTGACCCCGGCAGATTTCAATTTTGAAAAGCGCACGGTCAGCATCAATAAGTCCTACCAGAGACTGAACAAGCAGGATGTGATCACAGATCCCAAAACGCCGAAAAGTAACCGGGTAATTCAGATGCCGAAATTCCTCTGTGACGAGATCCAGGATTACCTCAAGCAGCTTTATGGTGTACAGCCGGATAGCCGGATGTTTCCCATCAGCAAAAGTTATCTCCACAGGGAAATGGATCGGGGATGCAAGGCAACTGGTGTGAAACGGATTCGCATCCACGATTTGAGACACCCTTATGTCAAGCCCACGACAAAAAAATATTTATTTTTTCTTGTCCCCATGATCCAGCTTTCTTGATAGGGATTTTGCCGCCTCCCGTTTCTGTTCGGCGGCAAAAAAAACATGAAGTCGTTCCTTTTCTTCCGGCAGCATACAGCCAAAAGTTGTGTTGCCTTTTCTGTAATAAAACGCAATCCGCATAATCAATCCCTTTCCCTCATTTGTGAGCTGCAAAACTGTCCCTTATCTTAAATTCAACATCCACCCGTTTATCAGGGTAAACATAAATCTTATCAATCAGAAGATCAACCAATTCCGAAGTCAGCCCATCGCTTTCCGTCAGCATCCGGGAAATATCCATCTGCTGGCGCTGGTGCTGCCGTTCTTCCTGTTCGGCTTCAAGACGGGCCATGACAACCGCTTTGGTATTCTGCACTTCCAACAGCCTTTCACTGATCTGCTCTTTTTGCTCCTTATATTTCGGGAGCGGAATCCCCCCGGAAACAAGCGATTCATACAGCTTCCGCTTTTCTTCCTGCAGTTCAAAAATCTGCCGGTCAAAGTCAGCTTGACGTAAAGCAACGGTATCTACCTTACAGAGATCCGCTAAGCTGTCAACGCCAAATGCTACCTGGAACTGTTTGCACAGTAATTCATAAACAAGCTGGTTCAGTTCTTTTTCTCGGATATGAATATTATAGCAGTCCAGTGAAGGAATCGTGCTGGAAAAGCGGCACCGGTAAGATGTCCCGTTTGCCAGGTGCAGGGCATGTTTACAGCATCCACAGATAACCTTCCCACGCAGGAGATAGTTGTGCTTTTTCCTGTTTGGAATCTTAAAACGCTGAATAGAGGCATTGGCCTTTGAAAAGATTTCCTCATTCACCAGCGGTATATGATGGTTCGGTATTTTGATCCAGTCGCTTTCCGCTTTGCTCCGCATCTTGTGGCCGCCAATTTCCGTAACCTCTCTTTTGCCAATCACATAAGTGCCCATATATCGTTCGTCAGCAAGAATCCGAAGCACCGTAGAATTACACCACATTCCGTGAGTTCTTGAAACATCGTGTGTCTTAATTCCTTTTCGGGCCTTATGTTCTCCGGGCGTGGGAATCTGCTGACGGGAAAGCTCCCGTGCAATATCGGCTGCGTTCATGCCATTTACGGCATATTCAAAAATTTTCTGGACTACTTCGGAAGTCTCCTGGTCCGGCACCATCCGTCCGTTTTCCCCTTTGCGATAACCGTAAGGGCAGATTTTACTTTGGTATTCGCCACGCTGGAATTTCAGGTATTTGGCCGTTTTGGTCTTTACCGACATATCACGGCTGTAATACTCACTGATTAAATACTTGAAGGCGACTTCCATACCTCCGGTATCACCTTTTAACTTTTGGGTGTCAAAATCATCATTGACAGAGATAAAGCGGGTATGAAACAGCGGAAATACCCGCTCGATAAAGTAGCCGGTTTCCAAACTGTTGCGACCAAACCGGGAAAAATCTTTTACCATGATACAGTCAATCCGATTGGCCCGTACCAGGTCAAGTAATTCCTGCACCGCAGGGCGCTCGAAGTTTGCCCCGCTGTACCCGTTATCTACAAACTCCATAAGTTCCGCATTGGCATATTCAGGCAGTTCAGAGGCATATTCCCGAAGGATGCTTCGCTGGCTGGAAATACTCATACTATCTGTTTTGGCGTCCTCTAAAGAAAGACGGATATAAAGAGCAATTATATACTTTTTCATTCTGCCGCCGCCTCCTTAAACGCCTCAAATTCCGTACGGAATGTAAATTTTACATCTACCTGTTTATTCGGGTAGACCGTGATCCGCTCAATCAAACGCTCAATGAGAGCGGCAGTCAGGGAGCCTCCGGCCAAAAGTTCCTGCTCGTCTTTTTCCAGGTCCTTGCACTTTTCGGTCTGTTCCTGACGGACGGCAGACTGGTTTTCATAAAAGGAAAGCTCTTTTTGGGCCGCCTGCATCTGTTCTTCGTAAGTCGCTTTCAAAACGAAATATTCTTCGCTGTCAATCGCTCCGTTCATCAGACTTTCATAAAGAGTTTGCAAAAACTCACGACTTTGGTTAAGCTGTAACTTTGCCCGGTTGATTTTCTCACGGGTGGCAGCCTCTTTTTCCTGTTTTTGAATGTTGTCGTTCAGAAGCAGCGCATAATCCCCCAGAACGGCGGCTAATTCCCTTTTAAGAATGTCCAGCACCGTTGCGATCAGCTCGGTTTCGCTGATGGAAACACCAGCGCATTTATCTTTATGTACCCTGGTAGGGGTCAGGCAGTGGAAGCGATATGAACCATTGCATTGTTGGCGTTGCCGGTGCAGGCTTCTCCCGCAGTCTCCACAGAAAATCCGCCCCTTGAAAATATTGGGCGTATATGGAATAACCGGGTGCTTCTTGCTTTCCTCGGCCACTTCTGCCCGGTACTTCTGGACAGCATCAAAAATCTCTCTGGAAACAATAGGCTCATGGGTGCCAGTAACCACAATCAGGTTTTCCTCGCCTGCGGGCACCTGCCGGTGAAGAACTGTTTTGGTCCGCCCCTGCACCATGTCACCAGTATACTTATCTTCCTGCAAAATTTTAGAAACCGTCCAGGTCTGCCAGTAACCACGACCAGCCAATGCCTGATGGGTGATCTCTCCGGTCTGCATTTTATACTTTCCTGGGGAGGGATAGCCACCCTCATTAAGCAGCAATACAATCCGATTGAGGGGGACTTTTTCATAAGCCCACTGGAAAATCTGGCGTACCACAGGAGCCGCCACAGGATCAATAATCAATTTGTGGCAGTCATCAGGGTCTTTCATATATCCAAATGGCGCCCTGCCACCCACATACTTGCCCTCTTTCATATCTTGACGGGCCTGAGCTTTTATCTTGCGTCCTATGTCCAGCGCATAGGCTTCGTTAATCATATTTTTCAGCGGAAGAATAATACCACCGTGGAGATTATCAGGGTTTTCAGAGTCAAATTGATCCGTAACGCTGATGAACCGGACATTATGGGAAGGAAAATACCGCTCAATGTAATATCCCGTGTCAATGGCATTGCGTCCCAGGCGCGACAGGTCCTTGACGATCACACAGCCCACTTTGCCGGATTCAATATCCGAAAGCATCCGCTGGAAGCCGTCGCGGTTAAAATTCGTGCCTGTTGCTCCATTGTCGATATAGATGTCGTAAAGTCGCAGTTCTGGTTTCCCAAATAAAAATTTTTCAAGAACCAGCTTTTGAGTTTCGATAGAATTTCCACGTTTATTGTTATCCTCCACAGACAGCCGGATATACAGCGCCGTGCTGATAAACGGGGAAGCAGGCATGGCAGCCTGCGCCATAGTATGTTTTCTGCTCTTTCTCGCCATTTCAGACCACCATCCTTTCCTGTACCGGCGTAATCAGGGCGAGGGCTTTTTCATATTCGTCCTGATAATTAAATTGAATCTGCAATTCGTCTTTTCCAAGCACTGTAATCACCTGCACAAGCTGGATCACCGCCTTGCGGTCCAGTTCTTCCAGATCGGAAAAACGCCTGAAATTCTCAATCCAACGATTCCGCTCACTCCGGTTTTCCATTACATCGGTCCGTTTTTCTTTAAGGGCGGCAACCGCCTGTTCCAGTTGGGTGATACGGGCGCTGTAACTGCTTTTGTTATAAAGGAACTCCGACTTGTCCAGAAAGCCGTTTACCATGCTCTCATACAGTTTCATCTTATATTGACGGATCTGCTCCAACTGCTGCTCATTCTGGGCGATCTGCCGCGAATATTCTTTGATAAGCTCACGGTTGATACGGCTCTGGTCTATGTCGGATAAGATTTCATCCAGAGAGACTACATTGGCAATAAACCCTTTCAGACTGTCCCGCACGCACTCCATCAGCTCATGTTCCTTTACCATGACCGGATGGGCGCAGCCGTTCTTCTTTCCGGTAGGACAATAGTAATAGTGATACTCTTTGTCTTTGTAGCGGTTGGTTTTGCGTACCATCCGGCTGCCGCAGCAACCGCAGACCAGTATGCCGGAAAACAGATAGACTTTATCTTTTTGGGGAGATGTACGGGTGTCCAGGTTGCGAATCCTTTGCACCAGGTCAAAATCATTCCGATCAATAATGGCTTCGTGAGCATTTTCCACGCGAATCCACTCGGAGGAAGGGCGGCTCTCCATCTCTTTCAGCTTAAAGTGCTGAGAACCTTTTCGACCCTGGACCAGTGTGCCGGTATAGGTTTCATCCTGCAAAATCCGGGTGACGGTATTTGCCGACCACCGGCAATCCTTCCGGTCTGTATAGCCTTTCTTGGCATGGGGAAGACCATAATACTTTTTATATGCCAGGGGAGAGAGTGTACCCAGCCGGTTCAGCTCATTAGCGATGGCGTAGGGGCTGAATCCTTCCAGTCGCATCCTGAAAATGCTCCGCACCACCTGGGCAGCATATTCGTCTACCACAAGAAGATTATGGTTATCTTCGGATTTACGATAGCCGTAAACCGGGAAAGCTCCAACGAAATCCCCATTCTTACGCTTAGTTTCCAGGGAACTTCTCGTTTTGATGGAAATATCCCGTGCGTAGGCTTCATTCATAATGTTCTTTACTGATACAGTCAGGTCATCGCCTGCGCTCTCATTGAGAGTATCAATATTGTCATTGATGGCAATAAACCTCACGCCATAGGCCGGAAAGACACGGCGCATATAGCGGCCAGTCTCAATATACTCACGGCCAAGACGGGAAAGGTCTTTGACGATGACACAGTTGATCTTTCCCTCCATGATGTCATCCATCATTTCCTTAAAAGCCGGACGGTCAAAGATAACCCCGCTGTACCCATCGTCTACCTTTTCGGAAACCAGCTCGATCTCCGGGTGACGGCTCACGAAATCTTCGATCAGCTTTCGTTGATTGCCGACACTATTGCTTTCGTTTGATTTGTCATCCGTGTAAGATAAGCGGATGTATTTGGCAGCTTTATAAACCTGCATAGAAAAACACTCCTTTCATCACGGAAAAATCCCCGCAATTCAAGGAGTGCAGTCTGCGTATCGGTATTCAATTCCTTTTCCATGTTTATTATAACGCTCCATGCGGGAAAAATCAGCCCCCAAAATAAAAAATATCAATAATTTTCAGCGTAGGATTCCGCGGAGGCATTCTTCCAGGGTAGCGCCTCCCTGGGAAAAACTTGCCCTGACAACAAATCCGCCGCATTTGAAATGATACGGGTCCCGGATCTGCCGAATAAACTCGGCAATCCTTTCTTCTCGCGGCAAATCCTTATTAACAGATACATCCCGGATGTCGGCAAGTTTATCTGCCTCCGGTGTTTGAATGACCGTATATGCCGGTGTGTGACTCATAACAGCAGCTCCTTTCCTTTCATACTGAATCATCAAAATCACATGAATAAGGCCGGACACACTGAAAGAGCGGCCCGGCCTCATGGTATCTGATTTCGATTTTATAGAAATCCATGCCGCTGCTCAAAAATCAAAACAACGGCATGGATGTTCTTAGGTTACTGCCGTATTTGCCACGCCCCCCGGCAGGCCCGTTTTCGGGCCGGGGATGCCACAGGCTGCGGTCAGCTTTACCGCATCATAGCCCTGCTTATGCCGTCGCTTCGCCAGAGCTAACGAACACAGAAGGGACTCCCCCCAAGTCTTTGACGGGTCGTGAGAAAGTATCATTGTGCCCTGTATCGGTCATCGCGCCTGGCCTGCCACAGCTAGGTCAATGGATTGCGTAGATCGCTCGGACGGCTGGGCTTCACCACCTCCTTAAAGCCGTCTGTCATCGCGCCGCTCCATTTGCCGCTCGGAATACAGGGAAAGTACCTATGGCACCGTATATTCAGTTGTCAAAGAACAAGCGAGGGATGTGGCAGTTATGACAGTATTTCAGTTGGGCGGGCCAGAACGTGTGTTACCGGCCACACCCATTAGGCTTGTCCCGCCGAATATGTCCCTCTATTATTCATTTCATTTTTAGGCGTTTTTTTCGGGGTCTGACTCCATTTTTTTCAAAATTTTTTTCAGACGCCGAAGCCCTCTCTGGATTCCTTCATGCACAGAGCTGACGCCGGAACCTTCACTTTTTGCAATTTCCGATATACTCATGCCGAGAAGAAAATGAGAAGTGATCCGGTTCCGCTGTTTTTCAGGCAAGGAAGCAATCGCCTGGTATAGCCGATCATTTTCTTCTTTCTGCTCCAAAATATCAGCCGGTGTCAGAACAACCACCAGGGCGTCGCGCTCCACATTGACATCGTAATCCAGAGAAAAGTATGCTTTATGCCGGTATGTACGCAGAAAAGAAGCTGCATCAGCCAGCTTAAGTTCCCGGAGAAGATCAGCCACTTCGTCCGGCACCTCAACAATAACGTCCTGTGTATAAAACGGGTAATATTCCCGCAGATTGATTTCTTTCATGGTAATCCTCCAATTTCGATTTTTGAGTGGGTTGACGAGCAAATCGAAATCAGAGGGGCGGTGATCTACACCGCACGGGTCCGGCGGCAGGCTTGTCCTGCGCCTCATCTATAAAAAAGAGCGCCCACCGTGCAGCGGTAAGCTGTGCCTGTCGTGTTCCGTCACTATCTGACGGAGCAGGATGGAAAATGCAAAATCCTGTCGAATGGAAAAACCCCGCAATCCATCGCAGGATTACGGGGTTTGAATCTCTTTTATATGACCGGCTATGTCGAGGCCGGTATTCTGACCTCGGCAGCATTTTCCATGCCCTCCTTTAGTGAAGGAGAGCAGAATTACTTATTATGTCCACCTCCCTCATTTTGGGGCATTATATAGGGATAAATGCTATAATTCTTCCAGAAGTGTCATGGTTTTACTGAATTTAATCAACAATATATGACAAAATCAGGCATTATCCACACATCAGAAAAAGCGAAAATTTAAGGGTGCGGCAGAGAATACCGCACCCTATCTATACTTCAAATTTATATCCCACGCCATAGACGCTTTTCACATAATCCGGCAAGCCAGGGACAACCCGGAGCTTCTTTCGCAAGTTGCTTATGTGGTTGTTGATTGCTTTCCGGGAATAGTAGGTATAGTCCTCATGCCATACCAGCTCCAAGAGCATTTCATAAGTAAATACCCGTTTCGGATTCAGTATGAGCAAAGCAATAATCTCAAATTCCTTAACCGTCAGAGGAATTACCTGGCCCCGCACGGTGACAAGGCGCTGCTCTAAGCAGAAATATAAAGCACCTTCCCGGATTTCCGTCAATGGTTGATCTGCCTGCGGAGGGATAAAATACTGGCCTCGAAAGAGTGTTGTGCATGGGACATCAGCCGGAATATTGCCAGCCTCATAGTCACGAACAAACTGAGTCAGATCCTTCTTTTGGTTGGGAGAAAGCAGGGCAAACAGTTTTTCACCTATCTGTCTGCCAGAATCTCTTAAATCCAATACGGCTAATTTCCCATGTCATCACCACCTTCCACATTCTTCAATATCACATAATCTTTTGATGTCAAACTGGTTTTATGCAACAGAAAGATGTATTGTAAATGATAAAAATTATTTCATAAAACATCGTTCTATAATTCTTGATACAAATGCGATCCTTTTTTCCCTACCCAAAGCCCCATTGTCAAAATCAGAAACAAAATAATTCCGCAGACAATCCAACTCCCCATATACAATGAGTTTGGGGAAAATTTCAACAGCAGATATGCGGCTCCACAGGTAACTACAACTCCAATCAGGGATGTTAAAATTGCTGGCAGACTTTGCTTAATAATATGCGTGACGTTTTCCCACTCAAAATTAGGAAAAATCAGATTTAAGATATAACCCACCATACCGATAAACACTGAACACAGTAAAGGCAAGGCATACCCCAACATAACTTTCGGAAAAGACCATTGTAAATACACTGCCATGATAGTGTTCAAAGCAAAAATTGTCGGTACGAACAACGAAAGGTGATGCAGTACCTTTGCTTGGAAAATGCTCTTTGCCGCAATAGGTAAGGATTTAAGTGCCTCTATCTGTTTTCCCTCAATAGAAATACTGGCATAGGTTGTGCAGGATATTGTCGTCAAAATAGAGAACGCATATATGAACAGCACATCATAATCAGAGGGGGAAACCTGAAAATATTCAGCTAACTGGTAAATATATGGATTAATCCTATCAGGTATCAAAACAACTAACAAAACAAATACCGCAGCAAAAAGCAATCCACAAGCTGTATTCGTCAGATACACAGGAAGCGAAAAATAACGTATGCGCTCTCTTACCAAAAGGGCAGACAATGTGTTATGCCGCTTCACTGTTTGCTTACTCCAATCGACAGTGTGGTATTTTGAGCTTTGCGTTGTATCATTGCTATACCAACTCTGATATATCTTGGTTAAACCATAGATCAGAAAGCCGCCGATAAGGAAAACTGTACCGAAGTATATCCCTATCAATAGATAGTCCCCATAAAGTAGCCGCTGAATGTACTTGCCTGCGTAAATTGTAAAAGCTGATGTAGAAAAGCTATCCCCCAAATTTCCGGCAGCTATATCTGGAAACTTACAAAACATAAATAGCATAAATGCAAATAAAATCAGAATTGCTCCGGCTGCCTTTATCCGAGCAGTACGAGCAGAGGAACTTTTCAAGACACGGTAAATCTGTGTCCCTATCATTGTTCCCAAAAGGCCGGGAATAATTGGAAAGAGAAGCGTTATTCCAACCACCATTAGGTAAAAAAGAAATCCCATGCCTGCGTTTAGGCCAAACAGCACCATCATAGGAAACAGCAGAGCCGTAGTAAGGGAGACTTCTACCATAAACAAAACACTCAATTTTGAGATTATCAATGTGAGCAACGGAATAGGAAGTGCAAGCACACTGTCAATATTTGTGTCGCTAAGCAGCAGACCATTCCCCCAAAAAATGCTAATCGCAACATTGAGTATCATACAAATTAGCGCCATCGGGACAACAAGCTCGGTAACTATTTCTTCCCGCAGCCATGTAATAGAATAAATGATTTTCAAGGAGTAAATCAGATATGCAAGCAATCCCATTAGGATCACAGCTACAAGTATATACAGAGTGATTGCCTTTTTACGGTTCTTTGTATCTGCATAGCGAAGCTGATTGGCATGAGATAGCTGCAAAAGATTATTCCTTAGTAGGAGTAGCAGAAATTTCATCGTCATTCATCTCCATAAATACTTCTTCCAACCCCTTTGTTCCAACGATTTCTGTCGTCATGCCGGAATACAATAGGTGCCCTTGCTTAATGACAGATATTTTATTACACACTTTTTCTACCACATCGAGAATATGGCTTGAAAACAAAACAGAATTTCCACTTGTACACAATTCTTTCATCTGCTCTTTTAGGATCACAAATGCCTCTGGGTCTAAGCCAACAAAAGGTTCATCCAAAATCAGAAGTTTGGGTGTGTGCGAAAAAGCAGCAATCAGTGCAAGTTTTTGCTTCATACCATGTGAATAAGAGGAAATCAAATTATTCAAATATGGCTCCATCTGGAAAGCAGAAGCCAATCTCTCGAAATTTTGTTTACGATTTTTGGATGTCACTTCGTAAATGTCGCAAATGAAGTTAAGATATTGCAAGCCTGTCATATACTCGTCAAGTTGTGGATTGTCTGGTACATACGCCATTTTCCGCTTACAAGCCATTGGCTCTTTGAGTACAGAAATTCCATCCAAAAGGATTTCCCCATCGTTTATGCCGATAATGCCCAAACAGGCTTTCAATGTTGTTGTTTTTCCAGCTCCATTCTTCCCAATGAAGCCCATTATGTCGCCATCTTCCACGACTAAACTAAGATT
Organism: Acutalibacter sp. LFL-21; assembly: GCF_025630755.1. Taxonomy (NCBI): domain Bacteria; kingdom Bacillati; phylum Bacillota; class Clostridia; order Eubacteriales; family Acutalibacteraceae; genus Acutalibacter; species Acutalibacter sp. LFL-21. The sequence continues at coordinate 219,186 of NZ_JAOTNT010000003.1, read as the reverse complement.
GCATACGGCCTTTTTTGTACCGTAGTTTTTTGATAAATTTTTAATTTGTAGCATAGCATTTCTCGCCTATATTTAGAAATTTTTCAAAATGAAAATCAAAAAAATAACCGTTCCGCTAACATATTTCTGTTCAGGGGCATTTCACTTTAAGCCCATAAAGATCATAACCCCAGTAACAACAAATGCGATAATAGCCATGATGTAATACATATACGGCTTAGTATTTTCTTTCTTGCTCAGGGTAAAACCAGCAATGAGGTTAAGCAGGACACAGGCCACCGGGACGCCAAACACCACAATATTACGGGGCCAGAAAGAATTTGCTACCCCGGAAGAATCGAAGTGGACGGGAATAGACTCTGGCAGACGGCTGTAAAAAGCGAGAAAAACTGCCAGTGTCAATGCACACAGAACAGTGCTGATAATAATATGCTTCTTTGCGGATTTCATAAGTAGTACCTCCTTTAATTGCCTTGCTTTTTCCTCTTAAAATAGAGTACAAGCGAATAGACCAATGGAATAATGCCAACCAGAAAAATGATTAGCGGAACGGTTACATACATTAAATTGTGCAACGGGTGGATAAGGCAGATGATCCCAGCCAATATCCATGTATAGCTCCCCAAACGATGTGTTTTGTACCAGCCTTCTTCATCATCAAATAGCCACGGAAACTTTAACCCAACATAAGGGTTGATATGGTTTTTGGGGAAATAGTTGCCGCTGATAACAAGCAAGACACCAATAAAAACATATACATAGGAATCTACCATAACCTTATCTGGAAATAGTACAGAATACACCTGTGGGAGCAAATAAATAACTCCTGCAATCGGCATAATCCATTTGCCCAATGACACCAACGCTTTGGCTCCATTTGTAGAGGCAATTTTAATACTAAGAGCAAGGTTCAGAACAATATTCATCAATAGCGCAATCACATAAAGTAAAATGTAATTCTCGGCACTGGCCCCACCCATTTGGGACAGAATAAATGTCACAATAGACAAAACAATGCAAATTGCACTTGTAAGAAACAAGGTGCGTTTATTTTTTTGGTTCATCTTTATCCTCCTGAAATTGCATAAGCCACATAACAACACTTTCAAATACTGATGTATTGATTTCATAGTAGATGTATTTCTGGTAGCGTGTTTCAAAAACTAAATCAGCCTTTTTTAGAGTGGAAAGATGATATGAAATGGTGGCATTTGTCAAATCAAATTCCGCAGCAATTTCACCGGCTGACATCTTCCGTTTCTGCTTTAGTTTTAGCAATATCTCCCGTCGAACAGGATCGCTTAATGCCTTGAAAATATTAGGTAAACTCACAGTGCTTTCACCTTTGCCTCCCATTATTTTGAAAACCTTCTAAATGATACTTCTATTGTATCATTGCAATGGAGAAAGTCAACACTCATTTTGATATTTTTCTAAATATGAATGTTTGAGAAACTTGCAAGCAATGCAAACATATACATGTTTTGCGATTTTGGCTGGATTGCTCCGGCCAAAATGCTTGTTGAGGGATAACCCCCAAGCCCCCAAGATCGCCACCTTCAGTGACGGCCACGCGTCCTGCGGACGCTAAAATAATCTTCAAAAGGAAAGCTGCAGAGTTGGTAATTGCTCTGCAGCTTCCTTTTTCATATATCGAATTTATATCCTACACCGTACACGCTTTTTACATAGTCTGGCAGATCCGGGGCAATCTTAATCTTCTTTCGCAGATTGCTTACATGGTTGTTGATTGCCTTTCGGGAATAGTAGGTGTAGTCCTCATGCCATACCAGATCCAGCAGCATTTCATAGGTGAACACTCGCTTTGGATTCAGTATAAGCAAAGCAAAAATCTCAAACTCCTTGACTGTCAGCGGAATCACCTGGCCCCGCACAATGACAAGGCGCTGTTCTAAACAGAAATACAAATCATCTTCCTGGATCTCTGTCAATGGTTGATCTGCCTGCTGAGAAATAGAACACTGTTCTCGAAAGATTGTGGTACATGGGGCATTAGCTGAAATATCACCAGCCTCATAATCACGAACAAATCGAGCCAGCTCTTTCTTTTGGTGTGGAGAGAGTAAAGCAAATAGTTTTTCACCAATTTGCCTGCCGGACTCTCCCAAATCCAGTACGGCTAATTTCCCATGCTGTCACCACCTCCTTCATAAGTTACTTCCTTGTTTTCTCTTTTGAATAACAGCTAAGATAAAGTAGTACATAACGATGTTGGCGTGTCCCATGATGTACTGCATTAGTAAAATAATACTGCGGGTAACCCGTTTTCAGGCATTAAAAACGCAAAATAGGTAAACACCCCAAAACATAATGTGGTTAATAAAAGAGCAATTTTTCCTAACAGCGGTGTTTGATACTTTCTCTTAAATAACAGAATATTTAAAACCAGCGAAACCGCTACAAGGAAAACATCTAAGATGAAATTGCTCCATACAATGTACTTATCTGTTCCCATACTGCCCAAAATAAAAAAGCCAAGTATGAATATGCCATAATTGGCACAAATCCAGATAGTTATCCTTTTGGCTGATAGCTTCTCTTTACTCATGAATATCCTCCTTTTCTAACGCAATGGCTTGCTTGATCTGTATAACATCGCGTTTAAGTTTTATCCAGCCAATGATAAAAAGAACCACTGAGATGCCTGTAAGAATTATTAAATAGCTGAAAAAACCTATAAACAGATGCTCAAACCAACGCCCCACAAAGGCTGTTGGTATCAAGCCGATTGTCAAAGTAAGTAAATATCCGGCTGATTGTTTTTGTGGCGACCAATCCATGTTTTCAATCATGGAAAAGGCAACTCCACTTGCCATCCCTAACCATAAAAATGTAGAAATTTGCAAACTCGCTGAAAGCAACTCATTTCCATATTCATTTACCAACGCAGGAATAGTAAAGTAAAATTCACCTGTTCCCAGTTTCCAAGAAAGCAAAATTGAAAACACGAGATAAGCGAGGCTCCCACACAGCAACCCCAAAAGACCATATTTTATAGCTTTGCTCATTATAATTGTCACCTCAGATTCCTAAAGATTTTTTGATTTTTGGAATATATCTCCTTGATACATAGACACAAATATCACCTGAAAGTCGGATGCAGACCCTGCCTATAATACTCAGGTCAATGTCTGCGATTTTCTTAATATTGACAATCTCAGAGTTAGAGATCCTCAGAAATTTCTGCTTTCTTAATACATCCTCTATTTCATATAAGCGATATTTAATAAGGAACTCCCCGTTAGCTGTTTGAATATAAACTTTCTGATTTAAGGCGAATATCCTTAAAATATCTGCGACTTTAATTATATAAGCCCGGTTGTCAATGTATCCGGTAAGAGTAGTGACAGTGTGCTTATCAAAATCCCAAATAACCTCAACCAAGTTGTTTACAAACTGGGTTTTCTTTTCGGCAGTAATGAGAACTTCTACATCCTCAACACATGGGTTGATCTTAACATCAACTTGCAAATTATCACCTCCATAAAGAGTATACCTATTCGAAGTGGCTAAATCCACATTTCGCATATAGGTGGTAGTGAATTTGTGATAGGCGGTAAATTCCCGTCTTATACCCCCAAAAAATCGGATGTTTGACACAGATTACTGGAACGCATTGAAAAATTGAGATAATTACGCAAGCAGGCTTCTATACTGACGGAGCCTGTGAGAGATATGAACCATACTTATTTAGCATCCTCTATTTATTAAACGATTGATTTTCCTGCTTTTCTTGTAATTTCTTCTCTGCAATAGAGAAATAATCTTTTAAGATAGGATATGTTAAGTTGTCCGGCAACGCATCAAAAAAACCAATTTCTCCCATTTCACTATAAGGTGGGATTTCACCAAAAGAATATATCGTGGCAAAGTAGACTTGACCATTCCCTTTATAGTGAAAACCGTTTAATTCCATATCAATGTAGTAATCACATAATGGCTCTATATCAAATTTAATACTTCCAGTTTCTTCAAACAGCTCTCTTTTTGCAGCCTCCAAGGGAGTTTCACCTGATTCGATCCAACCGCTGGGGTGTTCCCATGTTGTTCGATGTTTATGTTTGCAGAACACCCACTTTCCTTTATGCATTGCAATAATATCAGCGGAAAAATAGCCATTAAGAGTATTAAACGGATAGACTTTAAATTCCATATTATCGTCTATGACAAGTAATTTTCTCATTTTGCTTTTTATCTGCTCCTTACTGTGTTTTTTATATCCCACTATGACCGTTGCAAACCCGGCAATCCACAATATTTCTAAGCAACGGAGTTTCCGGCGCTTAGCTCAAAGTATAATCTTCATTTTAATGTTCCTCACTTTTTCTTCACAAAGTGGCTCCGGTGAGAAGGACAGAAGCAACGCTCTATATGCCCTATGCAGCAATATAACTGGTCAGGATGGATGCGGTTGTGATCAGCATGAAACAAACCAAGTACACCAGAACCACAGCAAATTTGCTGAAAAATATGCTATTTTATTAACTGACATGATCCAGAGCTGTTCGAGCATAATACCTTTATTTTTTCGATGAAATCACAATCTGTTTTACAGCAGAAATCTCCGCCATAAAGCCTTGCCTTTTGTTTGAGTACATGGTCGTCATCACCAGACATAAGCAGAAATGGAATGGTTATGCCCTCTTGACGGACTTTTTCAAGCAAATCTAATCCTGTGCCATCCCTCATATTGTAATCAGAGCAGATCGCCTCAATTTCTTTTTCTTTGTCGCCCAACACCCGCAGGGCGTCTTTTACCCCTGTTGCCTCGTGAACCTCAAAATACTTTCCCAGAACAGAGGCCAGCAATTCCAGATAATCTAAATTATCATCTACAACAAGTATTTTTCTCACCCTTATTTCCTCCTTACCGACACTATCTATTTGCAATTTTACAGAAAGCAGCTTACATTCAGGTGAATTTTAGCTTACAGTTTAGTAAGGAAGAAGAAGCAGGCGGGTTTTACCCCCGCCTGCTTCCTATACATACTGTTATTACTGTGCGCTGATTGTATCTACAATGGACATCTTCTGCATCTTCTTAATCGGCCCACGCACTGCCAAAACCACAGAAAGTACCATAATCAATACGATAATTCCAAGCTCCACCCAAGGGATAGTCCAAGGATCTCCCCACTTAGAATTTATCAGCAGGGCAAAGAGGGCTCTATTGCAGATCAATCCCAGCACAGTGCCAACCACACAGCCGGTTATCGCATAGGTGGATGCTTCGGAGATTACCATTCTGGAAAGCTGGCGGGTACTTAACCCAATCGCCCGGAAAGCGCCATACTGCTTTGTTCTGGCTGAAACACTCAACGCAATGCTGTTGATCACATTGAATACGGTAATTAAAGCAATCAGCGCCAAGAAGCCATAGAGGAACAGCCATACACAGTAATAAACGCCCAATGTGCTGCTATTATCCATCCGTTTGTCTACGAAATCAAATCCGGCTCCGTAGGTGCGATGAATCGCATTCACATCTTCGTCTGTCGCATCGGAAGATAACTGCATATCAATGATGGTATAGTTTTCTTCCCCGGTGATCTGACGGAATGTATCTTCGGAAACAATGATAATGCCGGAATCACCGGTATTATTGAACGGGCTGGTTGAGAGAAGCCCTGTAATTTGTATCTCCACAGGCTGGCCGCCAATTTGCATTGTTGCCGTGTCGCCAACCTGCATACTGTTTTGTGTATCATATACGGTCAGCCCGGTATTCAATTCACTTTGTACCGTTTCCAATGAGCCGGACTGCAAATAGTCAGAGGCCCATTCAAATTGCTGCTGCTCATACGAAACTAAGATGGCGGTCTTTTCTGCCCCATTCACCGTAACAGGCACATCATACGCAAACATCCGTCCATAAACCGCATCCACAGCAGGATTTTCTTTCAGTTCGTCAATAAATGCCCTGTCAACGGAGCAGGAATTGTCCGAGCTTACAATGGAAAGATCCGGTGCCCACGGATACAACGGGGTCAGAGTATGGTTCATAAATGTTATCGTTACAGAAAAAGCGAGGAAAAGGACGATACTCAAGGCAAAGGAACACACTGTCAGCACAAAATTCTTGCGGCTTGCCTTTGCGTGGTGAATACCGAGCGCAGTGTCTACTTTGAGGCGCTTTGTATTTGCCGCTTTGCGGATTGGCTGCAAGTCATTCGCGTTGCCGGAAACTGCCGCCAGCGGGGAAACCCTTGAAGCCCTCTTTGCGGGAGAGCGGGCGGCCAAAAGCACCGTCAGCAATCCTACAATAATTCCCGCCACAATACTTGGCACACTGATACTAAACGCAGGCATCTCTCCGAAAAATTCAGGGCTAAGGAGCCGAAGGATAAAGCATAAGATCCATATGACGACCATACCGCTTAAAACGCCCACAGGAATTGCAAAGCGGCACCAACTGAGAGCTTCTTTCCGTACCAACCGCATGACCTGTTTAGGTGTCGCCCCGATACAGCGCATCAATCCGAAAAACTCTGTACGCTGGGCAACATTGCTGTTCAGGCTGCTTGCGATCATCGTAGTGCCTGCAAACAAAACCAGCACAAACAGAACGGCAGCAGAAATATAGACCTGCACCATAAAGGAATCGCTGCTCTGTCCAAGCAATCCGAGAAGTTTGGTGTTTTCTGAAACCTGTTCATCGCTTAATCCAAATTGAGATTTCAGTTCAGAGATCCTATTTTGGATATTCCCCGTATTAGAAAACTGGACATAAAAGAATGTACTATTTTCAGATGGCTCGCCATCCGCAGCAGTGGAAGTGATCGTGCGGTATTTTTCTGTTGTGATAAACACGCCATAAGAATCACTGCTCATAAGATTTGCAGTATTCTCAACAAAACCGGATATGGTAAATGCAAGTTCGGTCCCGTCAGGCAGGTTGACGGCAATCTGATCTCCAATCGACAAGCCAATCATTTCTTTTGCGTTTACCGATACCATAGCCTCGTTATCGTTCTGCGGGAAATTGCCCTCTGCGATTATATCAGAGAGAATTTGGGTGAACAGCCCTTCATCGCTTCCGCAAATAAGTGTTTCTGTTCCATTCAGGGTATATCCCTGATCGCCGCGAAAATTTAAGACATCATAAGCAACAACCGCCTCTATGTCAGAGCGCGCAGCGATAACTGCCGCATCTTCATCCGAAATATTGCGTAGTGCGATATGCCAATTTCCCGTTTCCGCCTGTGTTTTAATGATCTGGCTGCGGACAAACATATCTGCCATGCCGAAAATGGTCGTCACCAGAAACACCGCCAGCACAATACAGAAAATGGACATCCGGCTTTGCTTGCGATGGACTTTTGCAGAAATAGGAACAAGGTCAAGATAATGCTTCATCCGTATTCCCTCCTAAATCTGTAAGCACGCCATCTGTTACCCGGAACACCCGATCCACCGAAGCGGTCAGATTTTTATTGTGGGTAATCATTAAGATCGTCTGCTGAAAGCGTCTGGAAGCCTGTGTGAGCAGATCAATCACATCCTGGCTGTTTTTACTGTCCAAATTTCCGGTAGGTTCATCCGCCAAGATCAGCTTTGGCTTTGTAATCAAAGCGCGGCCAATCGCAACCCTTTGCTGCTGCCCGCCGGAAAGCTGGTTTGGCAGATGGTGGCGGCGCTCCGTTAGACCAAGCAGCGCCAGGATTTCCTTAACTGCCGCCGGATCAGGTTTGCGATAATCCAGAAGCAGCGGAAACATGATATTCTGCTCCACATTCAGCTCGGAAACAAGCTGGAAGGATTGAAAAATGAATCCGATATTCCGCCGTCTGAAAATGGTGCGTTCTTCCTCCTTCATAGAGAAAAGATTTTGACCATCCATCAATACCGTGCCGGAAGTAGGAAGGTCCAAAGCTCCTATACAGTTTAGCAAGGTGCTTTTTCCAGAACCGGATTCACCAACAACGGCAGCAAATTCTCCCTTTTCCAGAGAAAATGAAACATTTTTTAAGGCGTCAACTTTTGCTTCGCCCTTACCATAGGTCTTACATAAATTTTGTACTTTCAAGATTTCCATATCATCAGCCTCCTTTCCTAAAGGATAACAAAGCCAGCTTACAATCAGGTGAATTTAATCTTACGATTCAGTAAGGAAGGAAACTGTGAAGGTTGTGCCTTCGTTCAACTCACTCTGAACGGAAAGCAGGCCGTTTTGACCGGTGATAATCGACTTTGCCAACGGAAGCCCCAGGCCAATCCCCGGTGTTTCAAGGGAATGTTTACTCCGATAGAAGCGTTTGAATATATGGTGTATATCTTCTGGTGCAATCCCGCTGCCGCTGTCAGTGATAAAAATACGAAGTATCGCCGGTGTACGTTCCCATGAAATATGAATCGTATCTCCCGGCTTTGTGTGATCTAAGGCGTTTTTCACAATGTTTCCAATGGCTTCGCTCGTCCATTCCAGATCACAAAAGACCGTCTGCTCTGAATTGCCTTTCAGGATGATTTGCTTATTCTCCGTTTTGGCCCGGTCTGTCAATTCACTGATGGAACGGGAGATCAATTCTGTCACAGGGCAATTTCTTTTTTCAAAAACAATATTCCCTGTGTCCAGCCGGGTAATTTTCAGCATGGATTGAATCAATTCTTCCATTCGCTTTAGAGATACCCCGATCTTTTCTGAAAACTCTTTTACGGTTTCCGGGTTTTCCGGTTCATCCGCAATAATCTCCTGATACATTGTAATGGCAGCCAATGGTGTTTTTAGTTGATGGGATATATCAGAAATCGTACTTTTCAAAAATTCCTTTGCTTTATGGTCTGTATCACTTTTGGCTTGAAGCATTGTGGCAAGCTGCTCAACAGAAGCAAAAATATAAAAAATTGCTCCCTCGCTGTTTTGTGGAAGATGAAAGGAAAAATCGCCATTGATATAGTTCTCTATTACTTTCGCGGCCTGCTGATACAGCTTTTTCCTTCTCAGGAAGAAAACAAGCGTTCCGGCGAAAAGAAAAGTAAGCAAAACAGCCAAACCAATCAATACCGTTATCAGCGTGTCCCTTTGAAAGTGGGAAAGATAAGGCAGAGAATTAGCTGCCGCTTGGCTTTCAATTCCCAATTCCGTAAGCAATTCGATTCCGCCTTGACTTGTTTCGGTACTTGTCAGGGCATTGGCGATTGCGTCTTTTGGAACACCTTGTTCCAAAAGCGAAGAAGCAATAGCTTCATCATGTGCAAGATAGTTGCTTCTGACAGCATCACTCTGATCTATGACAAACAGACCGCCCGCACATAAAGTCACAAGCGCAAAGATCGCCAGAAAAATGACATATCTGCGTATCTGTTTATCTTGAAGGAAACTCATACAGACACCTCTTTCCATTGATACCCGAACCCGCGGGCGGTCATTAAATGTTCGGGGTGGGAGGGATCTGTTTCAACCTTCTCACGGAGCCGCCGGATATATACAGATAAGGTATTATCATCCACGAAGTTACCGTTATCATCCCACAGCTCATTCAGGATCATTTCTCTTGTGACAATTTGATTTGCGTTCCGCACCAAAAGACAGAGCAGCCGGTATTCTACATTGGTTAGATCAAGTAGCTGCCCATTCAGCAGAACTCGATTGCTCAAAAAATCTATGGAAATATCGCCACATTCAATCTCCGATCTTTTTTCTCTCTTAGAAATTCCGGCGCGGCGCAGTAAGGCCCGAATACGGGAACACAATTCTCCAAGTTTGAAAGGCTTCGTAATATAGTCATCCCCGCCGGAATCCAAGCCCCGAATGACATTTACTTCTTCATCGGAAGCAGTAAGAAAAATGATCGGAATTTGTTCGTTCCTATTGCGGACCATCTCGCATATTTCAAAACCTGTGCCATCCGGCAGGGTAACATCTAAAATCAGCAAATCATATTGGTCGATGTTCTGCAGCAATCTTTTTGCTTCTGACACAGTACGGGCAACCTCAACAGCATAACCGTTCTTTTTCAGAGAATATTGCAGTCCATCTATTAAACTCATGTCATCTTCTAACAGCAGAATATTATTCGCCATTCCCTTTGCGCTCCTTTCCAAGTTTGGTTCTGCCATCAATCGGCTTTTTTGCATCTTTCGGGATTAACCAAACCCGTCCCAATTTTTCAGCTCCGGGAATACGGCCATCAGAACAATAGCTATTGATCTGCCGGGGAGAGATCCCCCATTTTTCGCCAGCTTCCCTTAAAGTCATATAATCCATAGTACATACCTCCAGCATTTATTATACTTCGCTTTCTCGAAGAATACAAGCTATGGAGAATAGAAGTATGCCCCAAAATCATCTGGATTGCTTTTCCTGCGCTCTTTCCGCAGATGGCCCCAGCAGATAGTCAATATTGGCCTTCACATTCTGCAGCTCCCGCATTTCTTCCCGTACCTGCTTATATTCCGCATAGGCTTTTTTCTTGGCCTCCAGCACTTCGGCATATTCTTCCCGCAGAGCTTTTATGGTAGGCAGCTTCCCCACACCCAGGCTGTCAAAGTATTTCTTTGCTGCCTGGTGGATCAGGATGTCGGCCTCATGCTCGGCCCGGAACTTTTTGCTGTAACCGGCTTTTCGATACTCAATGTAGACAGTTCTCGTCTTAGAGTAGTTGACGATCTGTTTCTGCAATTCTCCATTTTGAGATAAACGGCTCTCCATATCCTTGATCTGCGTGGAAAGCTCATTAAACCGGGAAGTCATGGCCTGGGACTTTGCTTGAAGGTCCTCATAGCTCATATCCCCATGCTCCTTCAAGTAAGCCACAGCTTTCGCAAGCTGCTTCACATTGAACACTTTGGCCCAACGCTCATACCCTGCGCCTTTACCGGCCCGCATTGCGGCGTCAATATCAATCAGCATCCTCACCGAAGAACTGGACCGTTTGGGCTGAACAGAGGGAATATAGGTTCCGGCAATCCTTTCCCGTATTGCCTGTTCAGTATAATCTCCTTTTAGCGTATTGCAGCGGGTTCGGCTCTTTTGCCCTGGAACACGAAAGTTGACAGATTTCCCACGCCGGGTGACTTCTATACCGGACGCTTCCAGAATTTTCAGGAAATCATCAAAGGTAGAGGGGTGCTGCTCTAGGGCGGCGTCAATGGCCTGTCGGATTTGATTCTGAAAGGAAAGAGGTTTGTTTCCATCACCCAGCCATTTCCCATAATGGCCGCGGCTGGGCTTCGGATCTTCCACAATAGAAAGACCATGCTCCAGACACAGCTTATCGTTGATCCGGCGCAAAGCCCAGGAAGAACCCCAGAAGTTACGGAATTTCCTGTTACATTCCAGATTTACCGCACTCACGATGATGTGATTATGGACATGGTGCTTGTCTATGTGTGTGCAGACGATAAAAGCGTTGTTTCCCTTCGTCAGCCTCATAGCAAGATCCTGGCCGATCTGATTGGCTTCCTCTGGCGTCACTTCACCTGGCTTAAACGCCTGCCGGAAGTGATAGGCAATCACATCATCTGCGCCCCGGACTCTGCCAGTCTGGTTGATATATTGCCGCTTGGCTAAGGTAAATTCCGCATCCGCTGTGCGGGTATCACACTCAAATCCATAAATCAGTTTCCCATAGTCGGTTTTCTCTGGATTTTCTACATAATCAATGATGTCCTCGATTGCGGTAGAGAAGGAGCGGCCCTCTCCGATATGCAAGGGCATCAGCCTTGTGGTAGCCATTACCCACCTCCTTTGAAAAATTCGTTTAAGCAAATGCTTTAATAGATTTTTTCTTTAGAAATTCTTACATGCTGAAAAAATACCAAGCGGCAGCAGCAAAATACCTATCTTTAGTGGCAGGGAATAAACACGCATGAAATTCCATGCAGATAAAAATATGTCAACGATCTGTGCCGGTTTGGTTAATGAGCGTCCTACAAATTTCAAGAACAATTCCGTATAATGCACGCAAGGCCGTTGCAGAAGTACGCAAAATACAGGCCGGAAAAGAGGTGACGAAGCGTGAAGATACACAGCTTATTCATGTAGCCGTCATAGTACCGCAAGATGCGCTCCATTGCCAGCGGATCACCGGCGCGTGCGTCAGCAAATACAGACAGGGGCAGAAGCACCCTGCCGTGGAATGTGGGCTGCTTCATTTCGCGTTCCTCCCTCCGTTATTCTCCAACCTTTGCCGCAGTTCGTTCAAAGTCTTTGTGCGGTGGCGCTGGACGGCGCTGCGGGACATCCCCACAAGGCCGCCGATCTCGCCGTCCGCCATAGCCGCAACGAAGCGCAGAATTAAAATCTGCTGCTCCTGCTCCGGCAGGCTGGCAAAGGCCCCGGCCACCAGCTCGTCCCGGATATGTAGGGCATAACCAAAGGCCGAGAACACAAAGCTGTCGCTGGGGTACTCGTCCAACGCATAGAGCTTGTCCATTTCCGCCTGCGGCAAGGTGTCCAGCGGCTTTTCCCGGTCACGGCGGCGGGCCAGTTCCGACAGGTAGTTGATGGCCTCGTTGCGAAGAACAGTTTTGCAGAAAGCGTCCAGCCGGTTCCGTTCCACATAGTCAAAGGTGTATTCGTTCATCTTCTCACCCCCGATCTGCGGGAGAATGAGAAGATAAAGCTGCTTAAACCACTCCTTTCACCGGCAGCAATGTGGCGGCCCCGGCCCGCACTGGGGAACCGCAGGAAACAACAAATCTCGCCCGGCAGGTCGCAGACCCACCGGGCGAAAGCAGAAGCGATATGCAGTTGATTTACACGGTATAGTACATACTCATGGCCGCTTGTTCCCGCTGCCGGGGACGGGCTTTTTTTGACAGTACATAGCCTGTCTTAATTTGTCGAAACGCTCTTTGCTTCATGGCGGCTCCCTCCGTGGGCCGCCGATCCCGCCAGCGTCAGGGCGTCGTCAATATGAGGGGCAAAGAGAACGGCGGCCTTGATTTTATCAAAGCCGCCGTAATGTAATCAGGCATGGGAAAATGGCTGCTGCACGACGGCTTTTTTTCTTTTGCCGTCGTCCGGCAGCACGAACCTATTCCAATCATTTATAAGGCTGTTTCACGATTTAAGCGATGTATAGCCCAGCCGAAGCTGATACTTCCCATTGCTACAAACAGGATAATTACGAAAAGCATTTCACTGGCTACAATAGTTCCATCCAGCAATAGAGAACGCAGCGCATTGATAATGTGGGTAAAAGGATTGAGATTAACGATCACCCTCAAAATTCCATCAATACCCTTTGCCGGAAATAGTGCCGTACTAAGAAAGAATAGAGGCAGCACGATTGCGTTCATCACCGTTTCGTAAACAACTTCGTTAGGGAGAATGAGGCTAATTCCATACGCCATTCCTGATATAAAGAATGCTGCCAAAAACACCAGCAAGATAGCCAGTAGAAATGTCCAAATACCAGCAGAAAATTCTACGGAAAATAAAAGGCTGATAGCTCCCATAATGAAAACTTCAATGAATGTACATAGCACTGCTTCTAAAAGCTGTCCCAAAACAATGGAAGATCGACGGACAGGGGCAATCAAAATACGGTAAAAGCTGCCGTCCGCTTTCATCATGTAGTTCATTATTCCACCGCTGCTACAAGCGGAAAAACTCACCAATACAATAAGGCCGGGTAAAATAAAGCCTGTATAATTGCTAATCTCTGTTCCCTGCATGGTTTGAGAGGCAACCGCACTATAAAGAACCAGCCAAAGGATCGGCTGCAAAATCGTCACAACAATAGTAAAAGAATTATGAAACCGCCATTTGACATTTCGCTGTAAAATTGTAAAAACACTCATGCACAACCCTCCCGTCCATCCTGTGTCAGCCGAATAAACACATCTTCCAATGTGGGCTGCACAATTTCAACTCCAATCAGCGGAATGTGATGCTCCAAAAGGAAAGTCATTAAATCCAGCATATCGGAACGATCATCATTTGAGTTACATAGGACAGAGGCGTTTCGCACAGAGAATGTTTGAGAAGATTGCCGCTGCTGTAAAAGGGGAAGGTATTTTTGGGCGTCCTCGTTGGTCGCAAATTTTACTTGAATAACATTTTGCCGAAGCACCGATTTTAAGGTGTCCGGGCTGCCCTGTATGACTTCTTTCCCGTCTTTCATAATGCAGATAGCATCACTTAGCTGATCTGCTTCCTCCAAATAATGCGTTGTTAGAAAGATTGTTGTTCCAAAATCGCTCCGAATTTTTTTCATCATATCCCACATTGCCATGCGTGACTGAATATCCATGCCGACAGTAGGTTCATCCAAAAATAAGATACGCGGATTGGACATCATGTTTAGCGCTATATCCAAACGGCGCTTTACACCGCCAGAATAAGAAGATACAGGATATTTTCGGTATTTACCCAAATCAAAATCTGCAATCAGCTTTTCCATGCGCTTCTGTGCATCTATTTTCGGGATTTTATATAAGCGGCTCTGAAACATCATGTTTTCCTCTAAAGAAAGGTAGGTATCAATGGAAATATGCTGTGATACACAGGCGATTTCAGAACGGATTGCCGCCGCTTCGGTATAAACATCCTTTCCGAGCATGGTGATCTCGCCAGCCGTGGGCCGCAGATATGTTGTCAGTATGCAAATGAGTGTTGATTTGCCTGCTCCGTTCTGCCCCAGCAATGAAAAAATCTGTCCTTCCTTGACTGATAGACTGAGCTGATCTAACGCCTGCACACCATTCTTATATTTTTTTACCGCTTTGCTTACTTCAATAGCGTACATGGTACTTAGTTCTCCTGAATGGGAAATTGAATTTCCGTGATATACTTGTCTGGATTTCCTTTCAAAAACATTCCGGGGCCTTTAATGAAAACTTCCCGGAAAGGCGGACACAGCTTCAACTTGTTTTCCTCCGCATAACCGTCAATCGCAGCATAAGCGGATGTCAGCGTTTCATAGGAGCCAATGTGTGTGACACACACAGCCTTTATCCGGGGCAGCTCTTTTACTTCAATGCCATTTCCCGCAGGGGTGGCCTCCGTCGGCACACAGAGTTCCATATCGCCTATCTTTGTTTCAGGGTTCATTGACAAATAGCTGAAAAACGGCGCTCCGTTTGTTTGCCCGCGGATCGACTTGAACACATTGGGAAACACTTTGTTTGCTTCGGGGGCAAAACCCTTGTACTTGATATAAGCCACACGCACAGGCTCTATTTCTCTGATCTCAATTTGGTATTCCATGTTAATTCTCCTTTTCTTTTTTCACAGCGATCCACACTTCGGAATGACCGCACTGGATTGTTTTGTTTTGGATTGGATATACTTCGATGTCCGGCAAGCCCGCATACTCATATCCCGAAAAAGGCAGCCATTCCGTATAAAATCTTTTGAATACTGATTGGACATTTTCTTTGAAATATCCGTCGTTTTCAAAGACCACCCATGTTGATGCAGGGATTTCATATTCGCACATTCCATCAGGCGCCTTACTGCTGCTGGATGCTGCGATATAGTAAAAGATATTTTGGGGGTTTTCATATACGCTGATACCTAAAATCCCATTTGGCACAGCATTGTTTAGTGTACACAAATCGGAAAAACTGCTATCATTCAAGGTGTGTTCCCAGAAAAGAGGTACATTTTTCTGGTTTTCTTCCATATCGTCAACTAATTTCATGCGGATGCCGACAATGCGAAAAGCAGGCTTCTCTATTATGTGATAGGACATAGCACTCCCTCCTGAAACTTTTACGGAAAATCGAATTGGCGGGTAAGCGTTTAGAATTGCCCCTTTCTCCTTGGCTGCGATTGGAGAAATCCCATGTACAGATTGAAACGCTCTATTAAAAGAAGTCGGTGAAGCATACCCATATTTCAAAGCAATATCCAGCACCCTTTTATCTGTCCCTTGTAATTCAAAGGCCGCTTGTGTCATTCTGCGCCTGCGGATATATTCTGCCAACGATATACCGGCAACATAAGAGAAAATCCGCTGAAAGTAATATGTTGAGCAACACGCAATCCGGGCAACCTCGTCAAACGATATTTCCTGATCTAAGTGATTTTCAATGTATTCAATGGCCTTACTTAGATTGTTTAACCATTCCATTTCTTGACCTCCTTGCATATAGCATACAGCAAAGAAAAATTATATTCCTCGCCGTTTCTGCTCACTTTGGTAAACTAACGATAGCGTATTATTTTTTTCTTTTCAAGAGGAACATGAATTATAAAGTTTAATCCACCTGCATATAGCAACATTACATTGGACAAATATGAATTATACAATGTAAATGGGTGATGTTATATGGCGAAAGTAGAAGATTGCCCCGGCTTTGAAACTTTCGGCGCAGATGTAAAAGCTGCGCCGAAAGCCCGGCGTCTGGCGCGTAAGGCGCTGGCGGAAATGGTAGGTATTGAGTGGCGGTATCTCGCCAACATTGAGAATAAAGGGACGATCCCCAGCCTCCCGGTCGTGATCCAGCTTATCAAGACCTGCGGGCTTCCTGTGGAACGGTATTTCAATCCCGAAGTGCTGCGTTCGGAAAGTGAGCAGCGCCAGCGGGTCGGTCACAAGCTGAAACTGTGTCCCGAAGAATACCTGCCGATCATCGAGGGCGCGATTGACGGGGCTATTAAAATTGAACAGCCAAAGAAGAAAGAAACGGGGGATGCCTGAAAACCATCCTCTGTTTTCTTCTGTTTGCGGGGACGCGGAAGCGTCCTTTATTTTTTTGCACTTTTTTCCGGGGAAGTCCCTGTTTTGCGGGTAGTTTGGAGCTTTCCGAATGTACTTATAGCGGAGAAGAACAAAAACAGCAAGCATAGGAAGTGTAGCCACACTTCCGAAAAACGCACCGTCCCGCCCCTGCGGGCCGTCCGTTTTGCTTGTTGGGGAAATCCCCAAACCCCTTTGCCGGAAAGGAGCGTGAAACGCAATGGCAAACCGAAAGCGTCAAATCGTGCTGCGCGTCCCGGTAACGCCGGAAGAACGGGCCTTGATCCAGCAGAAAATGGCCCAGCTCGGCACAAAGAATTTCTCGGCCTATGCCCGGAAAATGCTGATTGACGGGTATATCATCCACATGGACACCAGCGACATCCGGGCGCAGACTGCGGAGCTGCAAAAAATCGGCGTCAACGTCAATCAGATTGCGCGGCGTATCAACAGTACCGGGGCTGTGTACGCGCAGGACGTTGAGGACATCAAGGGGGCGCTTGCACAGATATGGCAGTTACAAAGATCCATCCTATCAAGGTAAACTTGAAAGCGGCCCTTGACTACATCGAAAACCCGGACAAGACGGACGATAAAATGCTGGTATCGTCCTTTGGCTGTTCCTATGAAACGGCGGATATTGAATTTCAAATGCTGTTAGATCAGGCGTTCAAGAAAGGCAACAATCTGGCCCACCATTTGATACAAGCGTTTGAACCGGGCGAAACTACGCCGGAGCAGGCCCATGAGATCGGGCGGCAGCTTGCCGACGAAGTGCTGCAAGGGAAGTACCCCTATGTGCTGACTACCCACATAGACAAGGGCCACCTGCATAACCACATCATTTTTTGTGCCGTGGATAACCTGTGCATTGGCTCCTTACATTTAGGCGTAAAAAAAGCGGCCCGCCGGTTGATCGGCGGGCCAAATCCTTACCTTATGCAATTTTATACCGTGCCCGCAGGTGAAGGGCAAAGACCATTACCGCCCCCAGCGCCCATACCACATAGGTCCACACCATATCCTTGCCGGAAAACTCATAGGCCATGGTAGCAAAAATAAATCCCCATACAACGGACAGAGCTCCACCGATCAGCCAGAAGCCGGGGCGGGTGCGGTGAAGCAGGAGAAGCCCCAGCAGGACAGCAATGCCAACCACAACCGCCAGTGCAGGATGAACGCCTAAAAGCCCGTGGGAAAGAAATCCCGCCAGGATTGCCAGCGCAATGCTGTCAAAAACAATGATGTTTCCAAAAAACAGCCCAATCACCGTCACAATCAGTCCAATTCCAATACCGATCAACAATTCTATGCCAACGGCCAGTAAAGCAGCGCCCATACGATAGCCTCCCTTCTCAAAAACAGGTTTCTCCTTCTATGAAAATTCTACCGCTCCGGGGTACAGGAAAGCAACCGCTTTTTTGAATGTTCATGGAATGTTTGTAAATTCCGTCAGCAGCTTTTTTACAATTTCCCATAGCCCATCCATGCGGGATTGCAGATCTGCAATATCCGCCCCATAGATACTTCCGGTTTCATGGGCCTTCCGTGCGTACTGGTTCAGATTGTTGGAGCAGATACGCAGCAGCCGGGTCAGCTCCCGGACTTCGGACAGATCCAGGTTAATCACATATCCGTCAATCGCCATTTTACGGATAAAGGCAGAAGTATTCGTGATACCGGTCTGCGCCATGCGTTCCCTGATCTTATCCATTTCCTTTTCGGAAATCAAAATGTGAATCTGGGCGCTGCGTTTTTCTTTTGGGGCCTTCATCGCTGGGGCTGTTCCTTTGTCTTTTTGTTATGAGCCGGGCGCGGAGCATTTGCGGCGGCCTCTTTCAGAAAGTGGGTGACAGAACGCTTTTCTGCCGCAATCATTTGATCCAGGTGATTTTCAAACACGCCGGGTATAAAGTTATGCCGGTATTCCTGTTCGCTTGCCAGAATCCCGCGCAGCAGGCCCGGAACAGCCGGCTCCAGCCGGAATTTCTCGGCTTTGCCAAATTGGGCGTGAAGGGACAGCTTATGCTCATGGTAATACGCATAGCGAAATTCCATTGGCTCGCTCTGGCCTTCAAACTGGACGGTCACGGACGCAGCGGGAAGGGCGGTCCGTTCAATATGCTCCGCCATAGCCCTGTAATCCTGCGTATAGAGATTTCCCTTGATTGCAGCGCCTTCCATGCCGGTGATCTCCACCGTGTACGCAAGGATCGTATCACGGGTATCTTTGTAAAATTGCCAGGTGTAAAACGCATCGGAATCCCGGATAAAAACATCCCGCTCCCGAAAGCACCATGTACCGGAAGGGCGGGACATCCAGTACAGAGGGGTGCGCTCCGGGTGCTTTGTTTGAGCGATACGCTCCATGCTGCCCACATCAAATTCAAAATCGGATTGATAATGCTTTGTGTTCCGCTCCATCACAGAGCGCAGGCATTGTTCCACATCCACATTTTCAAATTTCAGCTTCAAGCATTAAAGCCCCCTTTCCGGCGGGGAAGGCTGAAAACCATGGGCCTCGTGCTCCACACGGTCTGCCCGCAGCTTTTCCATGATCGAAGGCTTCTCATTCGGCAGCGTTTCCGGAGCCAGCTCCTTGACTTCTTCATGGGTCTGCCCATCGGTAAGGTCGGCCCGAATTGGCGGGTCGTTATTCACAATGCCGTCAATCATGTTGTAGTTGCCCTTTTCGCCCTCCAGGTCCAGCTCCGCATTGCGAAGATAGTTTTCCGGCGCCTGAAAGGGCTGTCCCGCAAACAGGATTTCCCGGCGCGGGGTGAATTGCTGCAGAACACCTTCCCGCAGGCGGGCAAATTCCATATACTGATCCATCGTCAGCCCCCGGTCCAGCATTTCTTCCTGTGAGTGCGACCAGCCTTCCCCATAGAGGAAATAATACATTTCCGGCATATCGCTCACAAAGCATAAAGAGCCGTCCCGGTTATCATAGCTTCCCGGCTGGCCTGGGGTAAAGGAATAGCGTTCCTCCCGGCCAAGATATACCTTATTGTCAGCGGCAAGCATGGCGACCATATTGGCATAGTTGCTGTGTACCGCAGAACGGATCTCCACAACCGGGTCCGCCTCTGGCGCCATCTGCCTGCCGGGGATCTCATTATGTTTTTCTGCCACCTCATTTCTCGGCACACGGTCCACCGGACCGACAGCTTCCATATCCGGCTGAGAGGGCGGAACCCTTACAGCATTTGGTTCCGGTTCTTTCTCTTTGACAAAGTAACGGACATTGACCGTTGCCTTACGGTTCAATTCCAGGGCATAAGCCTGGGCCGCCTCCAGGGATTCAAATTCCAGAGGGCGGCCATCTTCTTTGCACCATGCTTCCGCATGGCCGAACATAGAAGCGGCACTTCTTACCGCCCAAACTCCATATACATGTTCCATTTCGCATCCTCCTTATCGTTCCGGCTCCTTTGCCGCCTTTTTAGGGGCAGCCGTTTCCGTGGCTTTACCATTTTTAAGCTGCTGCCGGATAGAATGAGGCCGCTCGACCTCCCGGTCAGCCGAAGTGATGTTGACGTATTCCCCTATAATGCAAAGTGCTTTATGATAGCTGTCACAGGAAAATACCCGGTCTGCCATTTCCTTCGCCTGGTCGGGCATCCCATGGGATTTCAGAGTGCGGGAAGCAATACCTACCAGGTTGAAAATATTCCCGTCCTGGCCGATCAGCGGGCAATCCGGCTTTTCTGGCACTTCCTGCGCCGGTTCATGGCCCAGGCGGTTGTCGATATAATCGGACAGCCAGGTGCCGCCGAAGGTATCATGGGTTTGCAGACGCCACATAGCAAGTTTCCCTATATCCAGCTTGACATCCTCAAAAGGGAACAGCAGACAGGTAAGGCCCTCATTTTGGAAAACGCTCACATGGGTAAAAGTGGTTCCCTCTAAAAGAATCCCATCCTGTGTCAGCAGGTCATTGATCCCTTTGACCCACTCGCCAGGCTCACCGCCGCATCCCTGCAGGATAAGCCCTTCTTTATCCTCCATACGGCGAAGATCTTCCACCGTGATATTCTGAATTTCCATAGATTCCTCCTGATTTGAAATCGTCTTGTTATGCGTCAGGGAAAGGGCTTCGTAAAGCGCCTGTTCCCACTGTCTGCCAAATCCCCGGACCACTGTATCGGGAAGCGCGCCGTTGCGCTGAAACATTTCTAATGTGTCAAACGCCCGATTGAACAGAAAAATGTTTTGGGCGTCCACATTCGGGGCAAAATGAATGACTCCCGCGGGGTAGCTCTTTCCAGTACCCACCCAACCGCGCACAAAATCATCAAAGCCACTTCTGATTCCGGCTTGGGCCAGATCATCGGCATGGCTGCCGGGCAACCCTCTTGTTTTCCCGTACTGCTGGCCCAAAACCAGAATACCGGTCTTGGGATTATACATAAATCGCCGGTTTGAAATATCCTGCATATCAAAAGCCTGCACCGTCACATCCAGCTTCATCATTGCGGGGACTATCGGCACGACTTCAAGTTTCTGCTTCTCCGTATCATCACCTCCCGTCAGTTTCTTTCAGTTGGCTCATTACAATGGCTGGACGGACCCAAAGCCGCTGAAATTTTCTCCATTCACTGTCTACAATGCCTTTTTCATCCCGGTAGAGCATGGCATAGGGAATAAACCCGGCTTTCCAGGCATCCCGCAGGCGCTTTTCTGCCGCCTCCATGGTATCGCCCCGATAGCCGATCAGGACATAACAGCAGGCTTTATGCGATTTTCTCTCAAACCCTCCAGCCTGCAAAAGTCGTCCGGCCTCCACAAGCGGCTCATAGTCATCCGGGGTATCATAGGCAAAATACATGCGCTGTGTCCTGGATTCCCGCAGGAGATCCACATGCCAGGGACGAAGAAGGCGGGCCTCCAGCCCGCCCGTAAAGATTGGACGATCTTTCTGTCTGCCCAGCATTTCAAATACCGCTTCAATATGTTGCCGGGAGCAGGCCAGAAGGTTATCATCCAGCACAATATTTCCTTCGGTGATCGGCAGCTCCCGAAGCCTTCCGCCTTCCCGCCGGGGGACGGAACAGAACCAGCAGCGGTTGGGACAGCCCCTTGAAGTGATAACATAGCCCTTTTTCAGATACATCCCCGGCACGAAGTCATCGCCAGGCATATTGAAGGCGGGGCCGCCCATGTGGACAGGAACTCCCAGCTTCATCCACTGTTCGGCAAGCTGGCACGCCTTCTCCATGTCATAGGTAAAGGCCACAGAAACATGCACTTCTTCCATATCCGGCAGGCCGCCCTTTGGCGGCGGTCCGGTAAATGCCAGAGGATCATCCGGCGTTGCTTTTGTACGGCGTGGAAATACACGCGCAATCTTCAAATACACATCCCTCCTAAAAGTTGATTTTCGGCCAGTTGCATTTACCTTTTGTCCGCAACTTAACCTTCCTATTGAGGGGCAGAGTATAAATCTCTTGCCGCCTATAAAAGCATGGCCGGAAAGCCTTATAAATCAAGCCCCCAAAAGGCTAAGTTGCAGACATATCATCCCTTGTGCTGGCGAATCCGGCGCTTGCGCTTTTTATCCGCGTCCCGTCTGGCCCAGATCCGGCAGGCATCAGAGCAATATGCCTGGCTGGTGGTGGGAAGATACAGCTTCCCGCATACCGGGCATTTTTTCTGGCGTTGGGAAGTATCGTTTCCCGTCAGAACTGCTTCCAGCGCCGGTTCAACCGGCAGCACAGACCGCTCAAAATACCGGCAAAGGCAGCCGGTCCACCATTTATGAAGCATATAGCAAGAGCAGTCCAGGGGAAGGCAGAGCTTTTCCCGCTCGTCATAGTTGGCGCATAAGCCTGTTACCAGCCTTCGGATCGCTGCACGCTCGGAGCGGGTCAGCTCCCGCGGCGGGCCGGTCATTTCTTCCGTCCCCGCTGCTGCGGAAATTCCAGCTTATAATTCACATACTTTTCGCCTGTATCATCCAGCACCACCACGGCGTCATAGGTTTTGCCGGTTTTCTCACTGAAAAGTCCGGACATGGAAACGCGGCCCTCCTTTAAGAGCGCCGCGGCAACGGTTTTTGTTAAGGTTTTCTTTTTACTGGAAAAGAACCGGTTTTCTTTCCAGAGAGCAAAGGCGCAGGCTCCATTTTCACAGAAGAAGCCTTTCTTCCCCTCATAGACAGCGCCGCCGCACCGGGGACAGGTGCCGACAGCTTCCCGATTGGCTGCATTTTTGCTTCCGAACAAAGAGGAATAGGCAGGATCAGGGGCGGTGTTTTGTCGGATTAGGTCACGGATCAAACCGGCAATCCCTTCCATAAAAGCGTCAGCCGTCATTTCTCCGCGTTCCACCTGTTTCAGCATGGACTCCCATTCTGCCGTGAGCGCCGGGAATTTTATCACATCGGGCAGGACAGCAATCAGGTTGACGCCCTTATCCGTAGGCAAAAGCTGTTTCTTTTTCCGCTGGACAAATCCCGTGGACACCAGCTTTTCCAGTGTGGCGGCACGGGTGGCCGAAGTGCCCAGTCCTTTCCGCTCGGCGTCCTCCGGCATATCCTCCGTACCGGCTGTCTCCATAGCCGCAAGCAAAGAATCTTCGGTGTAGTGCTTGGGCGGGTTGGTTTTGCCTTCCCGAATCGTGGCGGCAGCCTTTTCAAATCTCTGTCCTTCTTTCAGCTCCGGCAGACGGGACGTATTTTCGTCGCCGTCCTCCGGCTGTTTTTGTTTCAGGCTGGCACGGAAAGCATGTTCAATGCCTTTCCATCCCTCATGCAGAATCGTTTTCCCTTTGGCGGTAAATGTATGGCCCTCGGACTCCAAAACTGCCAGCACTGCCTCAAAGCGGTGGGGCTGTGCGGTAGCGCAGAGAAGGCGGCAGGCAAGGAGCAGCAGGACATCCCGCTCACCGGCAGGCAAAGAGGACAAATCAGTGCGGGCCATCTCCACTGTGGGGAGAATGGCGTGGTGGTCCGTTACCTTGCTGTCATCAATGATCCCTTCCAGCTCCGGCGCCGTGGTGCTGTCCTTGCCAAAAGGCATATTCTGCCAAAGCCACAGAGCCAGAGAGCCAACCGTTGCCTGCATATCCGCTGTGATATACTGGCTGTCTGTTCTCGGATAGGTCGCCAACTTTTTCTCATACAGGCTTTGTAAATAATCAAGGGTCTGTTGGGCAGTAAAGCCATACAAGCGGTTGCACGCCCGTTGCAAGGTAGTCAAATCGTAAAGGCGGGGCGGCTGGACAGTCTTTTTCTGCCGCTCCACTTTGCAGACAACGGCAGGCTTTCCATCACAAACTGTCTGTATTGCCTCCGCAGCCGCTTTGTCCTCCAGCTTCTCCCCGGCAGCGGTAAACCCTCCGCAGGTGAGTTCCGGCACATAGAAAGGTTTGCTTTGGAAAGAGCGGATCGCATCTTCCCGCTGGACGATCAGCGCCAGTGTCGGCGTCATTACACGGCCCACATTCAAGGTATCGCCATACAGGACAGAGAAAAGGCGGGTGGCGTTAATTCCCACAAGCCAGTCCGCACCTGCCCGGCAGAGCGCCGCCTGGTAAAGCAGGTCATAATCGGCGCCGGGCCGCAGGTGTTCAAATCCATCACGGATAGCGGCGTCCTCCATAGAGCTGATCCAAAGCCGGAGGATGGGTTTACTGCACCCGGCCTGCTGATAGACCAGCCGGAAGATCAGTTCCCCTTCCCGGCCGGCATCGGTAGCGCACACCACGGCGTCCACACGTTTATCCTCCATCAAACGGCGCAGGACGCCAAGCTGCTTTTTCTTATCCCTTGCCACATCATATTTCCAATGGGCGGGAAGGATAGGCAGATCCGCATACCGCCATTTGGCGTACTGCTCCCCATAGGCTTCCGGCTGGGCCAGCTCCACCAGATGGCCCACGCACCAGGACACCAGCCAGCCGCCGCCTTCCAGATACCCGTCCTTTTTCTCCTTTGCTCCCAGCACCGCGGCCAAAGATTGGGCCACGCTGGGCTTTTCGGCTACCACAAGTTTCATTCGTCCGAACCTCCCTCTTTATCAAAGAATTTTGTAAACTGCTCGTCTGCCTGCCTTCCGGCCTGCAGCAGACACATCAAAGTTACGCCTGCGATTGTGCCAAGCGTGAAAGACAGAAAATGTGATACTGCGCCCCACATGTGCCGCACCTCCTTTGAATTCTGAATATGAAAAAAGCGCAAAGGGATAAGAACACCTTTGCGCCAGGGTTATATAGCAAAACGCCGCAGAAAGGATCTGCGGCGTAAATTCATAGTATTTAGTTTTGGTTGACAAATTAGGATTTATCAATCATATTTTTCGATATTTATAGTAGCAATCGCAGATTGATTTGGTTCACCAGTAACAAGGTCTTGCGGTGCAGGTACTAACATCATAAAACCGTCTTTTCCATACCGTCTTTCATAGCCTTGTGCGTATTTCTTATCAACAGAAATATGTTGCACTTGTCCGATAACCATAGCCGTAATTCCGGCTCCGCTTAAATCCTGTGCCGTTTTTAAAGTACATTCCATGTTAATAAAAGCCTCTTGGATAACTGGTGCATGAATTGTCTTAGCATTGGAAAGATTAAAATGTCCTACTTCAAACTCATCCGTTTCAATATCATTGTGATTGATTGTGTCTACCAAGTTATCATAATAGCTTATTGGCAAAAAGTTAATACAAAAGCATTTTTCCCTTTTAATGTTGGCATAAGTATGAGTGTGCTGATATAGATTTCCCATCACAGCAAAGAAAGCAGTTTTATCTCCATGAAAACAACTCCACGAATGAAAACAGATATTCGGTTTCCCGTTTTCTTTCCATGTGGTAATTGCAAATAAAACCGTTGGTATTCCTGCGGTTACTTCAAAATGTGAAAACAATTCAAATTCTTCTGGATATGAGGGTTTGAAATACTGCGGAAAATCTTTCCCAATCTCTATTTTCATTACGACACCTCCTACAAAAATTCCAATTTGTCCACTTATATTTCTTATTTTACCACACTGGCAAATTCTTATCTACCCGAGGCGTTCCTGAAATATCCAAGATTTATCATGCTTTCAGGAAGATACGGCCCCACAGGGACCTCCCGCATTTCTTTTTTCTGGGCATGGACCATGCGGATTGTGGACACCGTGCCACCGTTTTCCCGTCCATCATAGACAGCGATCACCCGGTCCGCCTGGTCTACCATATAGCGGTTGCGCTTCATGTAGACATTGGAAGCCCATTCCTCGCTTACAATTTCCACCTTTGCACATGCCTCAAGCATTGCCCTGGTCCGCTCGTCCTCCATCAGCCGCTTATAGCGGTTGCGGTACGGAATCGCCGCCTCCAGGCGCAGCGCCGGATTTTCTTTGGCCTTTTCCAGAACAATCCCGGCAAATAGCTGATCTGCACCGTCAGCAAAGCCGGAAATGAAATAGGTATAGCCGTCCGCAATAGCTTTTTCGATTTCGCGCCGCAGACCTTGCTCTGCCTGCTCCATATATTCAGCGGGAATTTCCCGGTGTCCGGTTACTCCGCATACTTTTTCTTTCATGTTGCATCCTCCCTTTCAGATGATAGTTGAAAACTACCATACCTCTTATTTTAATAGGTTATATTTAGCGTGTCAACTCAAATACCCCTTTTCATTTAGCGAATAGAGCCAGCCTGTAAGGTACAATCTATTATAGAATGGGAGGTGACTATGGTGTACGAAGATTTTGTCCCGGAAAGGCTGGCAAAATTGAGGATGCAGAAGGGTGTTTCCGCACGGGATATGTCGCTGTCGCTTGGGCAGGCCAACAATTATATCAACAACGTGGAGAATAAGAAAACGCTTCCTTCTATGCAGTCCTTCTTTTATATCTGCGAATACCTGGGCGTGACACCGCAGGAATTCTTCGATGAAGGCAATCCGAATCCTACCGCCTTAAACGAATTTATCGCAGAGGCAAAGAAGCTGGATTCCAAAGCGATGTCCTACATCCTCGGTATTATGAAAGAACTGAATAGCAAAAAATAGAAGTGGTCAGTCACATATAAGGGAGGCTGGCCACTTTCTATTTTAGGCTTCAAGATTACAAGGTATAAAACAACTTGAAATCGTATTTTGCTCCCGGATATAACCAATATTATATAAGATTAGTTACATCTGTATAGTATCTACGCTTTGTCTTTAAGTTACTCACCAAAAATGTTTACATTAAGCCAAAAAGTTATTTTCCCGTGCTGCCAAAAGCGCCCGCGCCGCGTTTTCCGCCCAGGTCATTCACGAAATCCGCAATCACCACAGGCATGATGATAAGCTGCCCGATCCTGGAATCTTTCGGAAGCGTCCGGGCCTCATTTCCCACATTGCTGACAATGGCGTGGATCTCGCCCCGGTAGCCGGAATCCACAGGGGGCAGCTCGCAGACCACCCCTTTTGCAGCCAGGCTGCTCCTGGGAAACACATAGGCGGCATAACCGTCCGGCACCTCCAGGCCAAAGCCCAGCGGAATTTTAGCAATCCCGCCAGGCTCCAGAGTACAGTCAAAGGGCATATAGACATCCGCCCCGGCGTCATTGGCGTGGGAACGGAGGGGACGGTGGTTCTCCGGCAGCCCAAAATCAATGATCTTGATTTTCACTGGCCGCCTCCTTCCAATGCTGCGGGATAGTCCTGGCGCAGCAGGGCAAGAGGCAACGCCCCTTTTTCGCACGGGCAGCCGCAGGACATATCTTTTTCCCGGCAGCCCTCCCGCTGGCAGAAGGGGCCGGTAAGCTCCGGGCTGAACAGTTCCGGGTCCAGCGCATACAGTTCCACCCATATTTTCAGCAGGACAAAGCGTGTTTCATCCGTATTGCGGCGGCAAGTCCGCTGGCCGATCATGTGCTTCCACTGATAAGGCGTGGCGCTGATAACCAGCACATTGCGAAGGCTCTGCGGGGCAAGATACCCTGCGGTATCCCTGGAAATCCCGCAGGCGCCTATATCCGCATAATGCTCCATGGCAGCCCGGCACTTTTTCAGGTAGAAGTCATGCACCCACTGGCTTGCCGTCAGGATCTCATAAGGCACCACAAAATCGGCCTGCCCCGCATAATTGCTGTACTGCAAAGAGGCGCTGATAAACTTGACCTCATTTTGGTGCCGGGTGATCTGTGCCAGGAAACGCCTGCTGGCTCCCACAACCGCCACCGTGATAACCGAAAACTTCTGTACGGCAGGGTGCGGCAGAGAGGCGATTCGTTTGACCGTATCGGCAGTATAGGCTTTCTCATAAAGGGCCAGAAGATCATCCATGGAATGAATCGCATGACCCCGCTGGGTAAGTCTTGCCGCAAACACCATGTTTTTTTCGGCTTCCTGTACTGCGGTGCAGTTCAAAATTTTAGTTTCAATCTGATTGATGTTCCAATTCCTCCTTTATCACAGCTTTTAGTAAAAACAGATAGTTAAGGCTGTCGGTGATCTTTTCCTCCCAGACAGCCAGCTCAAAAGTTTTTCGGTCCGTAAAGCACATATCATAAATGGAGATGATGTGCTTTGCCATCATACCGGCGAGTGCCCGCTGGGGCGTTGCGTGCTGCAAAGCCGCAGCCGACTTAAATGCTCCCAGCCGGTCCGTATCATCTCCAGTATATTCCTTGGTTTTCTTCTGCAGCGTGTCGGCACAGAGCTTCACCTGCTCGTCAAATACGGCGTTAACTTCCGTTTGGGTAATATAGCATCCCTCCTAACTGAAAACAGCCGACTGGATTTTTCCAATCGGCTGTGAGGCATATCGTTTATTTATTTATAATGGTATAGTTGGTGCTTCTGCCTTTTCCATTCTGCTTTAGCAGATTGCTTTTTACCAGCTTTTTCAGGACTCTGGCAGCGGTGGAGATACTCACTTCGAGCAATCCCATGACTTCATTTCTTGTAACAGCACCATGTGTCCGGGCATATTCCAACACTTTTTCTTCTCCGTCACTTAATGGTGCGACAACAGGAGTATTCGCGGGTGGCTCTGCTGGAAGCACAGATTCAGTGCCTTTTTCATATTTGGCGTTAATATTCGGCAGTATGATCTTAAAGGCATTTTTTGTGGTTTCAATCACGGGCTTTTCCGCCATGCCTTCGTATGCTTTCATAATTTTTCCCATTCCGGTACCATAAGCCTCAATCAAATGTAAACGATAAAACACATTCGCAAGATCCTGGTTTCGGCATACGGAAATACCTACCATAATATCTTCCAGGTCAATTCCCGGCATCAATCCGCCAATGGACACAAATTCAATCCTGTCCGCGTAAATACTGATAAGTGCGCTGGCACTAAAGGAATAATCCCGGTGGACCAGCAGATTCAGCAATGCTTCCCTGACAGCGATTTCAGGGTAATCCCGGACATCAATCCTTAGCAGTTTCTCTATGGTTGCACGGGTCTGATTGCGGAAGTCAATAAAATCATACACTTCGTTCATCTGGTGCAGCAGCGACCCGCTAAATTCCCGGCGGTCCTTAAATACCGTTTGGTCTGTCCCCTGGAAAACGGCAACCTTAATCGTATGGACGCATTGGTCGGACAGAAGCAGCCCTAAATTGCTATAAAGGTTATCCTGATCGACCAGCTTCAAAGTACGCATTTGCTGCGGGCCAAATTCTACATTCCGAAGATCAAATTCTTTTTTTGCAGCTTCAAATGTGAGTTCCTGGTTCAGAGAGCGCATGGCTTCAAAGCGGTCCCCATCCGTTTCTTTAATCATACGGCGGATTGCCGTATCGGTGGCCGGAACCGAGGAATAACCCTGCCTGACATATACGCCTTCTGGACGCATCCCCTTTTTTGCAAGATAATAAGGCCGGTCTGTTCCTCGCTGAATATCCACAGCAACAATTTCTTTTCCATTTTCTTCAATAGTCTTGTAATGCACGAACATTGTTACATCCGGCTTGATGGCATCCCGTACCATATTGCTGATTTGCAAAGATACACTGTCCGGGTCATCCACTCCGACTACCGTGCCGTCATCCTGGACGCCAATATACAGTTTTCCGCCGTCACAGTTAGCAAAAGCAATGATTTCTTTTTTGATTTCGTCCACAACAACTTCTTTCAGTTCTATGGTCTCACTTTCCCGAAAAAGCATACTGCCATCTCCTTCATTCTTATTACCGCTCCTATTATAGCAAATCGGTTCAATCGTGTCAATGAGACTGAACCGATTGTGAACCGATTATGAACCGATACTTTTATGGGATTCACGAAAACGGGTGCATTGTAGCAGCCTTTTAACACAGAAAATGTGCCTTTTCGCTTATAATATTGTCATATCCAATCGTTTCTATTCAGTTTTCTAACCAGGCAGTGACACGATTGAACCGATAAATAACACCATAAGAACCATATCGAAATTGCGTGCTGTTGATTTGTCCCGAATAATAAATAACATTCGGGACAAATCACAAATATCATTCAACGGATTCAATACGGTATTCGTTGTGTTTTATGCGCTCGGCAGATAAATCTAATCGTACATCAGGCGCACACTGGTTTTGTCCTCCCACGGGTCAGTCAGAAGGCGCACTTAGAATAAACCGTGCGCTTTTCCTCATTGCCAATGGTATCTCTGGCTAAACTAAATTGTGATTTTGGTTTAGCCGGAATATTTGCCACAATTCAAGTGGCTATTCTAACCAATCTAACCATCATTGTTAACGGGTGGTTAGATTGATGGTTAGAAAAAAGAAGCAGATCACATATTTTACGCCGTAGGCAGGTACACCCAATCGTGCATCAGGCACACGCTGGGTTCGTCCTCCCGCGGGATCAGCCGGAAGGCGCACTCGGAATACACCGTTCGCTTATCCTCAAATTCCATGTTGTAGGCTTTATAGAACCGGTATTCCAGGTTGGAGATCACGCACCGGAGCATTTGAAGGGCCTCCCGCTGGGAAGTGACAATACAATCCCGGTCAATGCTCCGTTTCAGGGCCAGCAGGGATTTATAAAGCTGCACCTCCGTCCGGTAAGGGCGGGCATACCGTTGATCCAGCCAGCCGCAGAAGGCCACCGGGCCGCTCTCGACCACATGCGCCTCCGGGTGGTGGAAGCCGTAGCTGTCCAGGTTGGCGGTATTCAGAAGGTAGAGCATTTCTTTCAGCTCCGCGCTGGGCATATCGTAAAACCGCAGCATGGAGCGGTAGAGATGGACATATCCGGGAATGGGAACAATGTTATTTACCATTGCAAATCCTCCATATATAGAGATGGGCGCGGGAGCAGCCGGCATCCCGCGCCATCTTCTTAAAATCTGTTATTCAGTTACAGCTACCAGCCTGCCCATGACGATAAAGCGGTCAGCGCCGCCATTGGTACAGGTGGAAAGGGTCAGCACCTTGTCGCTGGAAGTGACGGAAACGCCCGTTTCGATCACAGAACGCTCCTGCATTGCGGAAAGCCAGGTCGTATAAGCGCCGCTGTCTTTCCATTCCAGCGCCCAGGGAGAAGTTTCGCTGCCGGATTCCTCCGGGCTTGCCACAAATGCGGAAAACACCTCGACCACATAGCCGCCCTCCGGCGTTACCAGGTACATTTCCGGGTGTTCGTCATAGTAAGCCTGCGCTTTGTATTCCACCAGCGTGGAGAACATGGAGCCGTCCCGCATGTTGTGCCCATAGATGATCGTGTTGTTGTCGGAAAAATCCTCCGCGTTTTCATAGTCGATGAACAGACAGCCCACCTTGTTTGCCGTACCGTCATACAGGTGTTTCAGGTAGTAACTGTTATCCTCGCACTGGGCCACCGGGTACTGAATGACCGTGCCGGGAAGCTCCAGCCATGCCTTGACATCCGGCCCCTGGGCCAGCAGGCTTTCAAAGTCCACCGTGGGCAGAGAAATGGAGGAAGCGCCGGTTTCCTCCGGCGCCTCCACAGTTCCATTTTCCCCGTCTGTTTCAGCCGGGGTGACATATTCCGAAAGCCCGGCATAGGTATCGGCGCTTTCCTTGTACTGGCCGATCTCCCGCGCCAGCATAAAGCCGCTGCCCACTGCCATGGCAATGCAGATCAGAAGCACACCCGTTGCCGCTTTGCGGCGTCCGGGGCTGGCCTTCTGGCCCTTTTTCTTGTAAGCGCACAGGAAAAGGGCAACGCCGCTGCCGATCACCGCCGCGCCCAGCACGCCGATCCAAATATACAGGTTATAATCATCGCCTGTCTGCGGGACCGGCTTAGAAGGATTGGAAGGCGTTGTCGGGTTATCCGGGGTATCTGGCGTATCAGGCGTTTCCGGGGTTTCTTCCTCCGGCTTTTCATTGAAGAAGCTCACCTCGGCGGTTTCATCGGCCTTGATCTCCACCGTGGCGCCATCCGGGATGATATAGTCCTCGCTGGCCTTATTCTTAACCTCGGTCACAGTGTATTTGCCCACGCGCAGCCCTTCGATCAGGATGATACCGTCCTCCGGGCTTGTGAAAGTCTCGCAGTAGGTGCCATCCTCACTTTTCACCTCAAAGGCAAAGCCGTCCTTGCGGCCATCGCTGGAATCTTTTGTGATTTTCAGGTTGCCGCGGTAAGCCTCATTCACAAATCCGCGGCCAGCCTCACCATTTTCCACAACGACAACCTGCCCGTCCGTGGTGATCTCAAAGTAATAAGCATTGGGGTCCAGCTTGTGGCCTTCCGGGGCAGTTTTCTCTTTGACAAAATAGCCCTTTGCCAAGAGGCCGCTCATTTCATGGAACCCCTCATCGGTTTCCGTCAGCTCCCCGATCAGGGCATCGCCTTCATCAAACGCCTTATCGCCGTTGGTGTCCTCATAAAGCTCAAAGACAGCGCCGGGCAGCCGGTGGAGGAATGGATTGTCCGCAGTGTCCTCGCCGGTATCATCAGCGGCGCTTTCTTCCGCCTCGCCAGCCTCATTTTCAGAAATGTTTTCCCCGTCCTCCTGGATAGACTTCAATTCGTCCACAGCCTCGGTCTTGATAACCTGCACCGTACCGTGGATCAGGGTATTGTCGATCTCAATTTCAATGGTCTGCCCATCGGTGCCGATATAGATATGGTGCTGTTCCGGGCTGATGGAGTACAGGACCGAAGGGCTGGCAATCTCCTTGATGATCCAATGGCCGAAAGGCACATCCTCAAAGGAGAAGGCGCCGTTTTCCCCGGAAGTTGTCACAAGAAGGGCATTTTCTTCTGTAAATTCTTCCGTGCCGGGAGCGAACAGGCCGATCAGCGCGCCCTCCAGGGTAAGGTCCTCACCGCCTTCGGGGTCCTCGCCGTATTTCACACCGTCAATACGCCCGCGGATCATCTCGTTGGAAATGGCCTCGCCGTCATTGACCGCAATCGTAACCAGGCCGGTTTCCTGCCCGGCATACGCAAAGACTACCGGGTACTGCTGATCGGAAAGCAAAAATGCCTCATTGGTGGTGCGCTCCTGGACATAGAAGCTGCCAAAAGGCAGGTCGGAGGCAAAGGCCGCCGAATACTGGCCGGGCGCGTCCTCTACCGGCGCAACCGCCACGACTTCCAGAAGCCCGCCTGCGGGAATCACGCTGCCATCCAGGGCAGTCAGATCCTCAGAAGCGTACAGGCCAAAGGAAATATCCTTGTATTCCTCGCCAAGCCCAATGTCAAAGGTTTCGTCTGTTTCCAGGGATTTCAGAAGGTCGATCTCTACCTTCTGGCGTTCATCATAAAGACCGATGGCTGTCTGGGTAATCTCTACTTCCTGACCGGCATAGGTAAGCTCGGTATAAATCGGCGTGGGATCCAGCACCATGCCCTCCGGCGCCTGGCGTTCCTCCAGACGGTAGCGGCCCAGGTATTGCGGTTCGCTGACCGCCGTCCCATCCTCCCCGGTGGTAAGGGTAGCGACTACCGTATCTTTTGCCACCCGCAGCGTGCCGTCACCGGTATAAATATCTTCATCGGCAATCAGGTCATACACGGCGCCGGGCAGACCAACCACTTCATAAACGGGCTGATAGAAGCCATCATTTTCCTGCACGCTGGCAAAAACCTCGCCGGATTTGCTGATGGTGAGCTGGGCTTTCTGCGGCTGATTGTACTGTACGACGGTAACAACCGCCTCGGAACCATCTACTGTGAAAGGCACCGGCTCATCAGAAAGGACGTACCCTTCCGGGGCTGTCACCTCATAAAGCTCAAACGCATGGGCGGGCAGCGGCTCCGGCAGCATCAGCCAGCCTTCATCCGAAGTGTAAAATACGTCAATGGTTTCAGGGTTGGGATAGTAGATTTCCTGGCTGATAAATTCGCCGGTGGTAAGGTCCTTAATACAGAAGCCCGTACCGGCCATAGGAATGATCTCCCCGGTTTCCGCGTCCCGTTTTTCCACACGCACCCTGGCAGTAATGGCGTCATTGTTCAGGATATAGGAGTAGGTCTTTCCGTTCTCGCTGATAAATACTGTGAAATCCGGTACAAAGGCTTTATCGTCCTCGCCAGCGGTCTGGTGGACGGTATAGCGGCCATAGGGCATATCCTTGGAGGCGGCAAAGCCGTCCGCATCCGTTGTCAGGATGTCCCGCTCGCTTTCTGTGGCATTTTCATAGCTGCCCGCGCTTGTCAGATAAACTTCAAAAACAGCGCCTTCCTCCGGCTTTTCCACCATACCGGCATTGGCGTCGTCATTGTGTTCCTCGTCCGATACATCCGGGTCCGGGTCATCGGTATGCTTCACAAGCTGGATATTGCCGCGGATCACCGTTTCCGGTAGCGTATTTTCTGTGGTATTCAGCTCGATTTCATAAAGGGAAGGAGAAGCGCCCACCTCATGCACCGTTTCATCCAGCAGGTAGCCGGGGCTTGGGGAAATCTCCTGCAAGGTCCAGTCATCCCCGCAAGGATAGTAACCGGTGACAAAGCTGCCGTCCGGCCCGGTGGTGAAGGTATCTACCAGCTCCCCGCCTTTATACAGGCCATAGACGGCCCCCGCAAGGGAAGCGTCCCCCTGGGCCTCGCCGGTTTCCGCATCCACTTTGTGGCCTTCCACACGGAACTTCTTCAAAATGTTGGAAAACTGGACGCTGGCGGTCTGGCCGCTCTCAATGGTGATATACTGCGAAGCAGGCGTTACATAGCGGTCAATGGGCTGCTCGGTCACAAGATAGGTGCCGGGCAGAAGGTCCAGGGACACCATGCCGTCCGCGCCGGTGACAACCGATTCCTCCACACCGTTGCCGCTGATGGTAAAGGGAATCCCCTCAACAATGCCGTCCTCGCTGGTCTTTACGATCTTTGCCTTGCCATAGGTTTCCGTCTTGATCTGCATATAGAAGGAAACAGGGTCTTTGGCGCCCGTCATCATGGTCTGCCAGCCCTCGCGCCCCCAGATCAGCATGGCCTCACCGATAGGCACATTTTTGCGGAATTGGAGCGCCACCGGGGATTCCAGCATTTCCTTGCTGGTAAAGGTGTAGCTGTTGCCGCTGCGGGTCACGGAGATCCCGCTTGCAGTAAGGGCCTCCAGGTCGATATTTAAGTTGTTGGCATCGGTCAGCGTCAGGGTATAAACCTTTGCGTTGGAATCCCATTTCAGTTCATGCACCGGGGCGCTTTCCGCAGTAGCACCGGCAAAAGAAGGAATGGTGGAATGGGAAGCGATCTGGTTCAGAATCCAGTAATAGACCTGTTCGGCAGGCCGTCCCTGCACAATGCGGAAGAAGGTGTTTTCCGCGACACTTCCATTGTCGTGGCGGCTGGTGGCGTCGCTGCGGAGCTGCTGCTGGTATTCCCAAATGATACACTGCGCCGCCATATACCAGTCGTCGGCATTGATACCGGCCATGGGGAGCGAAGCCCCAGGCTGCCAGCCATACAGGGAGGCCAGCATGATCCCGCGCCGGGAAGCCTCCGGCAACTGGTTGAAATACTGGCTGTTATCCGTCTGCTCGGAATAATAGCCATCGTCCGAATCACCGAACCGGATGCCGCTCTCAATGCAGTACACCCAGCGGAAGCCGCCGCCATCCGTGTTCAGCACATAATGGCGGTAGGCCACATTCCCGCCGTGATACGAATAGGAAGTGGAACCGTCATCATGGTAGGTCATCGTGTAATAACCCGAAGGGGAATAATAGGGCTGGCCGTCAGAGCTGATGACCGTATCGCCATAAGCGGAGCTGGCCTGCTGGCCTTCCGAAGCCGCAAACGCGCTGACAGGCAAGATCCCTACCAAAAGCAGCAGACAAAGAAAACCGGCCAGAAGCCGGGAAAGGCCATGGCCGCGCATAGATTTTGTATTCAAGCTATAATCCTCACTTTCATAAAATTTGTTTGGGAAACGGAAAGGACGGCGTTATCTGCCGTCCTTTGTGGGTTCTTCGTCCTCGTCATAAGAGGACTCATCGCTGTACGCCAAATCCTGCTCATAATCTTCCCCGTAACCGTCATCCTCGAACTCGTCCTCGTCCATAGCCGCCTGCTGTTTCGGACGCACGATCTTGAAGTAATAACCCAGCCCGCCAGCAGCTACAAGAGCGATCACCAGGAAGATAATCATGCCGGTATTGTTGCCGGATTTCTCCGTCTCGGCTTGAGGCTGCTCGGTTTCCTCCGGCGCCGGTTCTTCCGTCACTTTCCCCAGGCAGCCGTTCAGGTCATTTTTGCAGACCGGGCAATCGGTATTCACCGCGCCCGCCTCGCATTTTTCCGTACAGTTACAGGTGACAACCTCAATGGCGCTTTCGCTGCCGTTATCCTGCTGGGCCAGGGACAGCAGATCTTCCTCCGTAACACCATTCAGGAAGTAGACGTTTTCCGAATCCCGCTTCCCGTCAATGATAAGGTAAAACACATTTCCGTCCGCGGTGGTGATGGTATAAAACTGCTTATCATCTTCCTGCTCGGTGGCTGAGTCCAGGACCGTGCCGGTGCCTTCCGGGGTAAATGCCCCTTCCGGCACAGCCGATTCCGTTTCGTCCTCCGTAGCAGAGCTTTCAGAAGAAGCCTCTGTTTCTTCCTGGGAGGCCGAAGGGGTCTGGGCGGCCTGGCTGCTTTCCGAATTGCCAGAAGCATTGTTTGATGAAGGAGAAAGCGCGGGCGTTTGGGACGGCGCAGCCTGTGTTGCCCCACTGGAAGATTGGGGCGTAGCAGAAGAAGCCGCCTGGGTCTGCGCCGGTTCCTCATAATAAGGGTTATCCAGCTTTACCTCTTTGGAGCGGTTGCCGGAATAGTCCACCGCGTAAACCGTCACTTCCTTGCCGTCCCCGGCGTAATCCTTCAAGGCCACGGTCCCCTTGCCGTTGACAAGGCTGTTGATACGGGTGTCATCCACATACACCGCCTCCACGCCGGACATATCATCGCTGGCCTCCACCGCCAGTTTGTCGTTATTTAATGTAGCGGAAAGAGTGGGCGGCGTGGTATCGCTGCCCGTGGAAGCGTAAGCGGTGACGGGCAAAGCAATGGCGCTCATGCAAAGCACAAGCGCCGCCAAAACATTCCTCACTTTATTCTTCATGGCCGGCCTCCTGTTCTCCCGCAGGCGGGGCAGCCTCCGGGATCGTGAGGGTGCCCGCCCTGTGCGCTTTCAAAAATTCTGCCAGCTCCTTCGGGGTGAGGTGGAAATCACGGCCAATATCGCCGTAATCCTCGTTCTCCAGCCGGGTCTTTTCCTCTTTGAAAAGCTCCAGCTTTTTTTGCAGGTCTGCGATTTTCTTTTCCGTTTTTTCTATATCCCTTGCGAGTTTGTCAATTTTGGGATTCAATTTATTACCTCCGATCTTTAATTGGTTGAGATACGCCCAAATGCGTAAAAATGTTCGGTCCAGTAGGACGTATTGATATTGGCATACTGTACCGGGTCCCCGGCATGGATCATCTGCCCGTTGCCGATATAGATACCTACATGGGTTACAGGCGTGCCCGCCGAGTAGGTGCCGGTGAAGAAGATCAGATCTCCCGGCTGGGCGTTTTCTCTGGAAACAGGGGTACTCATGTTAAAAAGCCCCTGGGCTGTGGAGCGTCCCACACTGGCAACACCGCTCTGATTGAGGACATAGGAAACAAAGCCGCTGCAATCAAAGCTGTTTGGCCCCGAAGCGCCGAACACATAAGGCTTTCCGAGATGTTTCTGCGCCTCCGTAATCAGCGCCGCGTAATCGCCATCGCCCATAGGAGCGCCGGGATATGCGGGGATCTCCGGTCCGCCCGCGCTGCCGGGGATCAGGTTTGTCCCGGTATGGTCGCCGGTATCGGCAAAATACAGGGGATTAAGGTACTGCCCATCCACCAACACCTCCAGGTGAAGGTGCGGGCCGGTGGAATCACCGGTGCTGCCCACTTTGGCAATGACATCCCCCTGTTTGACTTCCTGCCCGGCAGATACCAGCAGTTCGGAGCAGTGGGCGTATTTTGTGGTTAGGGTCTTGCCGTCCTCCATGGTGCCCTCCAGCACCACGATCAGCCCGTAGCTGCCTGCTTCCCCGGCCTGCGTTACCACGCCGTCATGCCCGGCTAAAATCTCTGTGCCCTGGGGCATCCCAATATCCACCGCCTTATGATAGTTCTTTTCTCCGCTGATGGGGTGGACGCGGTAGCCATAGTAGCTTGTGACATACGGAAGCCAGTTGGTATCGCCAAACACGTTGGAGACATACTGGCGGTTGCCCTTCGTCATCATCAGGACGTTAAAAAGCTGGGCCTGTTCCGCGTTCATGCGGGCGGCGATCACATCGGTAAAGGACTTGGCCGTCAGGTTGACATTGAGAATCCGCCATTCATAAGTCACTTCCACCTCATAGGTCTCGCCGGTGCTGGGGTCTGTTCGGGTTTCCGTGCGGGTGCGGGTTTCCACTTCCTCTACAAATTCGAGGGAATACTGCTCGGCAAAAAGTTCCTGCAGCACGGCCTCCACATCCGCATACTGAAAGGCTTGATAGGACGCGGTGAGGAATCCCATCAGCTCAAAGGGGTTGTGCCCGATATTGCCCACATGGTAGCGGTATTCATCATAGCCGGGGTGGTCTGCTTCGGCATTGTCAATCTGCATCTGCAGGTCAGTTTCCCACTCCGTATAAACCAGCTCGGCATTGTTGATGTCCTGATCTTCCGCGGTATAGCTGGACGCCGCAATCGCGCCGATCCCGCCCGTCCCCATACTGGAACAGGAAGAAAAGAGCGAAAAAATCAGAACGACGATCAGAAACAACAGCGCCGCCATCAGGCAGAGGGCCGGGTGGCGGCTGGCAAAACGACCAACAGCGCCACCGGCTTTTTTCGTGACAGCGGCAGTTTGCCCGGCAGCCTGCCCGGTGCGCCGGGCGGTCCGGGCAGCTTTGGCATATTCCCTTTTTAAGCGGTATTTCTGCCACATGCGGGAAAACACATTGCTCCGTAACTGCGGGTTATCATGGAGGGCCTGCTGGTAAGCCGCCCTTGCGCGGGTTTTCACCGTCTTTTTCTGCAGCCGGGACACCTTGCGGTAAGGCGCGGTTTTCCGGCGGTGGTTCAGGGCGCGAAGCCCGCCCTCGGCCACCAGCTCTGTGCGGTGGGCCGCCTCAATGCCCACATTTTCATGCTCATTCTCATAGATCTTCTTGTGGGCATATCCGATGGCCGCGTTTGCGCCTTTTTTCACCGGGCGCAGAGGTTTGGCGCCTTTTATGTGTTCCTGTTGGGAGATTACCTCTTTTTCAAATTTTAAGCGCCGTTTGGCGTTGCCGGTGGCAGCGTCCGGCTCCACCTCCAGCCGCAGCTTCCGCCTGGCCGGAAGATTGCCTTCGGCCTGTTCCAGCTTCCGGGCAGTCCGTTCCGCCTTCTGCTGGGCCTTCACCAGCTTTTTGCCGGGGGCATCCGGCGGCAGCTCATCCTCGGCAAATTGCAGTTTCGAGGTACGGGGCTGCTCGGTAGCCGCTTCACTGGCGCTGCTGGACTCGGAAAACTTCTGCTGATAGCGGGTATGCCGTTTGCCGGACTTCTCCCGCGGTTCCTCTCGTGGGGCGTCCTCATGGGTTTCCGGCTGCAAATCCTCCAGAGGGGAAGCATCCGCGTCCTCCACTGGCTCCGCCTGCGAGGCGTCACCGTCTTTCGGCCTTTGCTGCCGGGTATGGCGGGCTTTGGCCGAAAGGTCCTCCAAAGAATCAGGAGAATCCCTTGCCTGCCGCAAATCAAAATCCTGTTCCCGGCCACTGATACGGGTTTCCTCGCCGGAGGCCGCGCCCCGTTCCACCAGCCCGTCACGGGTCATCTTGTGAAATTTCTTTTCCTTTGCTCTAAATTCTTCATCCCTTGGCAACTGCATCACCTCCCATACGCCAGGCGGTGAAGAAGATTATCACGTTCCAGCCTCCGCGACTTCCTCCGGGCGGGTTGTCATGATCTGATACAGGCTGGTGTCCTTCGGGAAGTGATCGACAAAGGGGATAATCACGTTTCCGAAAAACAAAAGGCCCTCGCCGGGGCCGCTGTGGGTTACATAGGAAAGCTGCGTCGGGCTGATCCCAAGCTGTTTCGCCAGAATCTGCCTGTCGCCCTGGGCCTGGTTCAGCATGTAGATGAAATCCGAGTTTTCAAAAATGTTCTCGATTTCACGAGAGGCCAGCAGGTCCTTCACATTTTGCGTCAGGCCGCTCGGAATCCCGCCCCATTTTCTAAAACGCTTCCAAATTTCAACGGAAAAAGCACCTGTCTGGCCTTTGAGCAGGAGATGGAATTCATCAATATAGAACCAGGTCGTTTTATGCTTCTCCCGGTTGGCGGTGACGCGGTTCCACACAGCGTCCTGCATGATAAGAAGCCCGATCTCTTTCAGGGCTTTGCCCAAGGATTTAAGCTGGAAGCACAAGACACGGTGACTGTCCATGTCGATGTTGCTCCTATGATTAAACACATTTAAGCTGCCGTTGACATAGATTTCAAGGGCGGTGGCGATATTCTGGGCCTCAGGCTCGCTCTGCTTGCGAAGCAATTCATACAGGTCGCCCAGGATTGGCATATTCTCCGGGCGGGGGTCCTGCAGGTAATCCCGGTAGACCAGGCGGGTGCAGCGGTCAATGATGGTTTTCTCGATAGGGGTAAGCCCATCCTTGCCGCCGATAATCAGATCACACAAAGAAAGGACAAAATCGCTCTTTAATGTAATGGGGTTCTCGTCATCGCTGTAATCCAGGTTGATGTCCAGCGGATTGATATAGTTGGAGGAAGTGGGCGAAAGGTCAATGACCTGCCCCTGTTTCCCAAAGCGTTTTACCAGCGGGCCATATTCATTTTCCGGGTCTGCGATGATGATAGAATCATCCGTCAACAGGAACACGTTGACGATCTCACGCTTCGCGCTGAATGATTTTCCGCTGTTGTGGACGACCAGCCCGTTTTCCAGCAGGAAATTCATATAGCGGGGGACGGTAAGGTCATACACCGGCACTTTTTTCGGCAGTTTCAGCACCGATACCCGCACCGCGGTATGGCCGCCGCTCAATTTCTGGCCTTCCTTCACATCCACCGTCTGCATATACTCCCCGGCGTTATCCATAATGAGATGGCTTTCCGTACAGCGGAAAGTGGTGCCGTCCTCCAATGTGATCTGCTTTAAGACATCCGCATATTTCTCAATACGAATATCCCGCGCCATGGCAGTGATAACCTGGCCGGTTTCGTCATCAAAGGTCTTGACCTCGATTTCTTCCACGCCGCGGGCCAGCAGTTCCTCAAAGGAGGCGGCGCTGCCGTCTGCCAGGAGAATCCGGGTATCACCGGCAAAGCATCCGGGCGTACCAAGAAACAATCCGTTGGGGTTTTTCAGCAGCTTGCGGTTCGCCATAATCAGGTTTGAGGAAATGGCGTTGAGACCGTAATACAATGCCTGCCCATCCTGGAACAATTCGCAGGTGGTAAAGGGTACGAAAATGGCGGTGCTGCTGGTGGTGAGCCCCCGCTGGATCTCGATCTGGTTCTGGCCCAGCGCCAGAGAGGACATAAGGCCCTGTTCCTGCTGGTAGTCCAGGCGTTTCAGCGCGCAGTTGTACTTCTGGGCAATGCCGGAGGCAGCCATAATGTCGCTGAACAGCTTTTGCCTTTTCGGGGCAATGTTCTGTACCAGCACCGTTACCAAAAACATACGCTCATTCCGGGACTGCAGATCTTGAAGCAGATTTTGGGCTTCCTCCCCATAGGTGGCAAGGTCCGTGGGAATGATGTCCATATCATATCCGGCCCGCACCGCCTTTTTCTGCTCCTCGATCTTCATTTTCTGCAAGTCGCTCATTTTCCGTTTGATATTGCGGATCGCCTGGGCCTGGTCGATAGACTGGATATGCAGGTTGATCGTCACCGCATCGTCCAGATCCAAAAACTCTGCCAGCATCCGGTCCGTCAGCTCCGGCGCCAAAATCTGCAGGAAGGAGACAGCGCCGGAATACTCCCCAATGCGGAAAGTCTTGCCGTCTTTGGAGAAGGTGAAGCTGGTGGGTGCGATAAAATCCTTTGTAGAGAGGCCGGTTTTGGCAAGGTCGCTCCAGGAAAACTTTAATTTCTCCTGCCCGCTGGGGTGAAGCTGGCTGTGCAGAAGCTCCAGCCGTTCCAGCCCATTCAAAGAAGCCGCCTGGACGCCCAGGGTCTTAAAGTTGTTCAGCACATCCGCTTCCACACGCTCCAGGCGCATTTTTGCGGTACGCAGGTCGTCCGCCTCAATGCCAAAAGTGATATACTTCCGTTTGGCAAGGCCGTTATTGCCTTTTTCAAGCTGATTTTTGAGCATTTCCGCATACTCACGCCGGATGTCATCGTACTCGTCCCCCTGAGGCGGGA
Source organism: Acutalibacter sp. LFL-21 (assembly GCF_025630755.1). Classification (NCBI taxonomy): domain Bacteria; kingdom Bacillati; phylum Bacillota; class Clostridia; order Eubacteriales; family Acutalibacteraceae; genus Acutalibacter; species Acutalibacter sp. LFL-21. The sequence continues at coordinate 176,808 of NZ_JAOTNT010000003.1, read as the reverse complement.
TGGCAATGCTCTTGGAAAAGTCCTGCATATTGGCCCGCTGGTTGATAAAGGTGAGCTGAACACTGATGGTGGAATCAAAGTAATTGAGAAAATCACAGTAATTCTCGAAAATCTGCGCCTTGTCATCCGCCTGGGCAAGCTGGTAGTTAATATCGAAAAACTGAATGGTCTTGGTATATAGCTTATCATTGACGCGGCAGATACCGTCCTTGTAGATCTCCCGGTAGGGGATCGTCTGCTGGGCCGTCTGTGGCGCGTCCCGTTTTACTCCACTGAAAAAGCCGCCCTTGCCAGGCGGCTTCGCATGAGGCCCAGATTTCTTACCGGCCTTTTTTACTGCGGACCGGTTTTTTCGCGCCTGCTGGATGTTTGCCTGCAGGCGCTTTTCCTGCGCTTCCTGCTGTTTGGTTTTTGGCAATACTTATTTCCTCCTTCTTCGACATGATTTTATAAAAGTTCCGGGTCTTATATGGGCGCGTCTCCGGCCACAGCCGGTGCCGGATCATATTTTTCAAGATCTTCTCCGCTGGCTGGCCGTCGCGCTCATACATTGCCATAAAGAAAAAGGGCATCATCAGCCCGATCATCAAAAGCACCGAAGCGGTATTTCCGATCACCGTGCGGGTGAGAAAATACACCGGCAGGCCAACCGCCCCGGCAATGCTGAAAAAAATGAGTTGTCTTTTGGTCAGATTAAAAGCAACTTTGGTCTTAACCTTCGTTAAATCTTTTGGAACCGGTACATAGGGCAAAAAATCACCTTCTTTCCTTCAAACGCCTGCCGCCGTAAAAACAGGGCAGGAACAATCCTTGTTTTTTGCTTTACCGCTCTTTCTCGTGGGGCGGCTTTTTATCAGGATCAGGAACACCCATGCGGGAACTCTCACGGATAGCTGCCTGTAGGCGCTCCCGCAGCGAAGATCTTTCAGCCGGAGGCTCAAAGGCTTCATCAATCAGATTTTCCCGTTCCGCATACAGTGTTTTCATAGCCTGCCCGATGTCCTCAAATGGCCCATACCGGCTGATGATTTGCAGCGGGTGGGTGAATTGCAAAAAGAAATCCATTTCTTCCTTGACCGGCGTGTACTTGGAAAGCAAGGCGCCGAAAGTATCGGACAGTGCGGCAATCTCACCCGCGGCATCGAACAGCCTTTCCCGGCTCCAGGATAATGCCTGTTCCCGAAAGCCGAAATAGTCCGATGCCAACGCCTCACGGAAACGGGCAAAGGTCTGGCTGGACTCATCCTGCTTTGGAGCCGGTTCAAACCGCTCATAAGCCCGTATTTCATTCAGCAATTCGCAGATTGGAAAGCTGTGGGCATGGGTGTTTTCCTCTTTGCACCAGCGGGCAACTTCCAACGGGTCCTGAAACGACAGCAGAGCCTCTACCTCCGCAGGCGTAAATTCATGCTCGACTTTCAGATAGTAGTGCAGAGCCGCCAAATCCTGCAATTCATAGATACTGCCGATATTCGTGCTGTCCAGCATATCCGCATGGACTTTCAGGCAGTCATCCAAACGCTCCATCAGCATCCGTTTCGCTTCCTGTTCCAAACTCAAATTTCCTCCTTTCCCGCCGGGAGGGTGATCGTGCAATCGACTTCGTTGCCCCATACATCCCAACCCGGCGTTTTCTGGCGGGCAAAAAGCTCTATCCTGGGCTGGTCGCCCATCAGCTTGACGATCTTATCCCGCACAATATCCGGCTTTTTGCTGTGCTGCTCGATATGGGAAATGACAAATTGGTGGATTCCGGCGCTCTGCCGTTTGGGATGGCCGCGGGTAGCCAGAAGGCACACCTCCGCGTTAGAGCGTGTCCAGAACCCCATGCCATAAAACCAGGTATCAGCTTTGCGGTTTTGTTTCAGCCACAGGAAGGCCAGCGTTTTATACTGAAATCCCCAGGCGTCAATGACGCGGAACGCTTCTTTAAGCTGGGGAAACGTACCCCAAAGAAAAAGTGCGCTGTCCTTGGCCGCAAGGTCCGCAACCGGAAGCGCACAGATTTCCTCAATGCTCATCGTGGGATAATGGTTTTCCGCAACTCCATGGCCCCGCTTCATATCGTACCGCCACGGCGGGTCCGCATAGATGATCCCGTATTTTTTATCCTCCGGCATCAGCGGGAGGGGCCGTCTTTAGAGGCGGCTGCCTTCACCGGCTGGCTTTTCACCTTACCGGCGTTCTCTTTCAAAGCCCCGGAGAGGGAAGGACGGTCATTCATCCCCCTGGCAGCTTCCAAAGTGGCCTGCATTTTTTCAATGGCAGCGCCATACCCCTCCGCAACAGCCTCATTAAGCTGCTTTCGGAAATCTGCCGTGATCGGCTTGCAGATGTCCCTCCAGTTCCCGTTTCCGTCCTGCTGGGAAGGCATGTTGACATACAGCCCTTTCTCACTGGCGCAGACCTTCAAGCCTTCCACCACAAAGCAATCGTTGATGGTAATGGCCGCAAAGCCTACCAGGTTTTCTTTGGGGGTGATCGGGCGCACCCGGACGTCCAGCTTCAAAGGCATGGCATCGTTTTTCTCCGGTGCGGCATTGGAAGCAGTAGTATTCGTATTGCTCATGGAAAATCCTCCTTAAATTTGAATGATATAAGCACAATCAATGTGCGTTGAATATTGATTTTGATAATGAGCCTGTCTTAAACAGGGCAAAGGCCAGCAGCACCGTATAGCCTGCTGTACCCCAGATTGCGGCATGTACGCTGCTGGAAGATGGGATGGATTGTACCAGCACCGCATAGATTGCAACACAGATCAGGATCAGGAATCCCTGGAAGCCAAGGGCGAACAGGGAGCGCAGGTAATTCGTCCCCATCGCTCCCCATTCGCGGTTGGCAAGTGTGGAAAAAGGAATCGGCGCAATGCTCACGGTCAAATAAATTTCTATCATCCTGCCGTAAACGATCACGAAAATCACGATAGACAAAATCCACATGCACAGGTTGATGATGTTAGTTTCCAGCCAAAGGCCGACCAGCTCCCAGATCCCCATAGCTTGAAGCTGTGTTTCCAGGTCGGCCATGGACGCGGCCACATCCAGATTTCCGTTGATGATCCCCGCACTGTTCGCCACCACCGTCTGCGCCACATCGAATACGGCCATCACAATCGTAAAGCAGTTGGTGAGCAGATAGGTGGCAACGAAGGTCTTGAACACCCACTTAAAAATGTTGAAGGTGTCGAATTCGTGCATGTTGTTTTTCTCAAGAATCATCTGGATCAACTCATATACCAGCACAAAGGTAAGGATTATGCCAGCAATGGGCAGCACCACCGTTTCCGATAGCGTCTGGATCATATTGAAAACACCGCTGTTCCAGCCCTGGGGGGTCTGGCCTACCTGTGCGGCCACATCGGTTACTTGGTTGTTGACCGATTCAAAGATTCCCGTAAATTGTCCTGTGATGGCGTCGATTAAGCCCTGTTTTATCCAGTCTGTTATCCAGCCAAATAACCAGTCCATGGACGATTAGAACAAGCCCGACAGAAGCGGAATCAGTGTCATCCCTACCACTGCGATACCGCCGCCAGCCATGAGCTGTTTCATACCCTGGCTTTTAGCTCCGGGATTGTCATTTCCATATCCTTCCAAAAGATTGATGACGCCCCACGCGCCCAAACCGGCGCCCAGCGCAACAACCAAGATCTGCAGGGTATCAATAGCAGAAGTGAAAAAACTCATATTGGGTAATTACCTCCTTATCAAATGAAAAATGATAGTGTTGTGGCCGTTTTTGGCCTGAAACGCAAAAAAAGCCGCCCGCTGCTTGAAGAAAAAACAAACAGCGGGCGGCGAGCGCAGGCGTACATCCTGCGGATTGTGAGTAAATTTAGGAGAATCACGGCTCCTTACCAATAGGCACCTCCTTGAAATGGGCATAAAAAAACAAGGCCCGCCGAAAAGAAAAAGGATTTTGCAAATCGGCGGGCCTATTCGGTATCGTCTGCGGATTCTTCCGCAAGCTCGGACGGGCTGATCTCATAGTTGAGGAACAGATCGTCCGGCCTCACCCGCAAGCGGGTAGACAGGTATTTCTCTATATCGAAAGTGTTTTTCGGGTTGAAATCCGAAAGGTACTTATAATTAGGATGTTTTGTAATATCGTACTTTCTGGACAGGAAGGGCCGGACGCCGCGCACCTGCAGCAGACACTTCCCGCCGTCCATCACGGCAAGCTCATCCATGGACATCAGATCTTTGCCCAGCTTTTGGAAATTCTGCCCGTGGGACTCCTGCGTACCCTTTGTGACGCTGGTGTTATACATATCAATCGTTTCTTTCCCCAGCAGGGCGCTCCAGCTTTTCAGGGTAGTTTCCTCCTTTCCGCCCAGGAACAAGCTGGAATCACAGTTGCCGATGATGGTGTCCATGTTATCCTTATACAGTGCTTTCAACTGGCTCTGCGCCTGCAGCACCAGGCAGGCTGAAATCTCTCTTGACCGAATCGTTGCCATGAGTTTTTCGAGGTTTGGGATCTGCCCAATGTTCGCTGCCTCGTCGATCAAACAGCGCACATGCACCGGCAGCCGGCCTCCGTATTTATCATCCGCCCTTTCACAAAGCAAGTTAAAAAGCTGGGTATAAGCCATGCTGACAAGGAAGTTGAATGTGGCATCCGTATCGGAAATGATAAAAAACAGGGCTGTTTTCCGGTCCCCGACCAAATCCAGCTCCAGTTCGTCATACATGGTGATCTCCCGGACTTCCGCAATATCAAAAGGCGCAAGCCTGGCACCGCAGGAGATAAGAATAGATTTTGCGGTTTTTCCTGCCGCCAGTTTATACTTCTTGTATTGCCTGAGGGCGAAGTGGTCCGGGTCTTTCTGCTCCAAAGCGTCAAAGAGAAGGTCAACCGCATTTTTGAACGATTCATCATCCTCCCGGACCTCCATGGCATTTATCATTTCTATCAGAGTGGAGAAGTTCTGCTCATTCTTGGGAGCCTCATAATAGATGTAGCCGATCAAAGCCGTGTAAAGTAACGTCTCGGCCTTCACCCAAAAATCATCCCCGGATTTTCCTTCCCCTTTCGTATTGGCAATCAGAACTGTCACCAATTTTAATATATCCTTCTCCGAATGTAGATACGCAAAAGGGTTATAGTGCATACTTTTCTTAAAGTTAATGGTATTGAATACCTTGATCTGATACGGCTCATAAACGATCTTGCCTTTCTTATTGCGTAAGGGCTTGCCGTCCTTGCCCAGCTTGGGAGCGCCGCGGGACAGCAGCTTTCCGCACTCCACCAGGACAGTGCCCTTCGGGTCTGTCACTACATAGGAGGAATGGAGCTGCATCAAGTTCGGTTTGATGAAGAAGCGGGTTTTCTGATCGTGATTACCGGATAGCTTTTTATCTATCCCTCCGGGGCTTTCGCCCATTTCCATCGGCATGGCGTCCATGCCCGGCATAGCATACCTTTTCGCCCAGCAAAGACCGGCAGGCGGCGCGGACTCGTGGAGCCGTTATATTCTGCCGAAACAGGGTCAGGCTCTATGCGTTGCGTGTGACTTCCTTTTTACAGGCAAGCCTTCCACTCTGATTAGGGCGCGACACCCTCCCAGGTTTCTTCCGCACTGATACCCTCGACCTGCAGCCGGTATTGATCGAGGCGGCGAAAGCAACGCCCATTCGCGCATTTCAAGCATTGCCTGTCAGTCCACCACTGCCGCTTCCTCCAACGACAAGGACATTTTTATTCCGGGCATAAGCCGGATTTTTGGGCCTGCCGGACATCATCAGCCCCTCCGTCTGGGTCAGAATGATGTTATTTTCCGGCTTGGGGTCCATAAAGGGAGCAATATCCGCTTTCGTGCCCCAGCGGGCGCTCCCGTATTCCACATCCTTCCTGTACTTTTTGGCATTTTTACCTTTCACATAGACCACCAGGCGAACCACTGCGGCGCCAATCAGCCCGATCAGCCAGTCAACCGCCGCGCCGGGCATAGAAGTCTGAAAGGCCAGAGTAAAACCATCCGCCAGCCCCAGCAGCTTTGTGGAAGCGTCAACACCGGGAGCCAGCCGCACCGCTTCGCCAACCTTGGCAAAGAACCAAAGGAATATAAGATAAGGAAGGTTCGGAAGCACATACTTTTTCAGAATATCCGTCATCTTCATCGCTCCGGCCCTCCATGCTCCTTGTTCTTTACAGGATCGCGGGCCATCTTCCTTGCCATCTCTTTGAATTTCGATAACTGGGAGAGAAGGGACGGCCTGTTTTCACGTTTTACCGTCTTTTGCGTATATTTCTTGAAGGCGGCTTCGATAGCATCGGCTTGATTGGCCTTAAAGTACACGGTCCATTTAGGAGGGGAAACACTGACATCCTTCTCCACATGGTAACGGACCTTATATTTCTTTGCATACCGCTCAAAAGAGCGAATCCGTTCCTCAACCTCGATCTTATGGGCGTCCGGCGTCTGTGCCGTAAGGCGGCGCATACTGTTCCGGCCCACTTTTGGGGTATTGCGCTCTTTTTCAATTTTTCGCAAGGCAGCGGCAATAGCAGCCTTCATCACACGGCCCGTCAGCTTTGTGGCCTGGACAGTTACGGATATGGATTTCCGTTCAAGTTCTTCCTGCAATCACATCCTCCTTTCGCATTTATAATGGGTAGAAAATCATCTGGCCTCCGTTTGGAGGGCTTGCTGCCGGGGCGCTTTTTCAAAGTCTTTGGCCGCCTGCGCTACCTGCACACGGGCATGGTCGAGAAACATTTTTAACATGGAACGGGGAGAATCCCGTTCCACCAGCTCACCGGTCATGCCGCTGCACTCGTCAGGCAGGTAATCCTCAATGCCTTTTAAGGCTTCCTCGTTACTGCCGATAAAACCCCAGCAGCTATCCTCCAGCTCGCCGTCTTTATACAGTTCAAAACCGTAAGCCTCACCACGAAGGTAGGAATCGTAACATTCCACCTCTCCGCGCATACAATCCTCGGCTTTCTTCCGGGTGGCAGCAGTAAAGGATTTGCCGCCAAACTCCCGGAGGGCATCTTCTTTGGAGGCATAGATCCATCCAACCTGCCCGCTGTCCCAGGGGCAGGAGAAGCCCGTGGTATTCATCGTAATGCCGCTGTGGTCGTAAAGATACAGCGGCAGCATAAGATACTTCTGTGAGATCACCTTCATTAGCCGTTCATCCACCTGACGCTCATAGTCGGGAGAACCAAAAGGCGCTTTGATTTTGTAATTCATCAGGTCCAGCGCCCGTTCATAGCGGTGGGCGCCCCGTTCATCATCACCCACGGTTTTCAGATATAGATCCCGGAGAAAATCATCTTTATCTATGTAATTATGATGGTCGCCCAAACTATACTGCCGGTGAAAGCAGACCATTTTCCCAAAATTGTCATCCTCACGGGGATTGAATGGGGAATCGTCCTGCTGGACCACCAGCAAATACGGGCCGCGTGTCGCTGTCAGCATCTTTGACCTCCTTCCTGAAGTCCTGGCCCAATGCCTACTCCATGGAAGATCTCCCCCGGTTCAACCATTAAAACCTTCATCTGTGAATATCCTCCTTTTTCTTATCTTGCGCCTTTGGCGGCGCTGCTTTTTCCTGTTTCTTTGCATCCGAGAGCTTTTCCAAAACCGAAGCCCGTTCTGGCTTACCTGAATTACGCCCGGGCGCAGTTACAGATTTTTCCGGCATCTGTCCTTCCACGGTATATCCTGGCAAAAGTGAGCCATGTACAGTAAAATGCTGCTTGTATTGATCTGGAATCGGAGGGGAAATCTCTGTGAACAAATGAGAATAGGCTTTCTTCCGGCCATCCAAATACTTCATGGCAGCATTTTTATCTGTATAGCGTTTCTGACTCTGCCCGGCAATTCTTTCTCCATACCCCTTCTTAGGGGAATTTACATAAACATCCCAGGTGACATACCAAGCAACCGGCACACTCTGTTTCGTTTCCCGATCATATTTCGTATCTTCCCAAACGCTGCAAGTCATCTTATAAACACGGTTGCTGATTTCTTCTTTATCCCGCCAGTTATCCTTTGATTGCCACTGATTAGAGGTATGAGCAACCTCCGGGGTCCGCAGATATTCCAGCGCCCGGTTGATGGTCTGTGTCGCCACCGCCTGCTGTTCCCATTGCTTTGCCGCGGCCAAAACGATCTCATAGGCTTTTTGCTCACCATCAATGCTTCCCTGGCGCATGGCTTCCAAACTTTCCGTGCCCATGGCGATCAAAGCAGAAATATCTACATTTTCGCAAGAAACACTATGTTCCACTTTTAATTCATATCCGGGTTTTAAGTCATCCCCATAACGATAAACACGGTAATCCTTATTTTCTTCCAATCTTTCACCTCCATCAAAGTTCCGGCTCATGGGTCTTATTTTGTTTTGGTGCTGCTGGCGTTTTGCTCTGCTCTTTAGTAGCGGCAAGCTGTCCTAAAATAGAAGGCTTCTCCCCGCCAAAGAGGGAAAGCTGTTCTACATCCGTGATAACCGGCATGGAATCCATACGAGAAGGCGTAGGTTCGGCCACTGGCCGAGTTTCCTCCAATGTCTGCGGGTGATCGGAATGGGTGAGAAAATGCTCCCGCTTTAGGTCCGCGAAAACTTCATCAAAAACCGCATTGATAGCTTTTCGTTCCTCACCCTCCGGGAAGGCTTTCAGAATTTCTATTTCTCCATCCTTGCCGGTAGCAAAAGTAGCGGCGCTGTCGGCGTGGCCCGCCAGGTAATCCGAAATTTCAGGCGCCAGCTTATCTTTGATATAGCAGGCAAAAGCCCTGGCGGTCATCTCCGTATTGCTTTCCCAATAGCCGCCGTCCTTTTCGCACTCTTTACCCATACGGATAGAGTTTTTATAGAAATCCGTTTCTACACGGCCAATCTGCGGAGGTTCCTGTGTCTGCATCCCGGACAGCATACGCTCGAAAATCTCCAGTCTGTCACGCTCACTCTTAGGGATCACCCGCCCGGTAACAGATTTCTTGAAACCGTTTAACTGTTCCACAGAGCCGGGGACTCCTAAAAGAAATTCTTCCCGAAGGACCGCATAAGCCTCCATGTGCATCTCGTCATTTGCCACCCGTTTAAGCGGGGTGAGTACCGCCGAATCCAGCCAGCTTGCCGCATTTTTCCGGGTACGCTCCACCTGCGCCTCTGTCCGGGCCACGGCCTGCTCCGGTGTTTCCGGCTTATATTTCATGGTTTCAATCAGCTTTTTGAATGGCTCATACAGGTGAGAATGTTCAGAAAGAAATCCCTTTGCTCCCATTTTCACGCCCAGGTAATCATCAAGACCATGCCACCACTCATGGGCCAGTGAACCGGCTCCGTGCATTTTGGTAAGATTGATGACCTTCCGCAGCGGTTCATAGTGGGCGGCGGCATTTCCGCTGCCGCGGGCACCAAAGGCAATCGAGAGCGTTCCCTGGTAGGAAATATCCTTTTCACTGATCTGCAGGACAGCCGCCAGGTCTTTAAGAGCGTCAAACCCCATATTCAGAGAAGCGCGCCGGTCATTCTGCGTCATCCAGTTTCCAAACTCGCCGCCCCGGAAAGCAAAGGCGTCAAGATAATCCTGCCCGATCACATCACGCTTTCCGCGGTAATCCGGGCCAGTACGCCGGACGCGGGAAAGCTGCTGCGGTACAAATCGCTGTTTTCCGCTGCCTCCGCGCTGCCTGGCAAGATCCTGTACCCATTTCAGAGCTTCCTCACGGGTGGCAAAATTCGTTTTCAGGATCGTATAGCCCTTCGTGACATAGTAGGTATCGGGAAGCCAGTCATTATTTTTCGAGTAGGTCCTTTTGCCATCATTGAATCGAATATCGTACCCGCGGGGGATCTTTTGCTCGGCAGGAACGCCAAACTGCTTTTTTACAGCCTCCCGAACGATTTTCCGGTCAAAGTCCTGCGTCCCACGGAAATATAGGGCATTTACCAGCTTATCGGTGATTACAGGATTATCCCGCCCCTTTGGGGTGGCCCGGATATACCCGCCGCCGATCCCGTGAGAAATACGCTCACAGTACCCGCCGCCGATGATAAGAGACTCAAAGACGCCCATAGCCTCCTGGACCGTCTGAACCTTTTCAACAGCTTCCTGCACCTGACGGACGGTTGCAATGTACTCTTTCTGCCGCGCCAGGCGCTTCTCCGGTGTATCATCAGAACGCAGATAACGCGGGGAGGCGTTCAGGCTGTCACGCACAACTTTCCGAAAGTACAGAATATCCACCGGGACGCCGGATTGGATTAAGGCATTATAATCCGGCTTTTTCCAGACATTATCTTTTTTTACATACTTATCGGCCTCGCGCTCGTTCATCCCCAACAGGTCATCCACATACAGGCCGCGGGCTGCCCAAAGGTCCTTTTTGGCGCCGCCGATCTTTTCACCGAAATCTTCATGTACGATTTCTTTCGCCATCTAACTCCACCTCCTTTATCAGCGAGAGTATATATTTTTTTGCTTCCGGCACATTAGAAAAAGCGCATGGCCTTCCAGACAGATAGGCCAGCGCCCGGTTCCATTCAGATATAGGATATAAATGGTTATCCATTTCAAGCACGATCCCGAAAGCGGGGAGCGTACACCAAAGCCGCAGATCCGAAATGAACACATCCAGCCGGTCAGCAAGGGTGTCAAGCAATCCCATTGCCATGATACCTACCGTTCCGCTTTGCTTACAGCAGGCACAGCTTTTTTCGCTGGCGGCTGCACCTTCTCGCCATTTTCCTGCATAGCCCTTAAAACGGAGGGCCTGCGTTCAGCGGATTCCTGCAAACGGGTTACACTGTCAATGGCTTTTTCGATACTCCTTTGGGCGGCGGTCATGCAGGCACGATCCGCTTTATAGGGAGCCGCAATCACCTTAGAAAGCCTGCCGGGGCTTTTGACCTCGGCCACCGGTTCTTTGCCCACCAGGGCGCGGCCCATGTTTTTCAAATGCCTGCCCGCCTGATGGTATTCAGCGGAAAGGGTCTGGATCTTGGAAACAGCGTTATCGTCAATACGAATACTGTTATCAATCGCTTTCCTGATCCCTTCCAGCATGGGTTTGACATGGAAAAACCGGGAAAGGCCATCCAGGGCAGAAGTGCCGCGCTCTTTGAAAGCCGAAAGAGCTTTCTGGCAGCCTTCGATAATGTGATCTTTCAGCTCCGCCAGCTTTTGGCGCATATTGGAGATATTATCCTCCAGCGATTTACAGCTCTTTTGAAGCACTGCTTTCAGAGAGCGGTTCTGCACCTGTTGGAGCTCCTGGCGCATAGTTTTCAATTCCTCTACGGCCTCGGCCAACCGGCTTTCCAGTTCGCCAACATGGGCAACCATTTCAGCAAAATCCTTGCCGCTTGGGGAAGGGTTCTCTTTCAGGACGGCCAGCAATTCCTTCACATACTCATTTTCCACAAGAAGCTGTTTGTTCCTTCGCTTCACTCGTCTGGCGTCCTCCTTTCTCCGGGCAGCTTTCCCCGGCAATCTTACTTACGATTTCCGGCCCGGATTCATAAATCTGCATCAGCCTCCGGGCCATGCTGCAGGGACGGGCCGCGCCCGTTGTCCAGAGGCGCACCGTGGAAGGGGTGACATTCATCAGCAGAGCAAAAGCTTTTTCATTAGTTTCCAGCTTTTTCATCAAAGCCTTAACCATGGATGGGCTGTACTCCGGGCAGCGGGCAGCCCCGGCGATTACCTGAATCGCGGATTTGTCGTTATTCATTGGGTTTCCTCCTAAATTGAAACAGCCGCCTGTTTCTGGCGGCTGGCGTGTTTTTCTTCGCGGATCGCTTGAAGCGTGCGCTGTAATTTCTCATTGTAGTCTTTCCCGCTGCGGGGAGGATTGACAGACACCCGGATTTTTGAAAACCTCTGGTCTGATTTCAGCAGTGTCTTGATTTTCCGGGCGTTGACCCGGCCCGCAAGGTCATTATCCAAATAGAGGGCAACACGGGTGATCTCCGGGTGGCACTCCAGGAAAGCGACCAGGGCCACAGGGGAGGTCCCACCCAGGGAAAGCCGGTAGCCATTCCATTGCCAACCCTCCAGCTTTTGAAGCGTAGCATGGGAGAGGGCGTCAATCGGAGCCTCAAAAACCGCCAGATGGCGGCTGCCCGGCTGATCCGGCGGGTAGCAGAAGCTAAACTGCTTATTGCTGCCGCTGATGTCCTTTTTCAAGTCACCTGCAATTCCGCGGACGCAGGCAAACCGGCCCGTACCGGTATCATCCCGGCCAACAAAAACGCAAACCGCCTCGTTGTTATAGCGGGACTCATAGAATAGGCCCAACTGCATACACCGTCTGATGATGTCCGAATGGACTCCCCGGCGTTGGAGATAAGAAACAGCAAAGGTGGCACAGCGTTTCCCCCTGGGGAGGCGGAAGGGCTTTTTCTCCACCGGTTTCCGCTGTTCCCGGCTGCCGGAAGCTGTATAATGAGAAACAGCAGGGGTTCCGCTGCCTATCAGCCGTTCCACAGCCTCCACAAAGCTGTACCCGCGGATTTCCATGAGGTAATCCACGGCATTGATCTTTCGTCCACGGCTGTTCCAGTACCAGTAATTTTTACTCGCCACATAAACCAGGCTGTCATGTTCATTATGACGATAATTGGCGCCTTCCTGTTTCAGCACACCGCTTTCGTGAGAAAGTAGATAAGCCAGCAGATCAACTTCCCGTGCCTGGTCGATCTGTTCCTGGCTTAACTTCGGCATAATTTCAGCGTTTCATGGATTTTCATGGCGCTCGGCCTCCTTTCTGTAATTTTTTCATGTGAGTACGCAGGCAGCTCCCGTCCGTACTCCAGCACACAAAACCATGTGAAGGAAAAGGGCAGCCTGCACAATCCGGTTTCATCGTGCAATACATTTTTTCGGTTTGAGGACGCTTTTCCTCCCGCCTGGAAGCATATACCGGGCGTCCGTTTCTTTTGCCCATAGATGCATCCCCCTTTAGCCGTAAAGATCGTGATTGACTTCGGCCCGGTAATAGCTGTCCATGGTAGCCGGGGCGTTATAGAGAGCCGCCAGCAGATAGGACTTGATATTCCGAACCTTGGTCGTGTTATTATCCAGGCAGTCGAACACATACTCCACATGAGAGAAGTTCACTTTCAGGAAGCGGCTTTTTACCACCTCGCGGGGGTAGTCATCCCCGGCAATGCGGATATATGGCCGCTGCGAGAGGACCGTCTGCAGCATCAGCTCAACCAGCTCGTCCACACGCTCATACCCATACCGCTGGACAAGAGCCTCAAATTCAATATTTTCTTTGATAATCTCCCGGTAGGTATCTATCCTATCAATCCTATCCCTATCCATCTCCGCGTTACCATCAGGCGTTCCTCCAGAGGCCGGATAGATTGATGGATGGATATTTGATATATCCGTAATTGATTTTTCAGTAATTGATTCTTGTATATTTAATTGGGCGGGTTTTTCCTGTTCAGGTTTTCCCAAAACAGGATTTACCTGTCTTGGATTTACCTGTCTTGGATTTTCCCGTTTAGGTGGCAGAATAGCGTCCTGCTCATCAGGAAGCACAGGTTTCTCATGGATGACATACTCAATATCGCCCAGTCTGCCATGCGCGTCACGGAGCCGCTGCCGGGTAAGATACCCTTGCTTTTCCAGCTCCTTGATCGCACTGCTGATAGAATCCACCCCATCTTTACAGATATGGGCCAGCCCCTTAGTCGTATAGTCCCAATTATCAGGCAAGGACAACATCAACGACAGCAGCCCCTTTGCCTTCAAAGACAGCGACACATTCCGAAGATGGTGATTGGACATGACCGTAAAATCTTTTGTCTTTTCAACTCTGAACACTGCCATTTGACATCCTCCTTCCTGGCAAGTCTTTATACTGAGCAGCAACTACAAATCTCTGTCTTTATGGTCGTAATTCAAATAGCCATTGTGTACCTTGGCATGATTCTTTAGCTTGATAAAGCCGCGTTCCTGATTCTCCAACGCTTTCTGATACCCTTCATCCGTAAGAAACAGGCGCATCTTATCGCCTTTATAGCCGACAGGGGATTCAAAAGAAAGCACATCAAAGACAACCATGTGGCGTACCTGCGGGTCAAACCGCTCCAGGGCCATAATGTCATGGCCTTTCAGTTTTTCAGCGCCGGATTGCTGCCGGGCCAATGCAATTCGCTCGCCCATAGTGCGAGGGTAAGGCAGGTGGTAGTTCTTCTGGATGTCCTTCACCAGATCCATGCACTGTTCATCCGACAGAACCCGCAGCTTTGCCATGAGGCCCCGCACCATATCACGCTGCTCCGGGTTACGGGTAAAACGGGCTGTCATATACAGTTCATCCAGCACTTTGGCCTGGCAGTCGCCGTCAACCTGAAACAACTGCCTTTTTTCTTCTTCGTTAAGTTCCATGTGAATTTCCTCCTTCTGAAAATGGGCGCAAAAAAAGGGCGCCCATCAGATTAGATGAAACGCCCTGACAAACAGCGGTCCGGTAAAACACCGCACCGCTGCTGTAATATTCAATTTTGTCTTTTAGGTAACACCTCCCATCATTCGACAGATTTTTCGTTGACTATCAAGGTTGGAAAAGGAATTGAATAGGCAACGACAAACGCTGAAACCCTTGAAAACACTGGGTTTTTCCGTTTGTCTTTATTATACCGTAAGGGCACAGCCATATCAGCCTGCTGATCGATATGGGATTTACAGCCCTGGCCATCGCAGAACGAGTAGGGCACGAAAGTATCGACATCACCTATCGGTATGCACATCTGTTTCCGACTCGCCAGGTGGAAATGGCCGATAAACTGGATTCACTGAAAAATGAGAAGGGAGAGTAAGAAGATGTCCAAGAAAAACTATGACAACCACAACCGCTGGAGAAATAAGACGGTGGCCTTTCGGGTTTCAGCAGAGGAAGATCTTCACCTGGAAGCTCTTGTCAAGTTGACCGGCCTGACCAAGCAGGACTATATCATCCGTCGGCTGCTTTGCCGGGATGTAGTGGTCCAGGGCAACCCCAGGGTCTACAAAGCCCTGCGGGACCAGCTGGCTGCCGTACTGAACGAGCTGCGCAGGATTGAAGCAGGGAAGAATGTGGACGATGAACTGTTGGACACCATTCGGATGATCGCAACCATCATGAACGGAATGCAGGAGGACTTTGCCTATGGTAAATGAGCAAAAGAAAGTGACCGCCCAAACATCATCTGTTGGCGCAGACGGTGGGCAGTCACACAATAAAAGTACCAATACAACTATACCAGAACCTCAAACAAAAAACAATCCCGAAGAAGAGGACTATGAGGAATTTTTCCGCCAGCTGAACCGTATGCAGGACCCGTCCTATCTTCACACCGTAACGATGGAAGATCTGATGGATTGCGTTTTCCAAAAGAAGGCGGCGATCATTGAAAACCTGCTCTATCCGGGCGCTTACATCCTTGCCGGGGCGCCTAAAATCGGCAAATCGTTTCTGGTGGCACAGATGGCGTACCATGTAAGTACCGGCAAAGAACTTTGGGGATACCGGGTTCGGCAGGGAAGTGTCCTCTATCTGGCGCTGGAGGATGACGAGAGCCGTTTGCAGCAGCGTATGTATCGTATGTTTGGCGTTGAAGGAACCAAGTCTCTCTATTTTGCAACGACCGCCAAGATGATCGGAAACGGGCTGGATGGGCAGTTGGAAGGCTTTGTACGGGAACATCCCGACACCAGGCTTATCATAGTGGACACGCTGCAAAAGGTTCGGGAAACGGCAGGCGACAATTATAGCTACTCCAGCGACTACGAAGTGATCGGTAAACTGAAACAATTTGCCGACAAACACGGCGTCTGCATTTTGCTCGTTCACCATACCAGAAAGCAGCCGGCAGGGGATACCTTTGAAATGATTTCTGGCACGACCGGCCTGCTGGGTTGCGCGGATGGCGCACTGCTTATGCAGAAAGAAAAGCGGACCGATGGCAAGGCAACACTGGATGTGGTGGGCCGAGATCAGCCGGATCAGAGGCTGTATCTGAGCAAAGATCAGGAACATCTTGTCTGGGCTTTGGAACGTATGGAGAATGAACTTTGGAAACAACCCGCTGACCCGGTGCTGGAGTCCGTGGCAAAGATCGTTTCGGCGGAGAAGCGGGAATGGGAGGGAAGCCCCACCGAGCTGGCACAACTCCTGCAGACAGACATGGCGGTCAACCGACTTACCAAGCATCTGAATGTCAATGCTGGCCGTCTGCTGGAGGAACATCATATAAGATACGAGAACAAAACCAAGCATGCCGGACGGCGTATCCGTCTGACTTACATGGTGGTAGAACTGCCAGCAGTGGCAGTAATCGAGTAAGGCGCAACGGTCGCGACGGTCGCAACGATACTGTGAGGACTCCTCAAATCACCGTTGCGACCGTTGCCACCGTCGCGGAAGCACAAAATAGCATAAATAAAGAGGGTGGGCCATATCAGTCCACCCTCTTCAATTTCTATCGGGAAACCATACAAAGACTATAAAAAAGCGTTCGTAGAACGCGCAGCCACAGAATACATTCTGTGTTCAAAGGGGGCTTGGGGGCATAGCCCTCAACAAGCAGTTTGTGGCGATGGATAGCCACAAGCATTGCTTGCCAGATTCCGAAACAGCTATACAACTTTTTTATAGCCTTGGATTTTGACCGCTTTTTTAGAGTGTGGGTGCTTGCCAAATGCAGAGTTGAGAATTTCACGGAAACGTGATAAAATGTGATTAATCATTTATGGCTTATTGTGTCGAGAGGAAGAAAAAATGGCAATTTGTTACGATCGCCTTTTTCATTTGATGATTGATAAAAAAATCAACAATACCCAACTGAAGGAAAAAGCTGGCTTCAGCGCCAATATCATTACACGCTTAAAGCGAAATGAGTATGTCTCCATCGAGAGCATTGAACGCATCTGCCGTGTGCTAAATTGTGGTGTGGATGATATCCTTGAGTTCGTTCCGGACGAACAGTAAAAGAGCTACTTTTTGAGATTATAAAGGAAAGTTGGATTTGAGTTCTCGAAAACGAAAACTAACCAAAATAGCTTTAGATTAGAAATGGAGTGTGAATGGAATGGAAGCGGCGAGCACGACTGTTTGGGGAATTCATACAATGAACGATTCTCTCTTCCTGAGCCAAGATCTTATTGCGGTTGGTTGGGATGCAATGGGAGATCTTTCTGTTATCGGAGCATCTCGTGATGTCTACAAAGAAAAGTATATGGAAGTATATCCAAACGCTAAGAAAGGTTCTATCGCTACATGTTCAGGGATGCTCTATCGCTTTGTGCATGAGGCGCGGGAAGGCGACTATGTTGTGTTTCCTTCAAAAGTGGATCGCAAAATCAATATAGGATATATCGTAAGCGCCTATTTTTATGATGCAACTGCGGCAATGTATCCCAATCGCCGCAGAGTAAAATGGCTAAAATCTTTGCCTCGTACTGCCTTTTCGCAAGGGGCTTTGCACGAAGTGGGGCAGCTCTAACTTTTTTCCAGATAAAGAATTATGCCGATGAGTATTTGAAAGCGTTAGACGAAGACTTTAAGGGAAGTATAGTCGAGGCAGATGCGGATGAGACCGTAGCACAAACGGCTGATGAAATTATTGAGTCGACGCGTGACTTTGTCCTGAAGGAACTGAGTAAGAATTTGAAAGGATATGATCTGGAACCGTTTGTTGCCAATCTGTTGCAGGCTATGGGCTACCGTACCATTCTGTCACCGCATGGCGGAGACAGCGGAATTGACATTACTGCATATAAAGATGAACTTCCACCTCGTATTGTTGTCCAGGTAAAGAGCCAGGACGGAGACATCCGCGAAAACATGATACAGTCCCTGAAAGGTGCCATGCGTGAGGGTGATTATGGTCTGTTTGTGACCTTGTCCAACTATACCAAAAACGCGCAGAGATATCTGGAAAATACCCCTATCATTCGGGGAATCAATGGCACAGAACTTGTGGACCTAGTCTTGAAATATTACGATCAGCTCAGTGTAAAGTATCGAAAAATGATCCCCCTAAAAATGGTGTACATTCCTGTTCCGGCTGAAGAGTAAGAGGGAACTTAGGAAGATAATAAATATGAAATGGAAAGATATCAATGGCAATTAAAAAGAGTGAAATTTATAGTCAGATCTGGGCTGCGTGCGATAAATTGCGAGGCGGTGTAGAACCTGCTCGTTATAAGGATTACATCCTGACACTTCTATTTGTAAAGTATGTGTCCGACCGCTTTAAGAGCAGTGATAATTGGGATATTGAGGTTCCAGACGGAGGCAGCTTTGACGATATTGTTGCCCTAAAATATAAGAAAAATATTGGCGAAGGCATCAATGTCATCATTGGTAAGCTGGCAGAAGCTAACGACTTGAAGGGCATCATCGACATTGCTGACTTTAACAGCGAGGAACTAGGCACAGATAAGGAAGCGGTAGATAAACTTTCTGGTCTTGTGGAAATTTTCCGGAAACCGGAGCTGGATTTCACCAATAACCGTGCTGGTGGCGACGACATTCTGGGCGATGCCTATGAGTTTTTGATGCGGAAATTTGCCCAGGATTCTGGCAAGAGCAAAGGCCAGTTCTACACACCGGGTGAAGTTTCCCGTATCATGGCAAAGGTGATCGGTATCGATAAGGCTACCGATCCCAGCATGACGGTCTATGACCCAGCCTGTGGTTCCGGCTCTTTGCTGATTCGTGCGGCCGACGAAGCGCCATGTGATATTACAATCTATGGTCAGGAAAAGGACAACTCCACTGCCGGTTTGGCGCGTATGAATCTTGTGCTCCACAATAAAGGTGCAGGTATCATCAAGGGCAACAAAAGCACATTGTCGGCCCCCCAGTATAAAGATGAGAATAACCCTGAACTGCTGAAAACCTTTAACTACATTGTGGTCAATCCGCCATTTTCGGATAAATCTTGGATGGACGGTATTACTATTCCCGATTCCTATGGCCGGTACAGTGAGGCTGTGTTGGGCGTACCGCCAGAGAAAAATGGTGACTATGCTTGGTTGCTGCATGTTCTGAAGTCCCTAAAATCTACTGGTAAAGCGGCCATTATTCTGCCTCACGGTGTATTGTTCCGTGGGAATGCTGAAGCAGATATCCGCAAACGGATTATTGATCGAGGCTATATCAAGGGAATTATTGGCTTACCTGCAAACTTGTTCTACGGCACAGGAATTCCTGCTTGTATTCTGGTGCTTGATAAAGAGGATGCTGCGGAACGTACCGGCATTTTTATGATTGATGCCAGCAAAGGCTTTGTAAAAGACGGCAACAAGAACCGCCTGCGGGAACAGGATATTCACAAGATTGTGACCACCTTCCTTACAATGGATGAATCGGACCCCAAGTATGCCCGGTTCGTTCCCAACGAGGAAATCAAAATCACCAACGAGTACAACCTGAATATTCCGCGCTATATTGACAGCAGTGAGCCGGAAGATTTACAGGACATCAATGCTCACCTAAACGGTGGTATTCCGGAATCCGATGTGGACAGTATGGCGGAATATTGGGCAGTATTTCCCTCCTTGAAAGAAATCCTGTTCCAGCCATTGCGTCCGGGGTATCTGCGCCCGGTAGTGGACAAGGACGAAGTTGTCTCTACAATCACTTCCAATTCGGAATTTATCCGCCACGCTGATCAGGTAGACAATGCTTATTCTCGCTGGAAAGAAACTGTCACCGACAATTTGATGGGGCTAGGCAAAGATATTCAGCCGAAAAAGTTGATTGCCAAAATTTCCGAGCAGCTTCTGGATGATTTTGCCCAGGTGGCGCTTCTCGATAAAAACGATGTTTATGAAGTGCTGATGGAGTACTGGGCGGAGACCATGCAGGACGATGTGTATGCGGTGTGTTATGACGGCTATGAGGCCGGGCGAGAAATTGCCTATGAGTATGTGACCAAGAAGAAAAAAGAAAACGGCCAGACCATCGAGGTCAAGACCGATAAGATCAAGGGCTTTGAGGGCAAGCTGCTCCCCAAGGCTTTGATTGCCGCACACTTTTTTGAGGGGGATGTTAAGGCGCTGGATACTCTTCGGGGTCAACAGGATGAGGTGTCTGCCAAGCTGGAAGAACTGGCCGAAGAAAATGGCGGTGAGGACGGACTGTTTGCTCAGCTGGATGATCTGAAAAAGGCCACTATCAGTGCCCGGATCAAGGCAATCAAGAAAGACCCCGCCGCCAAGGAAGAATTGGCTGCATTAAAGGAGTATATGTCCCTG
Organism: Acutalibacter sp. LFL-21; assembly: GCF_025630755.1. Lineage (NCBI taxonomy): Bacteria > Bacillati > Bacillota > Clostridia > Eubacteriales > Acutalibacteraceae > Acutalibacter > Acutalibacter sp. LFL-21. Next base: position 156,582 of record NZ_JAOTNT010000003.1, on the reverse strand, counting down.
TTGGATGCCGAAAGCAATTACAAAAAGGCAATTAAGCAGGCAGAGGCAGACCTGGACACCAAACTGGAGAAAAAATACCCCCAGCTTACGCTGGAGGAAATTCGCCATTTGCTGGTGGAGGAAAAGTGGTTTGCCACCATTTACAGCGGGATTGATGCCATTCACGAGGCGGTGTCCCATCATCTTTCTGCCCGTGTGACCCAGCTGGTAGAGCGGTATGAGTATACCCTGAAGGAATGCGAGGATGAAGTAGACCAGTACGAGGCCAAGGTCAAATCTCATCTGGAAAGGATGGGGTTTGCATGGTAAAAATATCCGGTTGGGAGTCCAAAACTTTAGGAACGCTTATTAATGAAGGAAAAATTGTTATTCAAACAGGCCCCTTTGGATCAGTTTTAAGCGCGAAGGAATTTGTTAAGTATGGAATTCCCGTGGTAGCTGTTCGTGAGATACGAGAGGGATATATTCAGATTTTTGATGAAACCCCATGCGTGTCAATGGAAACATATAATCGATTGTCTAAATATAACCTTGCAACAAATGATTTGGTCTTTGCAAGGAAAGGAAATGTAGAACGGTCAGCACTTATTCCACTGACAAAAACTAAATATTTTTTGGGATCTGATGGGATTTGCCTTCGGGTTATCACTAAAAATCTATTGCCTCAGTATCTGTTTTATGCGATTCAAAGTAATACGGTGCGAAGCTTTTTAATTCAAAATGCTTATGGTACTACAATGGCAGGACTAAATGAAAAAATTCTGTCATCAATTCCGCTGTTTCTTCCTGTTGATATAGATGAGCAATCTGCCATTGCAGAGACCTTTTCGGATATAGACCGTCTGATTTCCTCCCTGCAAAAGCTGATTGAGAAAAAGAAAGCCATCAAGCAGGGGGCCATGCAGGAACTGCTTACCGGCAAAAAACGCCTTCCGGGATTTTCTGGGGAGTGGAATGAGGGCTGTATAGGTGATTATTGTCGGTGTATACGGGGCGTTAGCTATAATGGCGGTACTGATTTATTTCCTGATGAGAATAGCTATAGCTTTAGGCTTCTTCGAGCTAATAATATTCAAAATGGGAACTTTGTTCCAAACGATGTACAGTTTGTAAAAAAATCGTGTGTGTCTGAAGAGCAAGTTTTGCATTCAAACGATATCTTAGTATGCATGGCAAACGGGAGTAAACCGTTGGTTGGCAAGAATTGTTTCTTAAATGTCCGAAATGGAGTATATACTTTTGGTGCTTTTATGGGGTGTATTCGTGCGCGTACCCCAAGTACCTGTATGAAGTATATCTTTCAGATTATGAATTCAACTACATACTGGGAAAATATTTCTCTTCTTTTGTCTGGATCAAGTATTAACAACCTGAGGCCAAATGACATTCTAAATATGACCTATAAATTTCCAACTGCTATAGAACAACAAGCCATCGCTCAAGTACTTTCTGATATGGACTTTGAGATTGAACAGTTGGAAAAGAAACTGGCGAAGTACCAACAAATCAAGCAGGGCATGATGCAGGAATTGCTCACCGGACAGATTCGGCTGGTGGATGCAGATAGAAAAGAACAGCCGAAAACACAGATTCTTCAGGAAAGGCAACCAGCACACAACCAGTATTTTGATGATGCTGTCATGATTGCAGGAATTGTGAACGCTTTCTATTCCGAGAAGTACCCTCTAGGACGTAAAAAAGTTCAAAAGCTGCTCTATCTGGTTCGCCGCAAGGAGCAGGCGGATATTTCTGCCTTCCATAAAAAAGCGGCCGGTCCCTACGCTGATGAAGTCCGCTATAAAGGCGGCGAGCCGATTGCTCAGAAAAACAAGTATATCCAGGTCAAAAGGAATGAAAAGGGCAGCCGTTTTGAAAAAGGTATGCAAATGCAACAGGCGTTGACCTATTTGCAAGACTGGGGAAAGCAGGGAGATGTGGATTGGCTGGTGTCGCAGTTCCAGTACACAAGTGTCAATGAGCTGGAGCTTTTGGCAACGGTAGATATGGCAATCTGCGACTTGCGGCGGGAAGGTAAGGGAATTTCCGTAGCCTCGATTAAAGACTTGATTCGTTCTAATAAGGAATGGAGAGATAAATTGAAAAAGACCTATTTCCGCGATTCGGATATTCAGCGAGCAATAAAAAAGTGCCAAGATCTTTTTGAAAGCTAATATTCACAGGAGGTGACATATTGAATGCGTTTATTTCTAGATGAAGCGGGAAACACTGGTGGTATCCTTGATAAAAATGAAAAACTCAATTATGGAACACAACGCCATTTCTGTTTGGCAACTGTTGTTATTGATGATAGCCAAGGCGAACAGCTGCTTCGTCAGAAATATGCAGCATTTAAGAGTCGATTTGCAACTGAGAAAGAACTGAAAGGAAACTCCCTGTTCGCAAAAGAAAACAACGATGCTTTAGAATATTTTTTGGACAATATTCTAGACAACATTCATTTTTCTATATGTTTGTACGATAAAAAATTTTATCTGGCATCGCTTTTGCTATTTGCCATTTTGGGAGAACAAGCAAGAGAAGAAAACCCGGTAGAATACTACTCGCTAGTGAGTGACCTTTCGCAAGAAAAAGATGAGTTATTTGCAACATTCTGCAGACTAACAAAGCGAGCTACAGAGACAAGTGTGCATGAACTGTTTGAATACTTAAAGACCTATTCATATCAACATATTCCCCCGGCTGGAAATGGATTGGTTTGGGCTGTTTCAGAGATCCAGAAACGAGGAATTGAAAAAACGTTTGTAAAGGACTTTCTAAAGTTTGGAAGTTATTCAAATCGGAAATTTGCTAATCTTATCAATCTTAATGCTCTCTCAGAGTTGTTGGAAGTAATTGAAATTGAGCGAAACTGTGATACCAGAAAAATTGATATTGTTCATGATAATATTTCAGGTATCGATGAAATGCTAAAGCAAGAACTTAAACATTTCGATGTGACTGTTAAGTTTGCAGATAGTAAAGCGGAAGAGCTAATTCAACTGGCAGATAATGTCGCGAGCATTTTTTGTAAAATAATAAATGCTATCGTACGATGCTGGGATACAAAAACAGAGTGGTCACCTGAAAATGAATGGATATTAACACAATCAGCACGATTCTTGCAAAAAATAGGAACGCAAAACATAAAGTTTACGGTTCCAATCCAAAGTTGGGCATTAGCCTTCTGTGTGATGGATATGTTTGATTCCAAATACCCAAAGGAAATGCGCAAGAATCTATTCTTTAATCCAAGATACCAGTATTGGAACCAAGCAATTATTCAAAATATTGCGGAGTTGGATTTTTCGCGGCATGCAGCTTGCTTCGATGAATTGTATTCAAACGAAGGGGGACAGCTATGAGTATTGGCCAACGGGAAAAAGCCACGCAAAAGCGTGTCATAAAACTATTTGTCCAGGAACTTGGGTACACCTATCTGGGCGATTTCACTGAGCGAAAAAACGCCAATATTGAAACCGAACTGTTGACGAAATTTCTGACCCGCAAAGGCTATTCGCCGGTACATATCAACCGCGCCTTGAAGGAGCTGCAAGATGCTGCCGGAGATCAGTCGGTGAACCTTTACGACCTGAATGAGCAGACCTATAAAAAGCTGCGCTACGGAGTCAAGGTCAGCGAGTCTGTCGGCCAACATAAAATCACAGTCCAGTTTGTGGATTGGGAAAATCCGCTGGAAAATGACTTTTACATCGCCGAGGAAGTAACTATCAAGCATAAACGTCCGGATCTTGTGCTGTACATCAACGGTATCGCTTTTGCTGTCATAGAACTGAAGCGCAGCACCGTTTCCATGTCGGAGGGTATCCGCCAGAACTTGACCAACCAGCGTCCGGATATGATCATGCAGTTCTTTGCCACCATAGGGCTCGTTTTGGCCGGTAATGATTCGGAGGGGCTCCGCTACGGCACCACCGGCACACCGGAAAAGTATTATCTTTCCTGGAAAGAAGATTCCAATGCCAAAGATGAGGTTTCCGTAGCGGTACGCGCTCAAATCGGAAAATATCCCCTGCGTCTGGACAAGAACCTGATTTCCCTGTGCCGGAAAGAGCGGCTTGTAGAGTTGCTGCACAATTTTATCGTATTTGACAGCGGAGTGAAAAAGACCTGTCGGCCTAATCAGTTCTTCGGAAATATGGCAGCGCGGGATTTTATAAGGCAGCATGAGGGCGGCATCATCTGGCATACCCAAGGCTCCGGAAAATCCTTGACCATGGTGTGGCTCAGCAAGTGGATTAAGGAAAATATTTCTGACAGCCGTATCCTGATTATCACCGACCGGGACGAGTTGGATGTGCAGATCGAGCAGGTGTTTGCCGGGGTCAATGAGAGCATTGTCCGTATTCGCCGGGGAAGCGAATTGATTCAGAAGATCAACGATACCTCGCCTGTCATGATGTGTTCGCTGATTCATAAATTTGGCAAGAAAAGCCGAAACAAGAGCGGTGAAACCGACTATACGGGTTATATCGAGGAATTGAAACGCTCGCTGCCAGAAAACTTTTCTCCCAAAGGCGATTTCTATGTCTTTGTGGATGAGTGCCACCGTACCCAGTCCGGCAAGCTCCACAAAGCTATGGAGACCATTTTGCCGAAGGCTACCTTCATTGGTTTTACTGGCACTCCGTTGATGAAAAAGGATAAAGAGACTAGCCTGGAGGTATTTGGCCCTTATATCCATCGCTACAAGTTCGATGAAGCGGTACGGGACAAGGTGGTTCTAGATCTGCGCTATGAGGCCCGCGAGGTGGAGCAGAATGTTGTCCAGCAGGATCGGATTGATGCCTGGTTTGAGGCAAAAACCAGAGGCCTAACTAATGTGGCAAAGGCAAAGTTAAAGCAACGCTGGGGCAATCTCCAGAAAATGTTCAGTTCCAAGGCTCGCCTGGGGCAGATTGTAGCGGATATTGTTTTTGATATGGAAACAAAGCCGCGTCTGCACGATGGACGAGGTAATGCCATGTTGGTGGCTGGCAGTATTTATCAGGCGTGCAAATTCTATGAATTGTTCCAGGAGACCGAGCTGAAAGGTAAATGTGCCATCGTGACTTCTTATGAACCGGCGGCAGGTGATATTCGCACCGAAACCGTAGGTGATGATGGTGAGACAGAGGCTGTAGAGCAATATGAGATCTACATGAAGATGCTGGGCGGAAAAGACCCGAAGGCATTCGAAAAAGAGGTCAAGGAAAAGTTTATCAAGCAGCCGGAACAGATGAAACTGCTGATCGTGGTGGACAAGTTGCTGACAGGCTTTGATGCTCCGCCTGCTACTTATCTGTATATTGATAAGTCTATGCGAGATCATGGCTTGTTCCAAGCAATCTGCCGCGTCAATCGTCTGGATGGCGAAGATAAGGAATTTGGGTATATTATTGACTACAAAGACCTGTTTCGCTCCTTGGAAAATGCGGTTGCGGACTATACCTCCGAAGCGTTTGACTGTTACGATAAGGAAGATGTCTCCGGCCTGCTGACAGATCGTTTGGACAAGGCTAAGGAACAGCTGGAGGATTCGCTGGAAGCTCTGCGTGCACTGTGCGAACCTGTGGCTCCGCCTAAAGATATGGTGGACTACTACCATTATTTCTGCGGTGCCAACACCGAAGCCTTTGACTTGGATGAATTGGAAGAGAATATGCCCAAGCGGGAACAGCTTTACAATCTGTCAGCGACAGCTCTTCGCGCTTTTGGTGAAGTATCGGGTGAATTGCCGGAAAAGTACCACTATACTGTGGAACAGATTAAGGCGCTGGAGAGAGAAGTTACCTACTACATTAAGGTGCGTGACGATGTGCGTCTGGCCAGCGGTGACTATGTGGATTTGAAGAAATATGATCCAGACATGCGCCATTTAATCGATACCTATTTGTCGGCTGATCCCAGTCGTGTGTTAACCTCCTTTGGAGGAGCAACACTGGTCGAGCTGCTAGTAGACAATGGGATTTCCGCGCTAAAGGATATGCCTGCCTCTACACCCAAAGAGCAGGAAGCAGTTGCAGAGACTATTGAAAACAATATTGGCAAGGAAATTGTTGAAAGAACCCAAAGTAACCCCAAATACTACGAGAAGATGTCTGCGCTCCTTCGTGAGTTGATTGAAAAACGTAAAAATGACGTAATCAACTACGAGGAGTATCTGCGTCAGATTGTGGAACTGGCAAGGAAGGTACATAAGCCGGAAAGTGGCACAGAATATCCTCCGGAAATCCGGGAGAGTGCCGCCAAGCGAGCCTTTTATGACCATCTCAACGGGGATACGGTTGTGGCCAATCAGATATATAACGCTGTCATGTCCAGCAAACAGGACAATTTTCGGGGAAGCAAAATCAAAGAGCGTAAAATCTGGCGTGCTATTCGTGCTGTCGTAAAAGATGACCAGGAAGCCGATCAGTTGCTTGCATTGGTAAAGGAGCAGAGTGAATTTTAGTGGATGAACTGCAAATTGGCAACGTGAGTATTGTTGTTACAAAAAAGAACATCAAAAATATGTACATTCGCGTTCTGCCACCCGATGGGAAAGTCCAAATTACTGCACCGCACTCTGCTGGGGATGACGCGATCCGAATGTTTGCGGTATCCAGAATTTCTTGGATCAAAAAGCAGCGTGCGAACTTCGCAGCACAGGCACGACAAACAAAGCGACAGTATGTGACCGGAGAGAGTTACTATGTCTGGGGGCGGCGTTATCGCCTGGATGTGCAATACTCAAATGCTAGAAATGAGGTATCTCTTACAGGAGGGCGTTTGAATTTACAAGTCCGACCAGAAAGTACGCCGGAACAGCGCGAGCGTGTTTTGAATGATTGGTATCGCGAGCAACTAAAAAGCAAGTTGCCGGAAGTAGTTCAAAAATGTGAACAGGTTGTAGGTGTCCATGCATATGAGTGGAAGGTCAAAAACATGCGTACCAAGTGGGGAACCTGCAACACAGATCGTAAAAGAATTTGGATTAACCTTCAACTTGCAAAAAAAACTCCGGAGTGTCTCGCTTATGTTGTGACACATGAGTTGGTACACCTGCTGGAGCGAAATCACAACGAGCAATTCCAAAAGTATATGGATGACTTTTTCCCGGAGTGGCGAGTAGTGAAGGAAACGCTGAATCAACAGATGCTAGATTATATGAGCGAGTAATCAGACAAAATAAAGTTTCTATAGAAAATCCGATAAAATTATGTTATGATACTCTTAAGCCAGCTAATCGCCTATCTCAAGCAAAACGCCTGATAGGATGGCCCAGATAGATTTTTGATAGCAAAAGTCCGAATAGACCTTAGGATAAGGATAATCTGCATCAAATCAAACCACGTCAAATCAAATCCGCTATACAAAAAAGTTTAGAAACGGATTCAACTTGGCGAGTGGGAATAACCGCTTCAAAGATCCAGGGCTTGTTCTTGAGCCCTGGATCTTGCTATTATCAACAAATCGGAAGAGGAGAAGCCATATGGAAAAGGCAGATGTCGCGCTATACCACCGTGTTTTGCGGCGGGAGAATTTCGAGAAGGCGGCCAAGGATCTTGTGTCTTTGGTATACGCCGCGGAAAAGAAGGACCCGGGAAAGCCGAGGATCCTTTATCTTGATATCGACGGACACCGCAATGCGCAGAATGGGTTTGATGTGGATATGTTGGAGCTTCAAAAGGAATTTGGATTGAACTTTTTGCTTCCGTTTCTTACGGAAATCCATTTTCCGATGATTTCCATGAGGAACAATAACGCGCAGCGGAATGATGTACCCGAACAGTTAGAAATTTTCCGTGCCAGGAACGAGAAGAATCACAGCCTGGATGATCTGTATGTGGAGAATTTCAGCCACACCGAATACTAGCTCGAGGAATCCGTATATGCCTATCTCAAGTGGGTCTCAGATTTTTTGAAGCGCTACCATGAGCTGGACGTAACGCTTCTGCCCCCGGAGCCCTACGACCCGCAGAACTATCTGCTTCAGTGGCGTCTTCACATGCGGGAGTTGATCAACGAGCTCTTCAATATGTTTGTAGGGGGAAATTTGTTTTCCGCGGCGGCGATGACACGAACTCTGATGGAGTGCTGTGTCTATGGAAAGGTGATAAAGCAGGAGAAGAGTGCCCGCCTTTTGGAGGACTGGTTCCTTTGTGGGATGATCCGCGGCCTCCGCGGTGAGAATGGGGCGCTGTGGCAGGCGGGAGTCAAGATCGTGTATGAGCTTTGCAGCGACTGGAACCGCGATCCAGAGGAAACGATTCGCCGGTTCAAAAAGGGCAATGAAAACGAGTGGCTGGCTTCTGTGCTCCCGAGCAAAGGCCGAATCAGCTTCTATCAAGTTTGCGAATACCTACAGGAAAAGGAGCTCTATCAGACGTATTAATGGGCCTGCGCATTTGTCCATGGGCAGGATATCCGCTCCAAAATGCATCCCTTCACGTTTTATGATTCCACATATCATCTGCTTACGGTGATGATGTACTGTATCTTTAGAGCAATCCGTCTGTTCCCTGTTTCTGAGAAATTGGAAGCAGAGATGCAGGATCTTGAGCGGGGCTTGGCGGCTCTTTGGAGCACTACTAGCTGGGATCACGGCCACGCACTGAGCACGCGTCCCCTGTGACGTGCTGGACAAGCTCTCCCCTCGCATCGTCAATGAGGTGTAGGACATCAACTGTATCTGCTATGACATCTCGTCCAGGCATCTCACCACAATCTATTCTAATAAATGATCAAAACCACCGCGAATACAACAGAGAAAGGAGCCGCAGGCCTCTTGAACAGGCCTTTTGAAACGGCTCTCTTTTTTAATAAAAAACTAATATCGGTATTATTAGTAATCTTTGGGAGAAATATCACATTTGGAATATTCTTAGGGGATATTGGGATAATACAGAAAATATTTACAAAAATATATTGATAAAGCAGATTTCTTCCACTATAATGCGATCAAGAAATATAAAACCGATATCATAAATGAAATGGGATTTCTGAAATATGTACAATGGCATTATGAACAATATGAGCAACCTGTTCCTGCTGTCAAACGCGGTTTCCCGGTCCATCAGCCCGGAAAACCTCAATGGGGCCAAGGGCGCGGGCGCCATGTGCGAGCTGGAGGACGGCTCTGCCAAGTATGCCGCCCGGGACCTGGGCAAGGGCTGGAAGGTGAATCCTTTCGTGCGCATTGCCGCTGGAGAGACCTTGGAGATTGCCGGCATTGAGGGCCCCGGCGCCATCCAGCACATTTGGATGACTCCCACGGGCAAGTGGCGCAACACCATCATCCGCATCTATTGGGACGGCCAGGAGAACCCCTCTGTGGAGTGCCCCGTGGGCGATTTCTTCCTCAGTGGCTGGCAGGAGTACTTCCAGGTCTCCACCCTGGCGGTGTGCGTTAACCCTGGCAGCGCGTTTAACTGCTATTGGACCATGCTTTTCCGCAAGCACTGCCGCATCACCCTGGAGAACCGGGCGGAGGAAGAAGTGGTCTACTACTACCAGATCGACTACACCCTGGGAGAGGTTCCCGAAGACGCCGCCTACTTCCACGCCCAGTTCCGCCGGGTTAACCCCCTGCCCTATAAGGACGTTTACACCATCCTGGACGGTGTGCAGGGCAAAGGCCAGTATGTGGGCACCTACATGGCATGGGGCGTGAACAACAACTGGTGGGGCGAAGGTGAGATCAAGTTCTACATGGACGGTGACACGGAGTACCCCACCATTTGCGGCACTGGCACGGAAGATTACTTCTGCGGCTCCTACAACTTTGAGGACCCCCACACCCACCAGGATTATGTGAACTTCACCACGCCCTACGGCGGTATCTACACGGTGGGCCAGGACCGGCTCTACAAGTGCCAGAAGAGGTTTGGCCTGTACCGGTTCCACATTGCCGACCCCATCCGCTTCAACTCGGACCTGCGGGTGACCATCCAGGCTTTGGGATGGCGGGAAGGCGGGCGTTATCTGCCCATGCAGGATGACATCGCCTCGGTGGCGTTCTGGTATCAGACCCTGCCCACAGCGCCGTTCCCGGTTTTGGGAGACAAGGATTATTTGGAAGTGATTTGAGGGGATTGAGAAAGATATGGTAAGGCCAAGGATTTTAGTGGTGGGAAGCTTTGTAAAGGACCTGATCGTTTCGGCTTCCCGCTTTTCAGAGCGGGGTGAGACCGTGCTGGGAACAGGGTTCCGCATGGCCACTGGCGGCAAAGGCGCCAACCAGGCTGTGGAGGCCGCCCGGGTGGGCGCCCGGGTCACAATGGTCGGCAAGGTGGGAGACGACGCTTTCGGCAGGGACCTGGTGGGCGCCTGCGAGGAGAGCGGCATCGACTGCAGCGGGGTGATGGTGGACCCGGAGAACCCCTCTTCTGTGGGGAATGTCCAGCTGCAGGTGGGGGAGGACGGCTCCACTGAAAACCGCATCATTGTGGTGCCCGGCGCCAATATGACCATCACGCCGGAGGAGATCGCCTTTCTGGAGACGGAGATCGGGCAGTTTGACATGGTGCTGCTTCAGCTGGAGATCCCCATGGAGATCAACGAGCTGGTGGCGGAGTATGCCAGCCGCAAAGGCGTGCCCGTCATGCTGAACACGGCCCCCTCGGACCAGGTGGGGGAGAAGCTGCTCTCGCGGCTGACCTACCTCTCTTGCAATGAGCACGAAGCCTTGGATCTGACGGGAATCGCCATCCGCAAGACGCCCGAGGGAGTCTGCGAAGAGGATGTGCGGCAGGTGATTGCGAGGATTTTGGAGAAAGGGGTCCAGAATGTGCTGGTCACCCTGGGCACCGATGGCGCCGCCTTTGGCAACAAAGAGAGTTTCTGTCTGGTTCCCACCCTGACGGACATTCATTCGGTGGACCCCACCGGCGCGGGAGATGCTTTTATCGGCGCCTTCTGTACCTTTGTTTCTATGGGGATTGACAATACATCGGCCATCCGCATGGCCAACTATGTGGGTTCGCTCACCGTGTCCGTCATGGGGGCGCAGACGTCCCTGCCCACCTTGGAGCAGGTGGGGCAGCTGATTTCCCAGCGGGGGGAAGAAGATCTTTGCCGCCTGGTGGAAGAGGTAAAGCAGTGTGTAGAGGAGAAGGGGGAGTGACCCATGGAGCATTGGGATTTTCAGGCGCTGGAGGCTTTTGACCGGACAGCGCTGGAGGAGCTGGGGAAATTCCTCGGCGAGGTTGATAACCAGGCCTATGCCCGGGCGGCCGAACTGATTGTGGCGGCCCAGAAGCGGGGCAACCGTGTTCACATCACCGGCATTGGAAAGCCGGGGCATGTTTCGGAATACGGCGCTTCACTGCTGTCCTCTACGGGAACCCCCACCTATTTCCTCCACGGGACAGAGGCGGTTCACGGTTCCTGCGGGCAGCTGGTGCCGGGGGATGTGGTCATCGCCATTTCCAACAGCGGAGAAACCGCGGAGCTGAAGGCCACAGTGACAGCCATTCGCAACAACGGCTGTGCCGTGATTGCGGTTACCGGCGGGATGAACTCCTGGCTGGCCTCTCAGGCAGAGGTCACTCTGTACGCTGGTGTGGCCCAGGAGGGCGACCCGCTGAACCGTGCGCCGCGCATTTCCATTTTGGCGGAGGATATGGTGCTGCAGCGGTTGAGCTTGCTGCTGCAGGTTTACCGAAACCTGGATCCCGTTCAATATGTCAAGTGGCATCCGGGCGGGACCTTGGGCCAGCTGCGGGAAAATGAAAAATGAAAATAAGCGCCTAGCTTTTGAAAAAAGAGCGGGGAGGTGACGTGAAAATCCAAAAGAGGTACCTCTTTTTCTGTTCCCAGTTAGGAATAGAAGGCCCTGTGCCAAGCATCTATTTTTATAGAAAAGGAGTCGAATGAAGTATGCGTAAACGAATTACCGCCATCCTGTTGACCCTTGCCATGGCGCTCAGCTTGACAGCCTGCGGCGGGTCTACCAGTGAGTCCTCTTCTTCCGCTGGCAGCGCCAGTTCAGAAACCAGTTCGGAAACCAGCTCTGCCGCTTCTGAAACGGAGAGCAGCGCGGCGGAAAGCGGCCAGACCTCCACAGAGGTTACAGAGACCATCAGTTATTGGACCCCTCTCCACTCCAACGCGGCCCAGGTGCTGACCACCTGGAACGACAACGAGGTGTTCCAGGAGATGGAGCGCCAGACGGGCGTCCATGTGGATTTCATCCATCCCCCTGTGGGGCAGGAACTGGAGCAGTACAACCTGATGGTGGCCTCCCGGAATTTGCCGGACATCATCAGCTACAACTATCCTGCCGGCGCTGACAGTGCCATTGATGAGAACATCTACCGCCCCTTGGATGACCTGATGGAATACTGCCCCAATATGCAGGCCATCATCGACAGCAACGACGAGATCCGTAAGCAGATGACCACCAACAACGGCCATATCTGGGGCTGGGGGCAGTTTAACCTGCCGGAGAACCAGGGCGATGAAGGCCAGTACTCTGTCTCTCCCTGGGCTGGCCCCGCTGTGCGGGCCGATTGGCTGGAACAGCTGGGTATGGATGTGCCGGAAACCATCGACGACTGGCACACCATGCTGGTGGCCTTCCGGGATGAGATGGGCGCCGACGTGCCCTTGATCCTGCCCAAGACCGGCCGCTCTGGGAATTCCATGTTTGTCAGCGCTTTTGGCGTGGGCGCGGGCTTCTACCAGGTGGATGGCACCGTGAAGTATGGCCCCATCGAGCCCGGCTTTAAGGAGTATTTGACCCTGATGAACCAGTGGTACAATGAAGGGCTGCTGGATCCCGACTTTGCCGCCACTTCTTCTGACACCAATTTCTATTCGGAATACCTGACCACTGGCCGGGCGGGCTCTATTGTAGAGACCTATCAGGACATCGTGCCCCTGTATAACTCCCTGTTCACAGAAGGGGAGGGGGAGATTGTGGCGGTGCCCTACCCTGTGCTCAACGAGGGTGACGAAATCCATCTGGGTTCCAACTCCCCCATCGTGGAGTCTGGCGACGGCCGCCGCGACTACCTGACCACCGCGGTCTCGGAAGACCGGCTGGAGGCCGTGTGCCGCTGGCGCGACAACTGGTATACCGAAGAGTCCACCATGCTGTTCAACTATGGCATTGAGGGCCGCAGCTACAACATGGTCGATGGAAAGCCCGTCTTTACCGACCTGATTGCCGACAACCCCGATGGCCTGGATTACGCCGTGGCCTCTTGGAAGTACAAGCTGTTCTGCGGGCCCTACATCTACAACGCCTTTGCCATGCCCGAGCCCCAGGTAGAGGCCAGCTGGGCTTCCATCAGCACCTGGCTCTCCAACAACGACCGCGCAGAGGAGATGCCCCCCAGCTCTGTCCCCTCGGATGTGGCGGATGAGTACAGCAGCATTATGACCGAGGTGAATACCTATCTGGACCAGATGGTGCTCAGCTTTATCATGGGCATGGAGCCCCTGGATAACTTTGATGCCTTTGTGCAGGAAATGAAGGACCTGGGCATCGAGACTGCGATCGAGTACCAGCAGCAGGGCTTGGATACTTACAACAGCCACTAAGAATCGTAACGTGTAGTGTGAGACTGAAGTGTATGGTAGAGAGGGGCCGCCGCCTTGCGGCGGCCCCTTCTCCATGTATGATTTGGTTGGAGGAGATGAAAGAATGAAGTCAAGGCTGCTGCCGCGGCTGCGGCGGGACATGGGCCGGAACTGGGGCCTTTACCTGCTGGCGCTGCCCATGGTGCTGTTCTACCTGATTTTCTGCTACGGGCCCATCTACGGGCAGATTATCGCCTTTAAAGACTTTTCCCCCGGGTTGGGCATCTGGGGAAGCCCCTGGGTGGGGTTCCAGCATTTCGTGGACTTTTTCAACAGCCGCACCTGCTGGGAACTGATCCGCAACACGCTGATGATCAACCTGTACGGTTTGGTTTTCGGCCTGCCCGCCCCCATCATTTTTGCCCTTTTGCTCAACGAGGTCAAAAATTCCGCTTTTAAGCGCACGATCCAGACAGTTTCCTACCTGCCCTATTTCATCTCGCTGGTGGTGGCCTGCGGCATGATTTTGGAGTTTACACGGCAAGACGGCGTGGTCAACGACCTCATCGCCCTGTTTGGCGGGAAACGGGTTTCCTTTATGCTGGACCCCGACTGGTTCTGGCCGATTTACACCATCACGGATATTTGGCAGGGCCTGGGCTGGGGCAGCATCATCTACATTGCCGCCATTACCAACATTGACCAGGGCCTGTATGAAGCCGCCACCATTGACGGCGCGGGCCGGTGGCGGAAGATGTGGCACATCACCCTTCCCGGCATTCGGGAGACCATTGCCATTGTCTACATTATGAAGATCGGCCAGATGATGAGCCTGGGCTTTGAGAAGATTATCCTGCTCTACAACGGCATGACCTATGAGACGGCGGACGTGATCTCCACCTACATCTACCGCATGGGCTTGATGCAGATGAATTACAGCTATAGCTCTGCTGTGGGCCTGTTCAACTCTGTAATCAATCTGGTGTTGCTGGTGGTGGCCAACAAGGTGTCCAAACGCCTGTTTGAGACCAGCATGTGGTAAGGAGGCTCTGCAATGAAAACGCGTAAAAAGAGATCTGTTTTCCCGTTGATAAACGGCATTTTCCTGTGCCTGATCGGTATTCTCTGCCTGTATCCAATGCTCTACATTGTGTTCGCCTCTCTCAGCGAGCCCGCGGCCATTATGAAGCACACCGGCCTGCTGGTGGCGCCCCTGGGTTTTACGCTGGAGGGTTACGGCCTGGCCTTTAAAAACCCCAATATCCTGACAGGGTATGCCAACACCATTTTCTATGTGGTGGTGGGTACGGTTCTAAGCCTGATCGTCACCGCGGCCGGGGCCTTTGTCACCTCCCGCAAGGATGCCCTGCTGGCCCGGCCCATTATGCTGGCGGTGGTTTTTACCATGTATTTTTCCGGCGGGCTGATCCCCTTGTACCTGCTGGTGAACAGCTTGGGCCTGTACAACACCAGAATGGCGATTATTCTGGTGGGCCTGGTGAACACCTGGAATCTGATCGTCATGCGCACCTCTTTTCTGGGGGTGCCCGATTCCCTGGAGGAGTCCGCTAAAATTGACGGCGCCACGCCCCTGCGCATCTTTACCAGCATCTACCTGCCCCTTTCCAAGCCCATGCTGGCCACAATGACCCTGTTTTACGGGGTGGGCAACTGGAACAGCTGGTTCAATGCCATGATCTTCCTTCAGGACCGGGAGAAATTCCCTTTGCAGCTGATTATGCGGGA
The DNA here is from genome assembly GCF_025630755.1 of Acutalibacter sp. LFL-21. Lineage (NCBI taxonomy): Bacteria > Bacillati > Bacillota > Clostridia > Eubacteriales > Acutalibacteraceae > Acutalibacter > Acutalibacter sp. LFL-21. The sequence goes on along the minus strand of NZ_JAOTNT010000003.1, from coordinate 141,330 downwards.
GATCCTCATTGCCAACGACATGTCCTCCATGACCAACATGAACACCGTGGGGACCTATTCCAATGACATGTACCAGGTGCTGGTGAAGTACTCTGTTGTGGTGATTGCCACGTTGCCGATCTTGTGCATCTACCCCTTTTTACAGCGGTATTTCATCAAGGGTGTGATGGTCGGCGCAATCAAGGGGTGATCTCCCTTTGAGAGGGCCTGCGGAGAACGGCGGGCGGACCCTCCCGCTTCCAGTGAAAGAGATAGGGTGCAGAGCGGTCTGTGTCCTGTCTCTTTCTTTTTCCCGGGAAAGGGCGCTCTGTTTTTCCATTTGACACGCGGCAAGGGCTCATGCTACAATTTTATGGAGAAAAAGCAAAGCGGCAAGAGGTTTTCCCGCCTTGTGAAAGTGGGGGAGTATGGATGGCAACGATCTATGACATTGCCAGTAAGACAGGGTATTCCGCGTCCACAGTGGCCCGGGCCTTGAGCGGGAAGGGCTATTGCAGCCCGCGGGCCAAGGCGGTCATCCTGCGGGCGGCGGAGGAGATGGCCTATGTTCCGCACCAGGCGGCCAAGACCCTGAAAAATAACATCACCAACAAGATCATGATGTGCATTCCCGACATTATGAATCCCTATTATTTTGCCATGATTCACGGCGCGGCAGTGGCGCTGGAGCGGTTTGGCTACAGCATTTTGCTGGAGTACACCATGCACAGCCCGGAAAAGGAGCTGGAGGTTCTGGACTCCCTAAAAGGGCATTTTGTGGACGGGGTGATTTTTGGCTCCTTCGACTATACGCCGGGGCTGATTCAGGCTATTGAGGACATGGGCCTCCCCACGGTGATTACCAGCTACTATCAAAGCCCGGGCGGCTTCAACGACTATGACTGCGTGTATATTGACCAGCCCCGCGCGGCCTGGATGGCGGCCCGCCACTGCCTGGAAAAGGGGCACAGAAAGATTGCGTTTTTGGGAGGGAATGCCAAAGAACAGAACACCCGGGAGCGCTTTGAGGGCTATAAACGGGCCCTGGAGGAAGAGCAGGTGCCCATTTCCAAGCCTTTGATTATCCATGCGGACTTTACCCGGGAGGGGGCTTACCGGGCGTTTACTGAGTTTCTGCAGCGGGGGGAGGAATGCACCGCGGTGGTGGCCTGCAACGATTTGATGGGTGTGGGCTGTATGAGGGCCTGCGTGGACTTTGGCCTGAAAGTTCCAGAGGATATCTCGATTGTGGCCCTGGACAACACAGAGTACTGCCTGTGCACCACCCCCTCTATGACTTCAGTGGACATGCTGCAGGGCCAGGTGGGCCAAGAGGCAGCCAATTTCGTGATGGACCGCATTGTCAACAAGCGGAATTTCCAGAAGAACATGGCGTTTACCCCTGTGCTGGTGGAGAGGGAATCCGTGCGGGAGATTTCCCCGGTGGATTGAGAATCCCAGCGCCTTTGAAGAGTGTGAACAGGATAGAATGTAAAAAGCGGGAGCCGCCGGCAGTTTTAAGCCGGCGGCTCCTTTTCTGCTGAAAGGCCCTGCTGTTCCCGGGCCTTGGCAGCTTTATATTGGGCACCCCACTGTTCCATGGCTTGGATGATGGGCCGCATGGATTCCCCCAGCGGGCTCAGGGAGTATTCTACCCGGGGCGGCACTTCGGGATACACTGTGCGGGTGACCAGGCCGTCCTCTTCCATGGAGCGCAGGCTGTCGGTGAGCACCTTTTGGCTGATGCCCTCCAGGCTTTTGCGCAGCTCGTTGAATCGCCAGGGGCGCGCCAGCAGGTTGCGCAGGATCAGCAGCTTCCACTTGCTTCCAATCAGCTGCACGGTGGTGGCCACGGGACAGGCGGGCATTTCCTCTTTTGTCAGCATGAATTCCACTCCCTTCTACTGCCCCTATTATAAAGGGGGGGATTTTCCCTTTGCAAGAGGTTACAAAAAGGTGACCCGGTAATAAAAAGGTGCGTACTTGTGATGGGGCAGAATCCCTGCCATAATGAAAGCGCAGAGAGCGAAACAGCCCTCTGAATCCAAAACTGGAGGTCAACATCATGGCACTGTCAAATCTCTTCGGATGGAACAAGAAGGACGATACAGCTCCCGCTGCCGCTTACGGCACCGCCTGCGGCGCTGGGGACAAGCCGGAAGAGAAACCTGCCGCTTGCGGCACTGCCTGCGGGGCCGGGGACAAGCCGGAGGAAAAGCCCACCGCTTGCGGCTCTGCCTGCGGCGCTGGCGATAAGTAATCTGTTCTATCCCCATCACACCCGTTCCCGGCGGGAAGCTGCCTGCCGGGGACACACGAAATCTTACTCGGTCCATCCGATTTACTATAAAAGCGAGGTCAAAGACGATGAAACAGTATTTCTCTTTTCAGTGGCACATCACCGATGCATGTGACCAGCGCTGCAAGCACTGCTACATCTTCTCCGAAGACACCTGCAAACATCTGGATTCCATGACCTGGGAGCAGATGAGCGACACCTTTTTCAACTGCCTGGATTTCTGCCGGGTGTATGACCGGCTGCCCTACTTCTATATCACCGGCGGCGACCCCATCCTGCACCCGGATTTCTGGAAGCTGCTGGCCCTTATGAAAGAGCATGGCGTTCCCTTCACCATCCTGGGCAACCCTTTCCACCTGAACGACGAGGTCTGCCGCAGGCTGAAGGAATACGGCTGCGAAAAATACCAGCTTTCCCTGGACGGGATGCGTCAGACCCACGACTGGTTCCGCAAGCCGGGCAGCTTTGATATCACCCTGGAGAAGATTGGCTGCATCAACCAGGCGGGCATCCGCAGCGTGGTGATGACCACCGTCTCCGGCGCCAACATCGGCCAGGTGCCGGAGATCATCGACGCGGTGGTGCAGGCCGGGGCCGATGTCTTTGCCTTTGCCCGCTACTGCCCCACCAGCGAGGAGAAGGATGTGGGTATCGCGCCCCAGCGCTACCGCCAGCTGTTGGCGGACTGCGACAAAAAGTTCAAGGCGTATGAGGCGGCGGGCTGCCAGACTTACTTTAACAAGAAAGATCACCTCTGGACGCTGTACGAATACGAGACCGGCGCGTTCAAACTCCCGGAAACGGTGGAAGAGGGGATGATCTACAGCGGCTGCAACTGCGGCAACTGCCACTTGACCATTCTCCCCACCGGCGACATTTACGCCTGCCGCCGGGTGCAGAACAGCAGGGTGGGCAACGCGCTGGAGGACCGGCTGGCGGACGTGTGGGTCTGCCAGATGGAGGCCTACCGGGAGTACTCGAAGTTTGAAAAATGTTCCAAATGTGAGCTGCTGGCCTTCTGCCGGGGCTGTCCAGCGGTGGCCAGCGGCAAGGATGGCGATTTCTACGCCGCCGATCCCCAGTGCTGGAAGGAGGTGGTCTGATATGAGGACCGTGATGGAAGCGATCCTGCACCGCCGGGCCATCCGCCGGTTTGACACCCGTCAGGTGGAAGAGGGGGTCCTGGCGCAGATTCTGGAAGCCGGGCTCTACGCGCCCAGCGCGGGCGGCGGCCAGCGGCCGTTGTTCGTGGTCTGCCAGAACCGGGAGCTGAATCTGCTGCTGGGGAAAAATAAGCGGGCCCACTCCCAGCCCCGCATGGCCAAGGGCGGCCAGTGTGTCTCCAAAGAGCAGCCCAGCATTGCCGACGACCCCCGCCTCACCGACGCCTTTTACGGCGCGCCCACAGTCATCACCCTGTTTGGGCCCAGGGGCTTTCTCTTCACCCCGGAGGACTGTGCCGTGGCGGCGGAGAACATGATGCTGGCCGCGGACGCGCTGGGGGTGGGCTCCTGCTACATCGGCCAGGGGTGGACCGCCTTTGCGGGGGACGCCGGGCAGCGGGTCTTGCAGAAGTGGGCCATCCGCCCGGACTACTACGCGGTGATGCAGCTGCTGTTGGGCTACCCCCGGGAAGGGGACCCCCATCCCGCCCTCAAGCCCCGAAAGGAGGGGCGGGTCCTCCGGGTGTGAAGAGCCAAGAGTTTTCCAGAAACATTGACCGGGCAGGCGGGGCGGGCACGGCCGCCTTCGTCCGGGAGGCCATCCGTCTTTTCTGCGGCCAAGAGGCATAAAAAGAGAGCCGTCCAGAGATGTCTGGGCGGCTCTCGCTCTGCCGGTCGCAAGGGGTCACAGGCTGTCCATAAAGTAGGCGTTGGTCCCGGCGAACAGGCCCCGGCTGTCCCGCACCTGAACGCGGAACCAGCCCTCTGTCCCCGAAAGGGGGAACTGGGCCTGGGTCAGGGTCTCTCCGGGGGAGACCACCGCCTTGTAGGAGTCCCGCCCCTCCACGGTGACGAAGATTTTCTCCACAGGGGAGGTCTTTACCTGCAGCATCCCGTTCTCAATGGAGAGGCCCTTCAGCTGGGGCCCCTGGGACCAGTAGAACCGGCCGGCCCGCAGGGCCTCGATCACAGCGGGGTAGCTGAGCTCCCGGGCGGCGATCTGCACAAACCCGCCGAAGGAGTCGTTGAGGGGATGGCCCAGGGGCAGGCGGTCGTGGTTGTCGTCGGTGGCCAGGGCAAACAGCCGCTGGCCGCAGCGGAGCATCTCGTCATAAACCTGGGGATTGAAGCCGTACAGACCGTCGTGCTCGCAGCCGTGGTTGTAGATCTCCATGGCGAACAGGCCCTTCAGGCCGCTGTAATCCCGCCAGTCCTGCAGGGACCAGTAGGGGTGGTTGTAGCACACCAGAAAGCCCAGGTCGTTCATCTCCTGGATGTAGCGGTTGAGGCCCTCCAAGTCCCCGTAGGCGCAGGCGGGCAGGGGAGAGGCCTGCTTCTCGGCGGCGTGGAGGCTGGGGTCCGTGTCAAGCAGGTTCAAATGGTAGCACTTGCGTACCGGCCAGTCCCGGCCGGGCGCAGGCTCCTCTGTCAAGTCCACCTCCAGGGCCGCCAGGGCCAGAAAGCTCTCGTCATTGAGCTGGGTGTGGTTTTCATAGCGCCGGTGGTCCGTGAAGGCCACGATGGAATAGCCCTGCTCCTGGTAGGCCGCCTTGATCTGCTCCGGGGTGAACTCCCCGTCGGAGAGGGTGGTGTGGCAGTGCAGGTTGGCCTTGTAATAGCCGGCCTCTGGCAAAAGGATCTGGTCTTTCATGCTGGTACCTCCTGTTATTTCAGCCCGTCCTCAATGCGGCACTCCCGGAAGTAGTACTCCCGGTCGTGGCCGCCGATCTCCCGCAGCACCCGGCAGGGCACGCCCAGGGCCACCACGCCCGCGGGGATGTCCTTGGTCACCACGCTGCCCGCGCCGATGACGGAGTTCTTCCCAATGGTCACCCCCGGCAGGATGACCGCTCCCGCGCCCACCCACACGTTGTCCTCAATGCGGATGGGGAAATTGTACTGAAAGCCCTTCTCCCGCAGTTCCGGCTCGATGGGGTGCCCCGCCGCGGAGATGGTCACATTGGGGCCGAACATCACATGGTCGCCGATGTACACATGGGTGTCGTCCACCAGGGTCAGGTTGAAGTTGGCGTAGACAAAGTTCCCCAGGTGGGTGTGGCTGCCCCAGTTGGCCCGCAGGGGCGGCTCGATATAGCAGCCCTCGCCCATGTCGGCAAAAATCTTCCGCAGCAGCTCCTGGCGCTGCTCCTGTTGGGAGGGGCGGGTCATATTGTAGTCGTACACCAGCTCGTTGAGGGCCCGCTGCTGGGCCTGGAGCCGTTCATCGGTGCAGTCGTAGAGCTTGCCGCTCTCCATGCGCTCTTCCGGGGTCATCATAGGGAAACCTCCTGTTCCAGCATTTGGGCAAACAGCGTGTTGGCCCAGGCGAACCAGGGCCGGGTGAATTTTGTGGGGTCATCGGCGTCGAAGCCCTCGTGCATAAAGCTGGTCCCGGCGTGGGTGCGGGCCAGGGTCTCCAGGCACTCCCGCTTTTCAGCGGGGTCGGTGCTGGTGAGAATCTGCATGATGAGCCCGATGTGCCAAATGTACCGGTGGGGCGTGTGGGGGCTGCCGACGCCCTTGGCGGCCCTGCCCACAAAGTAATAGGGGTTGTCCTCTGAGAGGACGAACCGCCGGGTGTTCTGGTAGATAGGGTCCTCCGCGGGCTTGTAGCCCAGATAGGGGATGGCCAGCAGGCTGGGGGAGTTGGCGTCGTCCATCAGGTTGTAGTTGCCAAAGCCGTCGGTCTCGTAGGCGTAGATCCTGCCGTACCTGGGGTGGTCGTAGACGCCGTAGGTTTCAATGCCGTCCCGGATCTCCTCCGCCAGGCTGCGGCAGCGCTCCTCCAGCACCTTGTCCGCATACCCGGCCTGGAGCAGCTCTACGGCGTAACCCAGGGCCACCACCGCCATCATGTTGGAGGGGATCAGATACCCGAACTTGCAGGCGTCGTCCGAGGGGCGGAAGCCGGACCAGGTCATGCCCGTGGTGTTGACCGGCCGCCCGTGGCCGCCCATGGGCAAGGTGTCGCTTTTAGGGCAGTTCTCCCGGATGAACCAGTAGGGCGAACGGTCGTGGCGCTGCTCGGTGGTGAAGGTGTCCACAATGGCCTGCACCAGCAGCCGGAACTCCTCGGTGAAGATGGAGGCGTCCCCAGTGGCTTCATAGTATTGATGGGCCAGGTACAGGGGCGCGCAGAGGGAGTCCACCTCATATTTCCGCTCCCAGATCCAACCGCTTTGGAAATTGCTGAAGTCGTGTTCGCTGAACCCCTGCTGGGGCGCCCGGTTGAAGGCGTTGGAATAGGGGTCTAAGTTCACATAAAACGCATACTTTTGGAGGACGCTCTTCAGGATGGCCTGTAAGTCCTTGTCCTCCTTGGCGTACTTCACATAGGGCCGCAGCTGGGCGGCGCTGTCCCGCAGCCACATGGCGGGGATGTCCCCGGTGATGACAAAATAGCTGCCGTCCTCCAGCTGGGTTACGGTGGTCTCGATGGTGTTCAAAAAGCACTGCTTGGCCAGGGGCGCCAGGTCCGGGAATGCTCCACGGGCCCTTTCCTCCAGCTCCTGCGCCTTTTGCAAAAGGATCTTTGGGATCATGGTGCCTGTCTCCTCTCCGAAACTGCCCCCTGGGGGCTTAGGGCCATTGTAGCACAAGCGTCCGCCGATGACCAGAGGGGAAGGGGTGTTTTTCCAAAAAGAAAGGGAGAGCTTTCAAAAAGCTCTCCCTTCTACAGACGTAAACTCAGTGGGCGTCACAGGCGCACTCTTCACACTCGGTCAGCTCGCCCACAATGGGGGTGGGGTCTATGCCCTGATTCCTGTAATAGTCCGCCACGGCGGCCTTGATGGCCTGCTCGGCCAGCACGGAGCAGTGGACCTTCACCGGCGGCAGCCCATCCAGGGCCTCCATCACGGCCTTGTTGGTCAGCTTCAGGGCCTCGTCAATGGATTTGCCCTTGATCATCTCCGTGGCCATGCTGCTGGTGGCAATGGCCGCCCCGCAGCCGAAAGTCATAAAAGAGACATCGGTGATGATATTGTTTTCAACTTTAATGTACATCCGCATGATGTCGCCGCACTTGGGGTTGCCTACTTCGCCCACGCCGCTGTAGTCCTTCATCTCACCCACATTGCGGGGATTGGCGAAATGGTCCATCACTTTTGCGCTGTATGCCATAAAAAAGTCAGTCCTTTCGTTTCAGCTTATTTCATCCGCGCCGCCGGGATTCATTTGGCCCGGGGCAAAGCGGTGTCACATATAGGGGTCGTAATTGACCTTGCCCTGCTGGATGGCGTCCCACAGGGGGGACATGGAGCGCAGCCGCTCGATGATGGGGGGCAGCACTTCCAGAATGTAGTCAATGTCCTCCATGGAGTTGTAATCGCCGAAGGAGAGCCGCAGGGAGCCGTGGGCCACCTCGTGGGGCAGGCCCAGGGCCAGCAGCACATGGCTGGGGTCCAGAGAGCCGCTGGTGCAGGCGGAGCCTGAGGAGGCGCTGATGCCCTTCAGGTCCAGCATCAGCAGCAGGCTTTCACCTTCCACTCCCTGGAAGCAGAAGCTCACGTTGCCTGGCAGCCGGCGCTCCCAGTCGCCGTTTAAGCGGCACCGCGGGATCTTCAGCAGCCCGTCGATGAGCTTGTCCCGCATGGCGGTCAGCTTCACCCGGCGCTCCTCCATGGTGGCGCAGGCCCGCTCCATGGCAGCGGCCAGGCCCACAATGGAGGCCACGTTTTCCGTGCCGCCCCGCTTGCCCCGCTCCTGGGCGCCGCCATCCATGTAGTTCTGGATGGAGACCCCGCTGCGGATATACAGAGCGCCCACTCCCTTGGGGGCGTGGAGCTTGTGGCCGGAAAGGGAGAGCATGTCGATGTTCTGCTCCTTCACGTCAATGGGCACGTTGCCCACAGCCTGCACGGCGTCGGTGTGGAACAGCACCCCGTGCTTCTTGCAGATGGCGCCGATCTCCGGGATGGGCTGAAGGGTGCCGATCTCATTGTTGGCGTACATAATGGTCACCAGGCCGGTCTCCTCCGTGATGGCGGCCTCCAGCTCCTGGGGCCGGACAATGCCGTTTTCGTGGACAGGCAGGTAGGTGACAGTGAAGCCCTCCTTCTCCAATGCCTGGCAGGTGTGCAGCACCGCGTGGTGCTCGAAAGCGGAAGTGATGATATGGGTCTTGCCCTTTTTCTTCATGGCGTGGGCCGCGCCCTTAATGGCCCAGTTGTCGCTTTCGGTGCCGCAGCTGGTGAAGTAGATTTCCCGGGGCTGGGCGCCCAGGCAGCGGGCCACGGCCTCGCGGGCCTCTTCCAGGGGCTTTTTGGCCTCTTGGCCCAGGGAGTACAGGCTGGAGGGGTTGCCATACACTTCCTTATAAAAGGGCAGCATGGCCTCTAGCACCTGGGGAGCGACAGCGGTGGTGGCGGCATTGTCCGCGTAAACCTTTCTGCTCATGTGTGTTCATCCTTTCTATCTGTCACGGGAAAGTGGACTTTCCCCTAGCGTTTGTGTGGAACGAGATAAATATACACCATTTTAGTATACATTTCAATACCCTGCGGGGGTGGCCGCGAAAAAAATTTCAAAAGCCCAGGGGCACCGGCAGAATAGGCCGCAGCCCCTGGGCTGAAACTAGGGGGAGAAAAGGCGCGCCCTTCCGCCCCGCTTGACAGGGAGAGGGCAAAACGCTACAATAATAACCAATAGGCTGGGGAAGGCTCCCCAGTGCGCAATGTCCCGCAGGGCGGGAAATCGTTTCTTTTGGCATCGCTGCGGCAGAAGCCGCATGTATTTTGATAGAGCGGAAACAAGGGCCGGGCCCAAGCAGCAGGGGCGCGCCGCGGCAGGCGGCTGCCCAAGAAGGGGAAGCGGGAAGGCTTCCCCGGCCCGGGAAAATAGCAAAGCGGGAAGGCCAGCGCCGGAGGACAGCTTTGTCCGGCGCTTATACGGCTGTTATCTTTTCCCGCCCCACAGGCTGCAAAAAGGCTGCTTGATGGGACTGCCGGCCCCCTTTCACGAAAGCAAAAGAAGATGTAGGAGAAAAAGAGAAGAAAGACCACGTTTAAGGAGGAACAGCAGGTGGCAGAAAAGGAAAGAAAGAATAACCGCACACGCCGCGGCACGGCGGCAGAGAAAGGGGCGCGCCAGCAGGACCAGGTCCTGAGCGGGGCGCAGGAGGCGCCCAAGATTGGAAAGATTGCAGGCCCCAAGAAGGCAGAGCGCAGCAGCCAGCGCACCCGCGGCAAGGCAGCGGAAAAGAAGGGCGAGCCCAAACGGGCAGAGGCGAAAAAGCAGGAGAGCAAGCCGGCGGAAAAGGCTGCTGGCAGAAAAAAGGCAGAAAGTGCCCGCAAGCCCTCCAGCCGGGGAGGCAGAAGGTCCCAGAAGCCCGTGCTGAGCCAGACCGCCGCCCAGGTGGAGGCCCTGCGGGCCCAGCAGGCGGCCCAGGAAAAGCAGGCCGCCAAGCGCGGCCGGGGCAGGCCCCGGAAGTCCCAGAAGCCGGCTGTCAAGGTGTACTTCCTGGGGGGGCTCAATGAGATCGGAAAAAACTTTACTGTGTATGAATGCCAGGGGGACATGGTCATCGTGGACTGCGGCCTCTCCTTCCCCGATGAGGATATGCCCGGCGTGGACAGCGTGATCCCCGATTTCACCTTTGTGGAGAAGAATTGGGACCGCATCCGGGGCGTGGTGATCACCCACGGCCATGAGGACCACATCGGCGCGGTGCCCTACCTTTTGAAGAAGCTGAACGTGCCTGTGTACGGCACGGCTTTGACCATTGGCCTGATTGAGGGCAAGCTGAAGGAGCACAATCTGAACAGCTCCGCCAAGCTCCATGTAACCCCGGCGGGTTCCCACATCCAGCTGGGCTGCATGGATGTGGAGCTCATCCATGTGAACCACTCCATCGCGGACGCGGTGGCGCTGGCCATTCACAGCCCGGCGGGGACCATCATCCACACCGGCGACTTTAAAATTGACATGACTCCCGCCGAGGGCGGTATGATCGACCTGGCCCGCTTTGCCGAGCTGGGTAAGGAGGGGGTGCTGGCCCTGCTGGCGGACTCTACCAACGCGGAGCGCCCCGGCTTTACCCAGACCGAGCAGACTGTGAACAACTCTTTGGATTCTTTGTTTATGCGGGCCGAGGGCAAGCGGATTATTGTGGCCACCTTTGCCTCTTCCATCAGCCGGGTGCAGATGATCATTAACTGCGCCGTCAAGTACGGCCGCAAGGTGGCCCTCTCCGGCCGGAGCATGGTCAATGTCATGGGCATCGCTACAGAGCTGGGGTACCTCCATGTGCCCGACGGAGTGTTGGTGGATTTGAACATGATCAACCGCTATGAGCCCGGCCAGCTGGTGCTCATCACCACCGGCAGCCAGGGCGAGCCCATGTCCGCCTTGACCCGTATGGCCTTCTCCGACCACCGGCAGGTGGCCATCAACCCCAACGACTTCATCATCATCTCCGCCCGGCCCATCCCCGGAAATGAAAAGACGGTGGGCGCCGTGGTGGATGAGCTGCTCAAGCAGGACTGCACCGTTATCTACGAGAGCATGTACGAGGTCCACGTCTCTGGCCACGCCTGCCAGGAAGAGCTGAAGATGATGCAGGCCCTGACCAAGCCCAAGTACTTCATCCCGGTTCACGGCGAACAGAAGCACCTGCGAAAGCACGCGGGCCTTGCCATGGCCATGGGCATGCCCCGGGAGAATATCTTCATTGGAAACATTGGCAACGTGCTGGAGCTCCACGAAGACCACATGAAGCAGCTGGGAGACGTGCCCGCCGGCGATGTGCTGGTGGACGGCCTGGGCGTGGGCGATGTGGGAAGCATTGTGCTGCGGGACCGGAAGCACCTCTCGGAGGACGGCCTGATTGTGGCGGTGTGCTCCATCGACGCCCAGAGCGGCAAGGTGGTCTCCGGGCCGGATATCGTTTCCCGCGGGTTTGTTTACGTCCGCGAGTCCGAAGCCCTTATGGACGAAGCCCGGGATTTGGTGTATAATACTCTGGAGGAGTGCGCCAGAAACCGCGTGCGGGATTGGAGCGGCATGAAGCAGAGCATTAAGGACGAGCTCTCCCGTTTCCTGTACCAAAAGACCCGCCGCAACCCCATGATCCTGCCCATTATCATGGAGGTGTAAGGGGGCCGCTCTCGGAAAAGTATGCCAGGTGAGGAAGTGAGCCGAAAGTGAGGCGGAAAAAGGTTTGGGTTGTTTCGCCCCTGTTTTATTTGATGGTGGGGGCCATGGCCCTCATGGCCCTTGCCATGTACCGGTACGACAAGATCCTCTGTGTGGTGGAGCTGACCGCCGCCGGTCTTTCTGGGGTGGCGGTGCTGGTCTCTGACCTGCTCTACCGCCGCAATATCTCCACAACGGTGAAAAGCGCCAAGCGGGTCCTTTCCGGAGAGGAAGAGGCCGCTTTTCAGGCCTTTGCCCTGCCGGTGGCCGTGGTGGCCCCCGCGGGGGATATTGTGTGGGTAAACGAGGCCTTCACCGGTTCTCTTTGCAGCGGGAAAAGCTGCCTGGGGGACAACATCCTCAAATATATCTACCCCAAGACCTTCCGCCAGGTGATGGGGGAGCGGGGCGCGCCGGTGTCCCATAACGGCCGGGAGTACACGGTGTACGGTTCCCGGGCCCAAGAGGGCTACCTCCTCTACTTTGTGGACGACACCTATTTTAAGGCTGTCAGCAAGGAGTACCGGGAGAAGCGGCCGGTGGTGTGCCTGGCCGCCTTCGACAACCGGGAGGAACTGGTGCGGGACAGCTATGGCGGGGACGATTCCCGCATCACCGGTGAAGTGGACCAGGTTATGCGCCAGTGGGTCATCCAGGAGATGGGCGGCTTTATCCGCCGCCTGGACAACCAGCGGTACCTGTTTGTGGTGGACGACGCCCACATCGAGATGGCCAAGCAGAAGCGCTTCCATGTGCTGGACGAGGTGCGCGAGATCCGCAGCGCCCGCAACAATATGAGCGCCACCATCTCCATCGGCGTGGGCCGCGGGGCCAAGGACGTGGCCGAAAGCGAACGCTGGGCCCGCCAGGCTTTGGACATGGCCCTGGGGCGGGGCGGCGACCAGGTGGCTGTCAAGCAGGAGGGGGACGCCTATGAGTTCTTCGGCGGCCTTTCCAAGGGCGTGGAGAAGCGGGATAAGGTCCGCACCCGGGTGATTGCCGCCACCCTCACCGACCATGTAAAGGCCAGCGACCAGGTGTTTGTCATGGGCCACAAGAACTCGGACCTGGACAGCGTGGGCGCGGCCGTGGGCATGTGGGCCGCCATTCACAAGGGGCTGGAAAAGCCGGTGCACATTGTCATCAACCGCAACCAAACATTGGCCGGGCCCTTGGTAGAGATGACGGAGAAGGCTTATCCGGGAGAGGGGCTCTTTATCAGCCCCCTGGAGGCCCTGCAGTCTGCCACTGAGCGCTCCCTGCTTATTGTGGTGGACACCCACTCTGTGAACTTTGTGGAGAGCCGGGAGCTTTTGGACCGGATGTCCCGGGTGGTGGTGATTGACCACCACCGGCTGATGGTCTCTCTGATTAAAAATGCCCTGATCTTTTACCACGAGCCCTATGCCAGCTCCGCCTCGGAAATGGTGACAGAGCTGGCCCAGTACATCAAAGCGTCCTCCATCGACGCGGCGGATGCCCAGGCCCTTCTGGCGGGCATCATGCTGGATACCAAGAATTTTGTCCTGAAGACCGGTGTGCGCACTTTTGAGGCCTCCGCCTACCTGCGGCGGCGGGGGGCGGACACCGTGGCAGTAAAGAAGCTCTTCTCCGACTCTTTGGATACCTACAAGCAAAAGGCGCAGCTGGTTTCCGGGGCGGAGATCTACAAGGGCTGTGCCATTGCCACCTCCAGCTGGGATCATGGGGACCAGCGTATTGCGGCGGCCCAGGCAGCGGATGAGCTGTTGTCCATCATGGGGGTGAACGCCTCCTTTGTGCTGTACCGTTCCGGCGGGGACGTGAATATCTCCGCCCGCAGCCTGGGAGACGTGAATGTGCAGGTCATCCTAGAGGAGTTCGGCGGCGGCGGCCACTTCACCATGGCTGGCGCCCAGATTAAAAACATCACTGTGGGAGACGCCCGCCGGGCCCTCATCCGAGAGCTGGATGACAAGCTGGACCAGACCACGGTGCAGGGATGAGCGAAACGCCGCCTGCGCCGCAATTGAAAGAATCCATGCGGTGGAAAGCCGCTTGCTGAAAGGAAGGGATCAGCCATGAAAGTGGTGCTGTTGCAAGATGTGAAGTCCATTGGGAAAAAGGGAGAGCTGGTAAACGTCTCCGACGGATATGCCCGCAACTTCCTTCTGCCCCGAAAGCTGGCCAAGGAGGCCAACGCCCAGGCCATGAACGAGCTGAAAAACGCCGAGGCAGCCCGGGAATACAAAATTAAGACCGAGACGGAGAACGCCCAGAAGAACGCCTCAGCCCTCTCCGGCAAGACGCTGAAGATCTACGCCAAGCCCGGCCAGGGCGGGAAAATCTTCGGGTCGGTGACAGCCAAGGAGCTGGCCGAGGAGATCAAGCGCCAGTTTGGCATCGAGGTGGACAAGCGGAAGGTGGTCCTCCCTATGGACATCAAGGCCTTTGGCACTTACAATTTCGACGTGAAGTTCTACGCGGGCATCACCGCCACCATGAGCGTGGCTGTCTGCGAGAAAGACTGAGACACAGCGCCCTTCCCGCCCAGGGAGGGGCTTTGGCCTTTTCCGGCGGGTGCCGGGAGGGCTGGAAGTTTGGAAAGGCGGTGGATGAAACATGGATAACGGGATGGACGGGATGCTGGACACCCAGGCCCAGCCGGGAGCTGAGATGCCTTTCAGCCTAGAGGCGGAGCAGTCTGTGCTGGGGGCCATTCTGCTGGAGCCCTCCTGCCTTTCCACAGTGGTGGACCTGCTGCCCGGCCCCCAGTATTTCTATGCGGTGAACAACCGCATGATCTACGGGGCTATGCTGGACATGTTCACCCTGGGGCTGCCGGTGGACTTTGTCACCGTGCTGGAGCAGCTTAAGGAGAACAGGAACTTCGACGAGGCCACCGGCAAGGTGTACTTGACCCAGCTGGCCCAGCTGGTGCCCTCCATTTCCCATGTGGAGAGCTATGCCAAGATCGTCCGGGACAAGTACGACCTGCGCACCCTGATGCAGGCCGCCCGGAACATCCTCAGCGACGCCAGCGCGGGGGAGCAGGACGCCTCTCTGCTGCTGGATTCCGCCGAGCAGCGCATTTACGATATCCGCCGGGGCAAGAGCACCCAGGGCCTGCAGTCCGTGCGGGAGATCCTGCTGGAGACCTTCGACCGGCTGGACAAGCTCAACTCCGTGGACAAGGAAAAGTACCGGGGCCTGCCCACGGGCATCAAGGAGCTGGACAACACCATCACCGGCCTGAATCGTTCGGACTTGATCGTCCTGGCGGCCCGGCCCGGCGTGGGCAAGACCAGCTTTGGCCTGAACATCGCCCGGCATGTGTCGGTCACCGCCGGCCGGCGGGTGGCTTTCTTCTCCCTGGAGATGGGCCGGGAACAGCTGGCCTCCCGCCTGCTGGCCAGCGAGGCCCTGGTGGAGGGCACTAAGCTCCGCTCCGGCGACCTGACCGATGGGGAGTGGTCCCGCCTGGTGGAGGCCGGGGACATCCTGCGCCGGGCCAACCTCTACTTTGACGACACCCCCGGCCTGACGGTGCCGGAGATGAAGGGCAAGCTCCGCCGCCTGGACTATGTGGACCTGGTGGTGGTGGACTACTTACAGCTGATGACCGGCACTCGGAAGACCGACAACCGGGTCAACGAGATCTCGGAGATCACCCGGAATCTGAAGGTGATGGCCAAGGAGCTGAACGTGCCGGTGATCGCCCTGTCCCAGCTGCGCCGCGCCACGGACCGCACCAAGGACCGCCGCCCCGGCCTCTCGGAGCTGCGGGATTCCGGCTCTATCGAGCAGGACGCGGATATCGTCATCTTCCTCCACCGGCCCTACTACAACATCACCAGCGAGGGCGGGGAGATTACAGAGGACGTGGACCGGAACGCCGCCACCATCATGGTGGCCAAGAACCGCCACGGAGAGGTGAAGGACATCGACGTCCACTGGCAGGGCGAGTACATGCGCTTCACCTCCCTGGAGCACATCCGCCATGAGTAAGCCTCTCGCCGCGGCGGACCTTTCCGGCCTGCCCCCCCGGGGGCGGGTGGTGGTGGGCTTTTCCGGCGGGGCGGACTCCACCGCCCTGGCCCACTGGCTTCTGGGAAAGGTGGAGCCCTCCCGGCTGGTGCTGGCCCATGTAAACCACTGCCTGCGGGGAGAGGCCTCCCAGCGGGACGAAGAGGCCGCCCGGCAGTTTGCCCGGCGGTTCGGGCTGGCCTTCCAGGTCCATCAGGAGGACGTGGCCGCCCTGGCCAGAGAGCGGGGCCAGGGGGTGGAGGAGTGCGGCCGCCAGGTGCGGTACCGTTTTTTTCAGTCCCTGGCGCCGGGGGAGGAGGACCGCATCCTCACCGCCCACAACGCCGGCGACAACGCGGAGACCGTGCTGCTGCACCTGTGCAGGGGGACCTCCCTGCCGGGGCTGCTGGGCATTCCTTACGCCCGGGGGAAGGTTCTCCGGCCCCTGCTGCGGGTGCCCCGGGAGGAGATCGAGGCCTATTGCCAGGAGCAGGGGCTCTCCTATGTGACGGACGAGAGCAACTTCTCCCTGGAGTACGCCCGGAACCGGATGCGTTTGCAGGTGGTCCCGGCGCTGCGCCAGCTGAACCCCGCCTTCCTGGCGGCGGTCTCCCGGATGACGGAGACCCTGTCCCAGGACTGCGAGTATCTGGAAAGGGAGGCCCGCGCCCTGCTGGAGCGCTGCCGGGGCCCCTGGGGCCTAGAGGCCGCTCCCCTGGCCCAGGCCCATCCAGCCCTTTCCAGCCGGGCTCTGCGGCTGTGGTGTGAGGGGCAGGGCTGTACCTCCCTGGAAAAGGTCCATGTGGAGGCCCTGCTCCATTGCCTGGGGGCGGGGGGAGAGGCGGATTTGCCCGGAGGATTCCGGGCCTGCTGCTCCCAGGGAGTGCTCTCGCTCCAGCGCGGGAACCCCAGCGCCAGAGGCTTCTCTCTGGCGGTGGGGCTGGGGGAGACGTCCCTCCCCTGCGGGAAAGTGCTGCTGCTTGAGGAAAAAATCCTGGAAAACCAGGAGGGAAAGCCAAAAATTCACAATTTGTTGTTCAAAAACGCTTTGGACTGTGCTATAATTACAACCACTTTGGTAGCCCGCTCCCGGCGGGCGGGGGACCGTTTTTCCCCGGCTGGGCGGGGGGTGTCCAAGGGCCTGAAACAGCTGTTTCAGGAAAACAGGGTCCCAGTGCCCCAGCGGGGGCGGGCGGTGCTGCTGGAATGCGGCGGCCGGCTCGCCTTTTGCGAAGGGGTGGGCCCCGCAGAGGGCTTTCAGGTGACAGAGCGCACCCGGCGCGCCCTGGTGGTGCGCTTGCGGGAGGCGGAAGAAGGCCCCACAGCGCTTTGAGGGAATGGATTTGGGGAAAGGAATGGGAAAATTATGAGTGAGAATATGCTGCAGGACATCCAGGAGGTACTGTTTACAGAAGAGCAGATTGCCAAAATGGTGGAACGCGTGGGGGCAGAGATCTCCCGGGACTACAAGGACAAAAACCTTCTGCTGGTCAGCGTGCTGAAGGGCTCTGTGGTGTTTATGGCCGACCTGATGCGGGCCATCACCATCCCCGCGCGCATTGACTTTATGGCCACCTCCAGCTATGGATCGGGTGTAAAGACCTCTGGGGTGGTCAAGATCCTGAAGGACTTGGACCTGGAGCTTTCCGGCTATGACATCCTCATGGTGGAGGATATCCTGGACAGCGGCAAAACCTTGAGCTACCTGACAGAGCTGCTCCAGTCCCGCGGGCCGAAGAGCATTCGGGTGTGCACCCTGTTTGACAAGCCCGAGCGCCGGGAGGTAGAGGTGGAGGCCGCCTATGTGGGCTCTCAAATCCCCGACGCCTTCATTGTGGGGTATGGGCTGGATTTTGACGAAAAATACCGCAACCTGCCCTTTGTGGGTGTGCTTAAGCCCTGCGTTTACGAATGACCAGCGGCCCTTCCATGGACAAGAACCGCTGCCCCGCCGCGGCAGGCGCTTAAAAGCGCCCTGTCCTGTGCATTCTATAAGGGAGCATAAGGCGGGAAGCGGATCAGAGTTTTTAGAGCTAATAGGAGGACACATCTTTGGACGGAAATCAAAGAAAGCTACGAAACCTGCTGCTGTATATCGGCATCCCGGTGGTGGTGCTGTTCATCATCATCCTTCTGTTTAACAACAGGGTGCCCCAAACGGCCGCCTATAAGTATTCGGACATTCTGGATTACTTTCAAAGCCAAGAGGTCACCGGCTACCGGCTGAACCTGGGTACGGGAGACATGGCAATCCAGCTGGAAAGCGGCGAGACCATCGGCTATCAGCTGCCCAGCGTGGACCTGTTCTACATGGATGTGCGGGATTCCATCCAGCAGTATAACGAGGAACACCCCGACAGCAAAATGGTGCAGGATATCATCCGCCCCCAGGAAACCAGCTGGCTGATCAGCCTGCTGCCCACACTGATTATGTTCGCGGTGCTCATCATCTTCTGGGTGGTTATGATGCGAAGGCTGGGAAGCAGCATGGGCGGCGACAAGCAGATGAATTTTGGCAAGGCCAAGATCAAGCAGATGAGCGACGAGAAGCGCAAGACCACCTTTGCCGATGTGGCCGGCGCCGATGAGGAAAAGGAAGAGCTGCGGGAGATTGTAGAGTTTTTGAAGAACCCCTCGAAGTACAACTCCCTGGGCGCCCGGATTCCCAAGGGCGTGCTGCTGGTGGGCCCTCCCGGCACCGGTAAAACCCTGCTGGCCCGGGCCGTGGCCGGCGAGGCCGGGGTGCCCTTCTTCTCCATCTCCGGCTCTGACTTTGTGGAGATGTTTGTGGGCGTGGGCGCCTCCCGCGTGCGGGACCTGTTCGACAAGGCCAAGAAGAACCACCCCTGCATCATCTTCATTGACGAAATCGACGCCGTGGGCCGCCAGAGAGGCGCCGGCCTGGGCGGCGGGCACGACGAGCGGGAGCAGACCCTGAACCAGCTGCTGGTGGAGATGGACGGCTTTGGCGCCAACGAGGGCGTCATTATGATTGCCGCCACCAACCGCCCCGACATCCTGGACCCTGCTTTGATGCGTCCCGGCCGGTTTGACCGCCAGGTGATGGTGGGCTATCCCGACATCAAGGGCCGTGAGGAAATTCTGCGGGTCCACGCCAAGGGCAAGCCCTTGGCCCCGGACGTGGTGCTCTCCACCATTGCCAAGTCCACCGCGGGCTTTACCGGCGCGGATTTGGAGAACCTCCTCAACGAGGCCGCCCTGCTGGCCGCCCGGAAAAACCACCGGGCCATCACCATGGAGGAGATCGAAGAGGCCACCATCAAGGTGGTGGTGGGCACGGAGAAGAAGAGCCGCGTTATGAGCGAGAAGGAGAAGAAGCTCACCGCTTATCACGAGGCGGGCCACGCCCTTGCCACCTATTACTGCAAGACCCAGGACCCTGTGCACCAAATTTCCATCATCCCCCGGGGCATGGCAGGGGGCTACACCATGCACCTGCCCACCGAGGACCGCAGCTACAAGAGCCGGGATGAAATGCGGGAAGAGCTGGTGGTGCTGCTGGGCGGCCGTGTGGCCGAGGCCCTGGTGCTGGATGACATCTCCACCGGCGCCAGCAACGACATCGAGCGGGCCACCAAGATCGCCCGGGCCATGGTCACCAAGTACGGCATGAGCGAGAAGCTGGGCCCCATCACCTATGGCAGCGACGACTCCAATCCCTTCCTGGGCAAGGAGATGGGCCACATCAGCAACTACTCGGAGCAGACCGCCTCTGAGATCGACGAGGAGATCCAGAGCATCATCTCCACTGCCTATCAGAAGACCGAGCAGATCCTGCGGGACCACATCGACGAGCTCCACCGGCTGGCCGGGGTGCTCTATGAAAAGGAAAAGATCGACGGTGTGGAGTTCCAGCAAGTGATGGACGGCAACCTGCTGCCCAGCGGGATGGCCGCCCAGGCCCTGGGCCAAGAGCCCCAGGCCGCCCTGCCCCAGGACGGCGGGGACGCGGACCAGCCCCAAGAGGACGCCGGCGCGCCGGAGCAGGATTGATTTTTAGAAAGCATCATGCAACCAAGGGAAGGCCCTTCTTCCCTTGGTTGCTGTTTGTAAGCGAGCAAAGCGAACGAGCTTGACAGGGAACTAGGAGGACCTATGGCAAAAAAGCAAACCTATGGCAATGAGAGCATCACCAGCTTGAAGGGAGCGGACCGCGTGCGGCTGCGGCCCGCGGTGATCTTTGGCTCAGACGGCATCGACGGCTGCCAGCACTCCATCTTTGAAATCCTCTCCAACTCCATCGACGAGGCCCGCCAGGGCTATGGCAAGGAGATCACCATTACACGGTTTCTGGACCACTCTGTCCAGGTGGAGGACCACGGCCGGGGCATCCCGGTGGACTACAACCAGAAGGAGCAGCGCTTCAACTGGGAGCTGGTGTTCTGCGAGCTGTACGCCGGCGGCAAGTACAACAACGACGCCGGGGAAAGCTACGAGTACTCCCTGGGCTTAAACGGCCTGGGCCTGTGCTCCACCCAGTACGCCTCCGAGTATATGGACGTGGATATCCGCCGGGACGGCTGCCGCTACACCCTGCACTTTGAGCACGGGGAAAACGTGGGAGGCCTGCACAAGGAGCCCTACGCCAAAAAGGGCACCGGGTCCCTCATCAAGTGGAAGCCGGACCTGCAGGTGTTCACCGATATCGACGTGAGCCTGGAGTATTACCAGGACATTTTGAAGCGCCAGGCGGTGGTCAACGCGGGCATCACCTTCCACCTGAAAAACGAGGTGGCCCCGGGCAAATTTGAGACCACGGACTTTTACTATGAGAACGGGATTTTGGACCACGCCAAAGAGCTCTGCGGAGAGGACGCCCTCACCCCCGTGCAGTTCTGGCAGAGCGAGAAAAAGGTGCGCGACCGGGCGGACATGGCCCTGTACAACGTGAAGATCAACGTGGCGGCAGCCTTCTCCAACCGGGTGCACTGCACGGAGTACTACCACAACTCCTCCTGGCTGGAGCACGGAGGCGCCCCGGACAAGGCGGTGCGCAACGCCTTTGTCTACCAGATCGACGCCTATCTGAAGCAGAACAACAAGTACAACAAGAATGAGAGCAAGATCACCTTTCAGGACGTGGAGGACTGCCTGGTGATTGTCATTTCCTCCTTTTCCAACCAAACCTCTTATGAGAACCAGACGAAAAAGGCCATCACCAACAAGGGCATCCAGGAGGCTATGGTGGAGATGCTCCGCCACAACCTGGAGGTCTACTTTATCGAGAACCCCCTGGACGCGGAGAAGATCGCCGGCCAGGTGCTGGTGAACAAGCGCAGCCGGGAGGACGCGGAAAAGACCCGCCTGAATTTAAAGGGCAAGCTCACCGCCAAAATGGACATCACCGGCCGGGTGGCAAAGTTTGTGGACTGCCGCAGCAAGGATGTGGGGGAGCGGGAGCTCTTTATCGTGGAGGGCGACTCCGCCCTGGGCTCGGTCAAGCAGGCCCGGGACCCCAACTACCAGGCGGTGATGCCCATTCGGGGCAAGATTTTGAACTGCCTGAAAGCCGATTACGACAAGATTTTCAAAAGCGAGATCATCACCGACCTGATCAAGGTGCTGGGCTGCGGGGTGCAGGTGAAGAGCAAGGCCAACAAGTCCATTGGCGCCTTTGACATGAACGCCCTGCGCTGGAGCAAGATCATCCTCTGCACAGATGCGGACGTGGACGGCTTCCACATCCGCACCATGCTGCTGACCATGCTCTACCGCCTGACCCCGGACCTCATCGAGAACAACAAGGTGTTCATCGCCGAGTCTCCCCTGTATGAGATCACCAGCAAGGACAGGACCTACTTTGCCTACAACGAGCGGGAAAAGGACCAGTTCTTAGGGGAGCTGGCGGGGCAGAAGTACACCATCCAGCGCAGCAAGGGCCTGGGCGAGAACGACCCGGACATGATGAACCTGACCACCATGAACCCCAAGACCCGGCGGCTCATCCAGGTAAAGCCCGGGGACATCCAGCAGGCGGCCCAGATGTTCGACGTGCTGCTGGGGGACAACCTCACCGGCCGGAAGGACTACATCGCCCAGCACGGCAGCGAGTATTTGGATGACTTGGACGTGTCCTGAGGAAAGGAGGGGAACCGGTTATGCCAAGAAAAAAACAGCAGCCCCAGCGGGAGAAGCCCGCCAAGATGCAGGGGTTTATCGCCGGGGCGGGGGAGATCGTCCAGCAGGACATCAGCGACACCCTGCGGCAGAACTTCATGCCCTATGCCATGAGCGTCATCATGTCCCGGGCCATCCCGGAGATCGACGGCTTTAAGCCCTCCCACCGCAAGCTGCTTTACACCATGTATAAAATGGGGCTTTTGGGCTCTGCCCGGACCAAGAGCGCCAACATTGTGGGCCAGACCATGAAGCTGAACCCCCACGGGGACGCCGCCATCTATGACACGATGGTGCGCCTCTCCCGGGGGTACGAGGCCCTTTTGCACCCCTATGTGGACTCCAAGGGCAACTTCGGCAAGTTTTACTCCCGGGATATGGCCTGGGCGGCCTCCCGGTACACAGAGGCCCGCCTGGACCCCATCTGCCGGGAGCTGTTCCAGGATATCGACAAGGACACGGTGGACTTTGTGGACAACTACGACAGCACCATGAAGGAGCCCACCCTGCTGCCCGCCACCTTCCCCAGCGTGCTGGTCAACGCCAACACGGGCATCGCCGTGGGCATGGCCAGCAACATCTGCCCCTTCAACCTGCAGGAGGTGTGCCGCACCACCATCGCCCTGATCCGGGACCCCCAGGCGGACCTGTTCGCCACCATGCAGGCCCCGGACTTCCCCGGCGGCGGCCAGATCCTCTTCGACCGGGAACAGATGGGGAAGGTCTACGAGACCGGCCGGGGCAGCTTTCGGGTGCGCAGCCGCTATTCCTATGACAAGGGCCAGAACTGCATCGACGTGACCCAGATCCCGCCCACCACCACCATCGAGGTGATTGTGGAGCGGGTCATCGACCTGGTGAAGCAGGGCAAGGTGAAGGAGATTGCCGACATCCGGGACGAGACCGGTTTGGACGGCCTGAAAATCACCATCGACCTGAAGCGGGGCACCGACCCGGACAAGCTGATGCAGAAGCTGTTTAAGCTCACCACCCTGGAGGACAGCTTTGCCTGCAACTTCAACGTGCTCATTGGGGGCGTGCCCCGGGTGCTGGGGGTGCGGGAGCTTTTGGAGGAGTGGACCGCCTTCCGGGTGGAGTGCGTCCGCCGCCGCACCTATTACGATTTGCAGAAGAAGCGGGAGAAGCTCCACCTCTTGCAGGGCCTGGAGCTGATTTTGCTGGACATCGACAAGGCCATCCGCATCGTCCGGGAGACGGAGGAGGAGGCCGAGGTGGTGCCCAACCTGATGATCGGCTTCGGCATCGACGAGACCCAGGCCGAGTATGTGGCGGAGATCAAGCTGCGCCACCTGAACCGGGAGTACATCCTCAAGCGAACCCAGGAGATTGCCCAGCTGGAGGAGGACATTGCCCGGCTGGAGGGCATTTTGGCCTCTAAGGCCAAGGTCAAGTCCATCATCGTGGGAGAGCTGGAGGCCGTGGCCCAGAAGTACGGCCAGCCCCGGCGCTCCATGATTCTCTACGCCGACGAGGTGGAGGAAGCGGAAATCGTGGAAGAGGTGCCCGACTATCCCGTGCACCTGTTCTTCACCAAGGAGGGGTACTTTAAGAAGATCACCCCCCAGTCCCTGCGGATGAGCGGGGAGCAGAAGCTGAAAGAGGGGGACGAGATCACCCAGCAGCTGGAGGAGCAGAACACGGCAGAACTGCTGTTCTTCTCCGACAGGAGCCAGGTCTACAAGCTGAAGGCCGCGGACTTTGCCGACACCAAGGCCAGCGTCCTGGGCGAGTACATCCCCGCCCGGGCCCAGATGGACGAGGGGGAGAGCGCGGTGTACATGGCCGTCACCCACCAGTATGAGGGCTTCATGCTGTTCTTCTTTGAGAACGGCAAGGTGGCCAAGGTGGAGATGAGCGCCTATCAGACCAAGCAGAACCGGAAGAAGCTGCTAAACGCCTACAGCGACAAGTCGCCCCTGGCGGCGGCCCTGTATGTGAAGGAGGACTGTGAGGTGCTTCTGACCGCCTCCTCCGGCCGGATGCTGCTGTTTCACACGGGGCTCATCGCCCCCAAGACCACCAAGAACACCCAGGGCGTCCAGGCCATGAACCTGAAAAAGGGCCAGCGGCTGATGAGCGCCCGCCTCTACGAAGAGGGCATGCTGCAAAACCCCAACCGGTACAAGAAGAGCCTGCCCGCCCTGGGGGCCCTGCCGGAAGCCGGTGAGACCGCCGGGGAGCAGCTGAAGCTATCTTAAAGACAGGGAAAGGCGGACCGGCGCCCTTCTCCCAGGGTGAGGGCAGCGGTTGAACCCGCCCGGTCTTTATGGTATAATAGAACGAATCTGCGGGAGAGGAGGCAGACAGGTGCGCATTTTGGGCATTGACCCCGGCTACGCCATTGTGGGCTACGGCGTCATCCAGGCGGCGGGCGGCAGCTACCGCCCGGTGGAATACGGGGCCATCACCACTCCCGCGGGGGCGGACTTTGGCCAGCGGCTTCTGGAAATCTACCAGGGCATGGAAGAGCTGCTGAGGCGCCTTTGCCCAGAGGCCGCCGCCGTGGAGAAGCTGTACTTTTCCAACAACAAGACCACGGGCATTGGCGTGGCAGAGGCCCGGGGGGTCATTTTGCTCTCTCTGGCCCAGCACGGGGTGCCCCTGTACGAGTACACCCCCATGCAGGTGAAGCAGGCTGTGACCGGCTACGGCAAGGCTTTAAAGCCCCAGGTGCAGGAGATGACCCGGCGGCTGCTCCACCTGCCCAAGGTTCCCAAGCCAGACGACACCGCCGACGCCCTGGCTTTGGCCATTTGCCACGGCCAGGCAGCGGGCAGTCCCCTGCGGCGGGTGCTGCTGGAACGGGACCGCAAACCCGACCAAGTGATTTAGGCGCAGTGCCTGCGCTCTCAAGTCGCGAACGCCGGTGCGTGACCGCACAGGACAAGCCGCGCACGGCGCTTTAAGGCGCCGGGGTTTGCGGGGGGCGGCTGGCAAGCGGCCCGCGCCCAGTGCCTGGGCTCTCAAGTCGCGCACGCCGCTTTAGGGCGGCGGGGTTTTCTGAGGGCCGCTAATTGGAAAGCCCGCGCTCGGGTTTAGGCGAGACAAGTAAAAGTTTTGCCAGCTTTTTCAAAAGCTGCGGGTTGTAGGGCGGAGCCCTACGGTCTCGGGGTTGCAAGGGGCGTAGCCCCTGCCTTCCCCTACTTCAAAAAAAGGGGGGACGGATGTCCCCCTCTTGGGACAGCACAAAAGCCGTTGCCCCAGGGCTTGAGAGAGGGAAATGAGCGAGTCTGCAAAAAAGTCAGTGTTTATGCGGCCTGGCAGACTTGTTCAGATGAGCGAGGCTGATGGGGAAATGAGCGAGTTAAAAAACAGCCTCGTTCATGTGAGCGAGGCCGCAAACCCGCATAAAACCTGAGAAAATTGGAAACTTGCTCATTTTCTTATTTCAAGTAGGGGCCGGAGAAATGGATTTGTCACTTTCACGGAAAAAGCTAGGAAACATGCGGCTTTGCGAAGTTGCCACGTTGTCATGTTCAGAAGGGCTGATTTATTGAATTAACTTGCTAAAGTGAACTTCCAGTACCTGTGAAAGTGACAGGCTGGAAAGTTCGCAAACCCGCATAAACACTGGGTTTTCGGGTGAACATGACAAATTCTTATCTCAAGTACCCCCGCACAGCGCCGCTTGTTTGAGAAAAATAAAAAACACGCCAAGCCCCCAGTGCTTTGGGTGGAGAAAGGATACACCATGATCTACAGCGTAACAGGCAATTTGGTCCACACCGAGCCGGGAGCGGCCGTGGTGGATGTGGGGGGCGTGGCCTTCCGGTGCATGACCTCTATGAACACTCTGCGCAGCCTGCCCCGGCTCTCGGAGAAGGTGACGCTGTACACCTATCTCAACGTGCGGGAGGACGCCCTGGACCTGTTCGGCTTTGCCACCAAGGGGGAGCTCTCCTGCTTCCGGCTGCTGACGGGGATCAGCGGCGTGGGGCCCAAGGTGGGGCTGGCCATCCTCTCCCAGCTGACTCCGGAGGAGGTGGCTCTGGCCGCTGCCGCCGGGGATGCCAAGCGCTTTACCAAGGCCAACGGCGTGGGACAAAAGCTGGCCCAGCGCATTGTGCTGGAACTGAAAGACAAGGTGAAGGACCTCTCCGGCGCCGCCCCTGTGGCCGGAATGCCAGAGCCCGGCGGGCCCTCCGCCTCGGGGAACGCCTCTCAGGCGGTGGGGGCCCTGGTGGCCTTGGGGTATTCGGCCAGCGAGGCCGCCGCCGCCGTGGGCCGGTTGGACAGCGCCCTGCCCCCGGAGGAATTGATCCGCCTGGCGCTGAAGAGCTTTGGCAGCGGGAAATGACCATCAGCTAAGTGAAAGGAGGAGCCAATATGCCAGTGGAACCCTATGGCGGGGAGATGGACCTGGAGGGCGGCTGGGATTACGAAAACCGCATGGTAGAGCCCGGCTACACCCCGGAGGACCAGGCGGTGGAAAATCCTCTGCGGCCCCGCACCTTCGATCAATACATTGGCCAGGACAAGGTCAAAGAGAACCTGAAAATCTACATCGAGGCGGCCAAGAGCCGGAAGGAATCTCTGGACCATGTGCTGCTCTACGGCCCGCCGGGCCTGGGCAAGACCACCCTGGCCGGCATCGTGGCGGGCGAGCTGGGGGTCAACCTGCGCATCACCAGCGGCCCGGCCATTGAAAAGCCCGGGGACCTGGCGGCCCTGCTGACCAACCTGAGCCCCGGGGACGTGCTCTTCATCGACGAGGTGCACCGCCTGCCCCGCACGGTGGAGGAGATCCTCTACCCGGCGATGGAGGACTTTGCCCTGGATATCATCACCGGCAAAGGGCAGATGGCGGCCTCTTACCACCTGCCCCTGCCCCGGTTCACCTTGGTGGGGGCCACCACCCGGGCCGGGCAGCTCTCTGCCCCCCTGCGGGACCGGTTTGGCGTGGTGCTGCGGCTGGAGCTGTATTCCCCCCCAGAGCTGGGCAAAATAGTCATGCGCAGCGCCGGGATCTTAAACGCCCAGATCGAGGCGGACGCCGCCCTGGAGATCGCCTCCCGGTCCCGGGGCACGCCCCGCATTGCCAACCGCCTCTTAAAGCGGGTGCGGGACTTTGCCGAGGTGATGAGCGGCGGGGTCATCACCCTGAACACCGCCAAGATCGCCCTGGACCGCATGGAGATCGACGAGCTGGGGCTGGACTCCAGCGACAGGAACATGCTCAAGGCCATCATCGAGAACTACAACGGCGGGCCCGTGGGGCTGGAGACCCTGGCCGCTGTCATTGGGGAGGAATCCGTCACCATTGAGGACGTGAACGAGCCCTATCTCATGCAGATCGGCTTTCTCACCCGCACCCCCCGGGGACGGTGCGCCACGGCGGCCGCCTACCTGCATTTGGGCTATCCCGTGCCCGGCAGGCTGCGGGAGGACGGCCAGCTCACCCTGGATGAGGGCTGAGGAAGGGCTGTATCCTTATAGAAATGTGCAGAAAACAATATTGAACAGAGAAGGATGGTTCGACTATGGGAAGATTGTTTGGAACAGACGGCATTCGCGGCATTGCCAACAAGGATTTGACCTGCGAGCTGGCCACCCAGCTGGGCCGGGCGGCGGCCAAGGTGCTTACCAACAAGTCCAACCGGCACCCCCGGGTGCTCATCGGCAAGGACACCCGCCTCTCCTCCGACATGCTGGAGACCGCTATGGCCGCCGGGCTGTGCAGCATTGGCGCCAGCGTGGTGACCCTGGGCGTGGTGCCCACCCCGGCGGTGGCCTATCTGGTGGAGAAGTACAAGGCGGACGCCGGGGTGATGATCTCCGCGTCTCACAACTCCTTTGAGTACAACGGCATCAAGATCTTCTCCGGGGACGGCTACAAGCTGCCCGACGATTTGGAGGAGAAGATCGAGGACATCATCCTGGGCAAAGAGGACATCTCTCAGGAGTTCCCCGCGGAGGACGGCATTGGCACAGTCAGCCACGCGGACAACGCGGTGCGGGATTATATCGACCATGTGAAGAACACGGTGCACTTCTCTCTGGATGGGCTGAAAATCGCCATCGACGCGGCCAACGGCTCCGCCTCCGCCACAGCGGAGACCCTGTTCACCGAGCTGGGGGCCCAGGTGACCATGCTGCACCACAAGCCGGACGGCGTCAACGTGAACCGGGACTGCGGCTCCACCCACATGGAGTCTTTGATCGACTATGTAAAGACCCACCAGGTGGACGCGGGCGTGGCCTTCGATGGGGACGCCGACCGCTGCCTGATGGTGGATGAGCAGGGCAACTTTGTGGACGGCGACTTCATCATGGCCATCTGCGCCATGGATATGAAGAGCCGGGGGAAGCTGGCTGGCAACGCCGTGGTGGGCACCATTATGACTAACCTGGGCTTCCAGCGCTTCTGCGAGGAGAACGGCATGAAGTTTGAGGCCACCAAGGTGGGCGACCGCTATGTGCTGGAGGAGATGCGCCTGGACGGCTACAACTTTGGCGGCGAGCAGAGCGGCCATGTGATCTTCCGGGACTTTGCCACCACTGGCGATGGGCAGCTGACGGCCTGCCAGCTGTTGAGCCTGCTGCGCCGCCGGGAGGCGAAGCTCTCCTCTCTGGCCACGCTGATGCAGCGCTTCCCCCAGACCATGGTGAACATCCAGGTCTCTCCCGAGGGGAAGCTGGCCTTCTACACCGACCACAAGGTGAAGGAGGCCATCGACAGGGCCGCCCAGACCTTGGGCAGGGACGGCCGGATTATCGTGCGGCCCTCTGGCACCGAGCCCCTGCTGCGGGTGATGGTGGAGGGCCAGGATGAAGCCCTCATTGAAAAGCTGGCCCAGGATGTGGCCCAGGTCATCCGGGAGGAATTGGTATAACACAGGGCGGGGCCACCCGCTCTGCCGGTCATGCAGAGGAGAAAGGCGGTACAGGATGCGCGCGGCACAGTGGCAGGACTATGAGCTCATCGACACCCTGGATGGGGAGCGGTTAGAGCGGTGGGGAGACATCCTCCTCATCCGCCCGGACCCCCAGATCATCTGGTCCGGGGAAAAGAAGGACCCCCGCTGGGGCCAGGCCCACGCCCGGTACCAGCGCTCCAGCTCGGGGGGCGGCAAGTGGACCCACTATAAAAAGGTCCCAGAGGTGTGGAAGATCCAGTGGGAGGGGCTGACCTTCCGCTTAAAGACCATGGGCTTTAAGCACACGGGCATCTTCCCCGAGCAGGCGGTGAACTGGCGCTTCGCCATGGAGAAGATTCAAGAGGCCCGCCGTTCCCCGGAGGACCCGGTGCGGGTGCTGAACCTGTTTGGGTACACGGGGGCGGCCACCCTGGCCTGCATGAAGGCCGGGGCCGTGGTTACCCATGTGGACGCCAGCAAGGGCATGGTGCAGTGGGCTAAGGAGAACGCCCAGGCCAGCTCTCTGGCGGAGAGGCCGGTGCGCTGGCTGGTGGATGACTGCATGAAGTTTGTCCAGCGGGAGCAGCGCCGGGGCCGCACCTACGACGGCATCATCATGGACCCGCCCTCTTACGGCAGGGGGCCGGGGGGCGAGGTGTGGAAGCTGGAGGAGCAGCTGTACGGCCTCATCCAGATGTGCGTGCCCATTTTGAGCGAGGACCCCCTGTTCTTTATTTTGAACTCCTACACCACAGGGCTGTCCCCCTCGGTGATGGAGTATCTGCTGGGGGTGCTGCTGCAAAAGCGGTTCGGCGGCAGGGTCAGCTCGGACGAGATCGGCCTGCCGGTGACCAGCACAGGCCTGGTGCTGCCCTGCGGAAGTACGGCGATTTACGAAGCCTAAGGGGGCCCAGTGCCTGGCGCGTGGCCGCGGCGCAGTGCCTGCGCCCTCAAGTCGCGAACGGCGCTTAAAGGCGCCGGAGCTGGCTGAGAGCGGCGAACAAGCGGCCCGCGCCCAGGTTAGGTGGAGACAAGGAAAAGTTTTTAGTCAAGTTTTTTTCAAAAAACTTGTGGGGTTTGGGGTGAAACCCCAAGACCTTCGGGGTTGCAAGGGGCGCAGGTCTCGCCTGCCGGCTCGGTCGGCGCTGGACGGTGCCCACCGGGCACCAGCGCCCCTGCCTTCCCCTACTTCCAAAAAAGGGGGGACGTATGTCCCCCTCTTGGGACAGCACAAAAGCCGTTGCCCCAGGGCCTGGAATAAGAAAGTGGTAAAGTACTTCAAAAAGCTAGGAAACATGCGGGTTTTATTCTATACCAGGGTGGTAAAGTACTTAGCCCGGTGGTAGAGTACTTGTCCGCTAAATGGAAGTACTTTACCAGGGTGGTAAAGTTCAAACCCCGCATAAAACCTGGGTTTTTCCAGTACTTTACCACTTTTGGATCTCAAGTAGGGAGCGGTGGACACCCGCCCTGCTTTAAAAAACGTGAGGTGAAACCATGGCATTTATCGAAGCCCAACAGGTGCGCTTTTCCTATGAGCCGGAATCTGTGGACGCCCGGGAGGTGCTCCACGGCGTGGACCTGTCCATCGAGGAGGGGGAGTTTGTGGCCCTGCTGGGGCACAACGGCTGCGGCAAGTCCACCATGGCCAAGCTCTTCAACGGCATGCTGGTGCCCACCGCGGGCAGGGTTCTGGTGGGGGGCATCGACACCCGCGTAGAGGAGACCCAGCTGGACGTGCGCCGCCAGGTGGGCCTGGTGCTCCAAAACCCGGACAACCAGCTGGTGGCCGGCGTGGTGGAGGAGGACGTGGCCTTTGGCCCGGAAAACCTGGGCGTTCCCCCCGAGGAGATCCGCCGCCGGGTGGAGGCCGCCCTCAAGGCCGTGGACATGTACCAGTACCGGGAGCACGCCCCCCACAAGCTCTCTGGCGGGCAGAAGCAGCGGGTGGCCATCGCGGGCATCATCGCCATGGAGACCAAGTGCATCGTTTTGGACGAGCCCACCGCCATGCTGGACCCCCGGGGCCGCACCGAGGTGATGGAGACCATCCAGCGCCTAAACCGGGAGAAGGGCATCACCATTGTGCTCATCACCCACTATATGGACGAGGCGGTGCAGGCGGGCCGGGTGGTGGTGATGGACGAGGGGAACATCCTGCGGGACGGCACGCCCCGAGAGGTCTTTGCCGATGTGGAGTTTTTAAAGCGCCACGATTTGGACGTGCCCCAGGCCACAGAACTCAGCTACCGGCTGGCGGCCGCGGGCATCAAGCTGCCGGGCATGCCCCTGGGCGTAGAGGAGTGCGTGGGCATGTTCCGGCGGTATCTGGCCGGAGAGGCCCGCTGAGAACCGGCGGGAATGGAAAGGGGAAAACAAGCTTTGCCGATCATTGAGACAAAAGACCTGGCGTACCGCTACAGCGTGGGCACGCCCTTTGAGAAGGCCGCCGTGGAGCAGGTCTCCATCCAGGTGGAGAAGGGAGAGCTTCTGGGGGTGATCGGCCACACGGGCAGCGGAAAGTCTACCCTCATCCAAATGCTCAACGGCCTGCTGCGGCCCACCGGCGGCCAGGTGCTGCTGGATGGCAAGGACATCTGGGCCGAGCCGAAAAAGATCCGCAGCGTGCGGTTTCGGGTGGGCATGGTGTTCCAGTACCCCGAGTACCAGCTCTTTGAGGAGACGGTGCTCAAGGACATCATGTTCGGCCCCAAAAATATGGGCCTCTCCGACCAGGAGGCGGAGTCCCGCGCCCGGGAGGCCGCCCACTTCACCGGCCTGAAGGAGGAGCTGCTGGGGAAGTCCCCCTTCGAGCTCTCCGGCGGGGAGAAGCGCCGGGCGGCCATTGCCGGGGTTATCGCCATGGACCCGGACGTGCTCATTTTGGATGAGCCCACCGCCGGCCTGGACCCCCGGGGCCGGGACGTGCTGCTGGCCCAGATCACCCAGTACCACAAGAACCGGGGCAACACCGTGCTGCTGGTCTCTCACAGCATGGAGGACATCGGCCGCACCGCCGACCGCATTTTGGTGATGAACGGGGGCCGCGCCGCCATGCTGGATGAGACCAAGAAGGTGTTTGAGAGGGGCCCCCAGCTGGAGGCCATGGGCCTGCGGGTGCCCCAGATCACCAAGATCATGCAGGAGCTGCAAAAGCTGGGCCTGCCGGTGGACCCCTCTACCCTGACGGTGGACAGCGCCCTGCAGCAGCTGATCCCCATTTTAAAGCGGAAGGAGGAGCTGCGATGATCTCCGATATCACCCTGGGCCAGTATTTCCCGGGCAAGTCCCTGCTGCACCGCACCGACCCCCGCTTGAAGATCTGCCTGGTCATCTACGGCATTGTGCTGCTGTTTGTGGCGGGGAACTTCGGCTCTCTGGCTGTGGCGGTGGCCTACATTTTGGCGGGCATGGCCCTCTCTCGAATCTCCCTGGGGCTGTACCTGAAGGGCCTGAAGCCCATCCTGTTCCTGGTGGTGTTCACCGGCGTGCTGAACATCTTTTACGGCACCGGGGACCCCCTGTGGCAGTGGGGCTTTTTGAAGATTACCCGCAACGGCATTTTGAACTGCGTGTTCATCTCGGTGCGCATCATGGCCCTGATTCTGGCCAGCTCGGTGCTCACCTTCACCACCTCTCCCACCCAGCTCACCGACGCCATCGAGCGGCTTTTAAAGCCTCTCTCGAAATTGCGGGTGCCGGTGCATGAGTTTGCCATGATGATGACCATTGCCCTGCGGTTTGTGCCCACCCTGCTGGAGGAGACAGACAAGATTATGGCCGCCCAAAAGGCCCGGGGCGCCGACATGGAGAGCGGCGGCCTGGTGCAGCGCATCCGGGCCCTGGTGCCGGTGCTTATCCCCCTGTTCATCTCCGCCTTCCGCCGGGCCTATGACCTGGCCACCGCCATGGAAAGCCGCTGCTACCACGGGGGAGAGGGCCGCACCAAGATGAAGAGCCTGCACTTCGGCGCTTCCGACTGGGGGGTGCTGCTGGGCTCTGTGGCCGTGCTGGGGGCCTTCATCGCCCTGAACCTGCTGCTGCCCCCGGCGGTGCGGCTGTAAAAGGAGGACCCTATGCAGCGGAATTTTCTCATCAAGCTCTGCTATGACGGCAGCCGCTACCACGGCTGGCAGATTCAAGAGAACGCCCTGACCGTGCAGCAGGTATTCCAAGAGGCCCTGGGGAAGATCACCGGCCTTTCAGAGGACATCAAGGCCTGCTCCCGCACGGACACCGGCGTACACGCCCGGGAGTTCTGCGTCAGTCTGAAGACAGAGAGCCCCATCCCGCCGGAGCGCCTGCTGGCGGCGTTGAACCACTACCTGCCGGAGGACGTGGCGGTCCGCTCGGTGGAGCAGGTGCCTTTGGACTTTCACGCCCGCTACTCCTGCAAGGGCAAGGAGTATGTCTATCAGATTTGGAACCACCCGGTGCGGGACCCCTTCCTGCGGCAGAGGGCCCTGCACTACTGGTATCCCATCGACGAGGCGCTGCTGGACCGGGCCGCCCGTCACTATGTGGGCCGCCACGATTTTTCCTCTTTCTGCACGCTGGACCGGCGGGAAAAGGGGGATCTGACCCGTACCGTGACAAAATCCCAGGTCACCCGGGAGGGGGACATGGTGCTGTTCACCGTGGCGGCGGACGGGTTCCTCTACAACATGGTGCGCATCATGGTGGGCACCTTGCTGCGGGTGCAGCAGGGAAAACTTGCCCCAGAGGACATCCCCGGCGTGCTGGCCGCCCAAGACAGGCGGGCGGCCGGGCCCACCGCCCCCGCCTGGGGGCTGTACCTCAACCGGGTGTTTTACTGAACAAGGGCCCGCTTGCCGGGGCTCGGGAAAGGAAGGGAAGCTATGGCCAAGCACAGCGAAAAACGGAACCGCCGGAAGATCATCCAGCTGAAGGACCACCAGCCGGAGAGCCTTCGGGAAGAGGAGACCCCAGAAGAGGCCCCCAAGGCCGCCGTGGAATATGACGGGGAGCCGGAGGAAGAGGCTGGGCAGAAAAAGGCCTGGCAGGCTCCCAAGGCTTTTTACCGGGCGGCCGTGGTGCTGGTGGTGCTGGTGCTGGGGCTGGCCCTTTGGGTCAACCGGGAGAGCCTGACCCCCCAGAACATTTGGAGCTGGGTGCAAACCCAGGTGATGGGGGCCCAGGGGGGAGACGGTTACCCGGTGTCCATCACCGGCTCGAATGTGTCCCAGGGGAACTTCACTTCCTATGGGGGCAACGCGGTGGTGCTCAGCGACACGGCCTTCACGGTTCTGGGGCCCGCAGGGCAGGAGCTCTTCTCCCAGCGCCACAGCCTGAACCAGCCTGTGCTGAAGGAGGCTGCCGGGAACTACCTGCTGTATAACCAGGGCAGCACGGGCTACCTGATAGCCTCTGGGACAGAGGTGCGGCTGGAAGACTCTGCCGGGCAGGATATCCTGGCGGGGGCCGTGGCCGCCAACGGGCGCTTTGCCCTGGCCACCCAGGGAAAGGAGGGCGCCTCTGACCTGACGGTCTACCTGGAAACCGGCGAAGTGCAGTTTACTTACAGCTTTGCCCAGGATTACATCACCTCCCTGGCGCTCAGCGCGGACGGCACAAGCGGGATTGTATGCACGGTCCGCAGCCAGGGGGGCGAGCTGGTCTCGAAAGTGACGGTGTTCCAATTTGACCAAGCCGATCCGGTGACCCAGTATGAGAGCCGGGACAACCTGCTGCTGGGGGCCTCTTGGGGGGAAAACGGCATGCTGTACGCTGTGGGGGACAGCTCTTTGCTGTGGGCCCGGGCCTCGGACCTGGCCTTCTCGGAGTACAGCTACCAGGGCCGCTCTCCCACGGCGTTCCGGCTGGAGGGAGGGCAGGCCTACGTCTCCATCTCGGCCTACGAGCACGCGGGGGCCAGCACCCTGCTGGTCTTTCGGGACGCGGGCGACCCGGTGGAGATTCAGGCGGAAGCCCGCATTCAGGCCCTGTCCGTTTCCGGCGGCACGGTGGGGGCGCTGATCGGCCAAGAGCTGGTGCTCTACGACGCCTCCACCGGCAGCGAGCTGGCCCGGGCGGACGCGGGGAGCGATGCCCAGAGCATCGCCCTTTCCAGCGAGAGCACCGCCTATGTGCTGGGCGTCAGCGAGGTGCGGCGGATTCAGGTTCGCTGAGAGCCCCCCAAAAACAGAACAAAAGGCAGGCACTGGGATGCCTGCCTTTCTTTTATGTATCGGGTGCCTTTACCGGGGCAGAAAGTACTGGTTCTCCCGGGGTTCCTTCAGGCGCTGGGAGAAGGCCTGGGCAAAGCTCTCGTACTCTGGGGTAAAGCAGCCCTTGGCCTTGACCGGGCAGCGTTTGACGCACCGGAAGCAGGAGATGCACCGGCTGCTGTCAATGGAAACGCAGTCCTCCCCAATGGCCCCCATGGGGCACTGGTCCCGGCACAGGCCGCAGCGGGTGCAGTTTTCCAGGGTGGAGGGCACAAAGCTGCCGCCCTTGCCCCCCTCCCGGTAGGGGCGGTTCCCCGGGGGAGAGAAGCCCTCCCAGCCGGCGTTCCAGTCGTCCCAGGCCTCCAGGGCGAAGGCCCGGTCCTGCTCCAGGTCCTCCGCTGTGGGACGGCCCACCTGGATGGAGCCGTAGGTGTGCTCCCCCACCAGGGCGGCCCCGGCAAGGGGGACAAACCCCCGCTCCCGGCAGAAGTCCGTCAGCTCCAGGAGGGCGTCGTCAAAGTCCCGGTTGCCGTAGGTGACAGTGACGATGCAGGGGGTCCCCTGCCCCTGCAGGGGGGAGAGGCGCTCTAAAGCCCCTGCAAAGACCCGGCCCCCGTAGACCGGCGCGCCAAAGACCACCAGGTCCTCCCGGGAGAAAACCTGCGCGGCAGCCGGGGAGAGGGTCACATCCAGAAGGCGGGCCTCCCCCAGGGCAGAGGCCATGGCCCAGGCGCCTTTGCGGGAGGTGCCGGTGGGGGAAAAGACAGCGGCGTATACAGCCACGAGAAAACACGACCTTTCTGTTAAATCTGTGAAAAACGCAGAGGTCCTTCCCCCTGATTATAGAGCCGACAGGGCCAATTTGCAAGAAAAAGTGGCGCAATTAAGATTTCCGTAAGGGGGATGGGGGTTGTGAAAAGGCCGGGTTTGTGCTATATTTTATGAAGCGGCATTTTTTGAGAAAAGGGAGGGCCTTTCCTGTGGGCTATGTGCTGGACATTTTAATTGTAGCTGTGTGCGTGGTGTTCATCGTTGTGGGAGCCTACCGGGGATTGATCCGTTCCGCCGCCCATTTTTTGGGGGCTGTTCTCGCCGCCTGCCTGGCTTCTGCCCTGGGGGGGCCCCTGGCACAGTGGGTTTTTGACACCCTGTTCCGCCCGGCGCTGGTGGAGCGCATTGGAGAGTCCCTGACTTCTTTTGGCAGCGGGGACACCTTGGCCGCGGTGCAGCAGGTGCTTTCCTCCCTGCCAGACTTTATCCTCCGCGCGCTGGAGCAGGCGGGAGTTACCGATGTGACCATCGCCTCTTCTTTGGCAAACCAAAGCAGCCAGGCGGCCAGCGCAATCGCCGACGCCCTCTCGCCGGTCTTTGTGGGCTTTTTGAAGGTGCTGGCGGTCATCGTGCTGTTCTTCCTGCTTATGATGGTGGTGCGGGCTTTGGCCGGCGTGCTTTCCACTGCCTTCCACCTGCCCATCCTGCGCCAGGTGAATGCGCTGCTGGGCGGTGTGCTGGGGCTGCTGCTTGCTGTGGTCAGCCTGTGGATTCTGCTGGCTGCGGTGGAGGTGTTCACCCCCATGCTGGCCTCTGACATGCAGGCCCAAATGGAGGACGCCCTGCGCCAGTCGACCTTGGCGGGGCCCCTGGTCAACTGGAACCCCCTGGACATCATGTTCCAGTAAAGCGCTTTTGAAATTGCCCTGCCCGTTGGGAGCGGGTTGAAGAATTTGTGAGAGTTTCCCCTTATGCTGATAAGGACTGTGAAATTCGTGAAAAAGAGAGGAAGGCCGTTCATGCCCAAAGAGAGAAAGCCGATCAACCAGAATTTGACGGTGCCCAACGCCCTGTCTGTACTCCGTATTTTGATTATCCCTTTTTTCGCCTGGTACTTTATGCAGGACCAGCTGGTGGTGGCGGTGGCGCTTCTTGTGCTCTCCGGCCTTTCAGACTGTGTGGACGGCTTTATTGCCCGCAAGCTGAACCAGGTCACTGAGCTGGGCAAGATGCTGGACCCCCTGGCCGACAAGCTGACCCAGGGCGTGGTGGCCCTGTGCCTGGCGGTCAAGTTCCCGGTGATTGGACCGGTGCTTCTGGTGTTCATCGCCAAAGAGCTGGTGATGCTCTGCGGCGCCGTGGTGCTGCTGAAAAAGCAGAAGCGCCCCTGTGCCGCCCAGTGGTATGGCAAGGTGGCCACGGTGATGTTCTACGTCTCTGTTGCCGTCATTGTGGTGATGGATGGCTTCCTGCATGTGAAGGGGCTTGCCTTTACCATTGCCTCCAATGTGCTGCTGATCCTTACGGCGGCCATGATGATCTATTCCGCGGTGAAGTATTTCCAAATCTTCCGGGAAATCTTCCATTCGGACGACGCCCAGTATGAGCTCTCTCTCCACGATGAGATCCGGGCCAAGACCGTGCGGGAAAAGCGGAAACGTCCTTAATGCGAGCTCCCCAAGGGGGAGTTTCCGCTTTTTTCACGGTTCTTTCATACTGCGCTCATAATTGTTCGCTTTAATTGGAACGCTGTTTCTTATCTGTTTAGAAAGGACGAAAACCATGCTGATGTGTACACGCTGCAAAAAGAGGCCGGCCGTTGTGTTTGTTTCCAACGGCGTGGACGGCCAGCCCACCCAGGGGCTCTGCCTGGTGTGCGCCAGAGAGCTGGGCATCAAGCCGGTCAATGATATTATGGAGAAAATGGGCATCACCGACGAGGAGCTGGAAGCGGCTACCGCCCAGATGACCGAGCTGATGAACCTGAACAACGACAATGACGAGGAAGAGGACCTGTTCGCCCCCGGCGGCGCCGCCACCCTGCCGGTGGACCAGATGCTGGGGGGCCGCCCGGGAGAAAACGGCGGCTACGGCGGGGCAGGCGTCCAGCAGAAGAAAGAAAGCTTCCACAAAAAGAAGCGCAAGCACATCCAGAACTTCTGCACCGATTTGACCGCCAAAGCCCGAAACGGCGAGCTGGACAACATCATCGGCCGGGAGAAGGAGATCCAGCGGGTGGTGCAGATCCTTTCCCGCCGGACCAAGAACAACCCCTGCCTCATCGGCGAGCCCGGCGTGGGCAAAACCGCCGTGGCCGAGGGCCTTGCCCTGCGCATCGCCCGGGGGGAGGTCCCTGCCAAGCTGCGCAACAAGGAGGTTCAGCTGCTGGACTTGACCGCCCTGGTGGCGGGCACCCAGTTCCGGGGCCAGTTTGAGAGCCGCATCAAGGGCTTGGTGGACGAGGTGAAGGCCGATGGAAATGTCATCCTCTTCATCGACGAGGTCCACAACCTGGTGGGCACCGGCGACGCCGAGGGCAGCATGAACGCCGCAAACATCTTAAAGCCCGCCCTCTCCCGGGGGGAGATCCAGGTCATCGGCGCCACCACCTTCAACGAGTACCGGAAGTACATTGAGAAGGACGCGGCCCTGGAGCGCCGCTTCCAGCCGGTCACGGTGGCAGAGCCCTCCATCCAGGACGCCGTCCAGATCCTTCTGGGCATCAAGGGCTATTACGAGAGCTACCACCGGGTGAAGGTGTCTGAACAGATCTGCCGCCGCATGGTGGTGCTGGCAGAGCGGTACATCAATGACCGCTACCTGCCGGACAAGGCCATAGACCTGTTGGACGAGGCTTGCGCCTGCGCCGCCCTGCGCAACAAGAAGCTGGAGGAATACGACGAGACGGAGCTGGCCCTGTCCAAGGAAAAAAACCGGGAGCAGGATCTCTCCAGCCCCACGGATGGCAGCCAAATCGACTATGAGGAGCTGGCCAAAACCCATTACCGCATTGCCACCCTGGAGGAAAGCCTGGATAAGCTGAAGGGCGAGGGGGTCTTTGCCAATGTGGAAGAGTGGGACGTGGCCAAGGTGATCGAGCTGTGGACGGGCATCCCCGCTTCCCGGGTGCAGGAGAACGAGCTGAAGAAGCTGGCCAACCTGGAGGACGTGCTGAAAAAGCACATCATCGGCCAGGACGAGGCGGTTTCCGCCATCTCGGCGGCCATCCGCCGCAGCCGGGTGCAGATCAGCCCCCGGCGGCACCCGGCCTCGTTCATCTTTGTGGGCCCCACCGGCACCGGCAAGACAGAGCTGGTGCGGGTGCTCTCCCAAGAGCTGTTCGACACCCCAGAGACCCTGATCCGCCTGGATATGAGCGAGTTTATGGAGAAGCACTCCGTCTCTAAGATCATCGGCTCCCCGCCCGGCTATGTGGGCTACGACGAGGCCGGCCAGCTGACGGAGAAGGTCCGCCGCCGGCCCTACTCGGTGCTGCTGTTCGATGAGATTGAGAAGGCCCACCCGGATGTGCTGAACATCCTGCTGCAAATCCTGGACGAGGGCCGCATTACCGACGCCCACGGCCGCACGGTGAATTTTGAGAACACCGTTATCGTGATGACCTCTAACGCGGGCAGCGACCGCCGGGAAAATTCCCTGGGCTTTAATAAGACCGCCGCGGACATGAACCGGGAAAAGGTGATGAAGGCCCTGGGTGAGTTCCTCCGGCCAGAGTTCCTCAGCCGCATTGACGAGGTGATTGTGTTCCGTCCCCTGGATGTGGAGGACTACAGGAAGATCGCCGCCCTGATGCTGGATGAATACGTGGGGACTCTCCAGGAAAAGGGCATAGCCCTCACCTACACGCCAGAGGCCTGTGCCTATTTGGCAGAGAAGTCCATCCACGGGCAGAGCGGTGCCCGGGACCTGCGCAACAACATCCGCCGCATGGTGGAGGATAAACTGGCCATGGCCCTGGTAGAGCGGGGCGAAGGCGCCATTGCGGGTGTGGACCTCTCCGTGGAAGAAGGGGAGCTGCGGCTCTCTTATATGTGAGAAAAGTGAGCGGGGATGCCGTTTGGCATCCCTGTTTTTCTTTCTTGAGGGAGGAACAGCATGTTTTCCGCTGCAAAGGGATTTCTCAGAAAAAATCCCTTGACGTGGGGCGGCGTCTGTGCTATAATAATCACCGTCGCAAAATGCGCGGGTGTAGTTCAATGGTAGAACCCCAGCCTTCCAAGCTGGTCGTGTGGGTTCGATTCCCATCACCCGCTCCACGGATGGGGGAAATCGAACCCGAGAGGGTCTGGCCGTTGAGAAAATGTCCCGGTGGGACATTTTTAGGACAGAGTGGCGAACGGGTCCTGCACACAAAGTGTGCGGGAGGTGAGCCATCAAGCGTTCTGTAGGAACGCTTGGCGATTCCCATCACCCGCTCCAGCAGCGTGACGCTGCACCCGATCCGCGCGCATGAGCGCTTTGGTGTTCGCTGGATAGCGGCCCGCGTTTTTTGCGCCAGGTCACAGCGGCAAGGAATGTCGCTTTTAACTCCCGTTTGCACGGGGATTAATACGTTTTGCGGGCCAAAAGACGCCCCCCTTACAGATGCGCCAATAGCTCAGCTGGATAGAGCAACTGCCTTCTAAGCAGTAGGCCAGGGGTTCGAGTCCCTTTTGGCGCGCCAATATGGTGGATGTAGCTTAGTTGGTTAAAGCGCCAGATTGTGGCTCTGGAGACCGTGGGTTCGAGTCCCATCTTCCACCCCACTGAACGGAACACGGAGTTTAATTTTCGGATTAGGCTCCGTGTTCTCCATACTGGGCTGTCGCCAAGCGGTAAGGCAACGGACTTTGACTCCGTCATCCCGTGGGTTCGAATCCCGCCAGCCCAGCCAGCGGCAGCCGCCGCTGCGGAAGCGCGCACCCCACGCATGGTGGGGTGCGTTTAATTTTTATCTGTAAGTTCCTTGCCCAGGGAAATTTGGATGGGGGAAGGCCCTTCGCTGCCCGATATAAAATGAAGAGGGCCGCAAAAAAGAATGCCTGAGAGCCGGAAGCCTACGGCCTGAGGGCGCAGGGAGGAATATAAAAAAGATGACAAAGATTTTATTTGTTTGCCACGGCAATATCTGCCGCAGCCCGATGGCGGAGTTTGTGATGAAAGACCTGGTAAGGCAGGCGGGGCTTGAAGGGCAGTTTCAGATTGCCTCCGCGGCCACGAGCACAGAAGAGCTGGGAAATCCCGTGTACCCGCCTGCCCGCCGGAAGCTGTGGGAGCACGGCATCCGCTGCGAGGGAAAGCGGGCCCGGCAGATGACAGCGGGGGATTACAAGGAGTACGATCTGTTGATCGGTATGGATGAGGCCAACCTCCGCAACATGCGCCGCATCTGTGGGGGAGACCCCCAAGGCAAGCTCCATCTGCTGCTGGACTACACCCATTGCCCGGGCCAGGTGGCAGACCCCTGGTACACCGGGGATTTTGAGGCCACTTGGAGAGATGTCCTGGCAGGCTGCCAAGGCCTGCTGGCGGCGGTGCGCGGCTGAAAAAGCTGCGCCGCCAGCCTATGCGCCGGTGTGGGCCGGCACGAAAAACGCCCTGAGGGATTCCCTCGGGGCGTTTTTGATTATGGGATTGACTTGGATGGTTGCGCGGAGAGAACAGCGGGGCTAAAGCTCCAGCCACACCGTCAGTCTGCCATTGTGAAGCTCCGCGCCCATTTCCCCGCCCATGCGCTGGGTCAGCTCCTTGGCGATGGAAAGCCCCAGCCCCGTGGAGTTCCGGGCCGCCTCCACGGTGTAGAACCGGTCGAACAGCCGCCCCGCCGCCACCGGGTCCAGCCCTGGCGCGGCGTTGGAAAAGGTCAGCCGCCCGCTTTCCTCCAAAGTGACCTCCAAATCCCCGGCGCTGTATTTCAGGGCGTTGGTGAGGATGTTCCCCAGCACCCGGTTCACAGCCGCCGGGTCCAGCTGGCGGATCACCGGTGTTTCCGGCAGGCGCACCTGGGGTTCAATCCCCCGGCCCTCCAAGGCGCCGTAAAAGGAGAGCAGCGCCTCCTCCACCGCCCGGCGCAGGTCCACCGGCTCCCCGGCCAAATTCTCCTCCGACACCACCACCGAGTACCGGAACAGCTCCTCAGTCAGCCGCTTCATGGACTCCGTCCGGCTCTCAATCTGCTCCAGATACCGCCGGGTGTCCGGGGGCAGGTCCTGGCCTTGCAGCAGCTGCAAGTACCCGGAGATGGCCGTCAGCGGCGTGCGCAGGTCGTGGGAGATGTTCACCACCGCCTCCTTCAGCTCCTTGTCTCCCTGCTGGTATCGCAGCCGCTCCTGCCGCAGGGCCCGCAGCTCCTGGTTCAAAGCGCTGGCCAGCCGCCGCAGCTCCCTGTCCCGGCAGGGCAGGGAAAGCAGCGTGTTGGTTTCTTGCCCCCGGCGCTCCACCAGGTCCCGCCCCAGGGCTTTCATCCCGTGGCGCAGCAGGGCAACCTTTAAGCCCAGCCCCAGCGCCAACAGGGCCAAACCAGCCGCCAACACCCAAACCATAGCCATCCTCCTATCTGCGCCGGCGCCCCAGCAGCCGGACTCCCACAGCCAGCGCCAGCAGCAGCCCCATCACCGCCCCGCCGCAAAGCCATTCCATGGCCCTATTTTACATCCTTCCGCTGGAAGATGGCAAGACCGGCAGCGGTGGTCAGGGCAGTGAACAGGGCGGCGTACACCGGCAGATGCCAGGGCGTCTCCGCACCCATATTGGCGATTTGGAAGCACTGCCCGCCCGGGGTCAGCTCGTACAGGAACTGATACACCTGCCGCTTGAACCCAGAGATATAGCTGGGATTGGGAGCGGGGTCGGCCATTTGAAAGGTTCCATCCGGCCCCCAAATCAGGCCTCCCTGGAGCAACTCCGGCTGGGACAGTCCGATGGTCAAAAACTGGCCCAAAAAGTAAAGTCCAAAAGCAAGCACAATGCACAGGGCCGCGGCCACCGCCCGGTTTGCTACAATCATTGCCACCATCGTGAACAGGGATACGCAGGCCCAGGTGGTTATCAGGGAGAACAGCCCGTACATGACCAAAGTGGAAGGCTCTGTTTCGCCAAAGCCCTTCAGCATCGGCATGCCCACACAAAGGCCGGTCAAAATTCCTACCACCGTCGTCGCTGCGCCGTACAGCCCGTTAACTGTCAAATTTCCCAGATAAATCTGGGTTCTGTTTCGCCCCACAATCAGCTTGTTGCGCAAAACGCCGTCGCTGTACTCGTGACTCAAAAACAGGGGGCAAAATATGCCGCAAGAGATTAAATTGAAAAGCACATATTGAAAAAAGAGGGAGTTGAGAGGATAGAAAGAAGCCTGTTCCTCATATTCCACGGTAACGTATCCCTCCTCTTGGGTGACCGCCTCCGTGGGAGAGACGTCCAGCGACACCGTTTGGGGAATGGCCTGTACATAACAAAATGTCAGCGTCACTACAAGCAGCCCCAGAAGAATGTAAAACAGTTTGGAGTATTTCAGCCGGTATATCCCGGCGGAAAGCAGGTTACTCATGCTGCTCACCTCCCACCAGATTGATATAGTAGCTCTCCAGGCTCTCGTCCCGCTCTTTCACCGAAAGCAGGCTGCAGCCCTCTTGCCGCAGGGCGTCCACCAGGGCGGTGATGTTCAGCTCCCCGTAGATATCCGCCGCGGCGCCGTCCACCACGCTGTATTCCAGCTGCCAGCCGTCCAGCACCCTGCACAAGGCGGGGACGCTGGTCACCTCTACCCGGGCGCACTTGCGGCAGGCGGCCTCCAGTTCCTGGGCGCTGACCTCCTTCACCATCCGCCCGCCGTCGATAAACCCGTAGTGGGTGGCCAGCTTGGAAAGCTCATCCAGAATGTGGGAGGAGATCAGCACGGTGATTTGCCGCTCCCGGTTCAGCTTTAAAATCAGCTCCCGCATCTCCACAATGCCCTGGGGGTCCAGGCCGTTGATGGGCTCGTCCAGCACCAGAAAGTCCGGGTCCCCGCACAGGGCGATGGCAATGCCCAGCCGCTGCTTCATCCCCAAAGAGAAGTGCCCGGCCTTTTTCCTGCCCGTGTCCCCCAGGCCCGCCAGCTCCAAAAGCTCCGGGATGCCCTTGTCATCCGGCAGCCCCAGCACCCGGTGTTGCAGCTTCAGGTTTTGCTCCGCCGTCATGTCCGGGTACAGGGAGGGAGTCTCCACCACCGCGCCCATGCGCCGCCGGGCGCGGTTCAGTTTGGCCTCGCCCAGCCCTGCCCCATACAGGGAGTAGCTCCCGGCGGAGGGAGCCTGCAAGCCGCACACCACCCGGATGAGGGTGGTTTTCCCTGCGCCGTTTTTTCCCACCAGGCCGTAGATGGCGCCCCTGGGCACCTCCATGTCCAGCCCGTCCAGGGCCTTAAAGCGCCGGTAGTGCTTGCACAGGCCCTGGGTTCGCAATACAGCTTCCATTTTCAGATACCTCCTTTTCGGTATGGGAGTATCCTACCGGAGAAACGTCAAGAAAGCGGTCAAGAAAAGGGTAAAGATTCCGTCAAGATTTTCCCGCGCCATCCCCGTCTAGCCGGAACCCAATGCCCCACACCGCCTGGATGTACTCCTTGCCCCCGGCCTCCCGGAGCTT
The DNA here is from genome assembly GCF_025630755.1 of Acutalibacter sp. LFL-21. NCBI lineage: Bacteria > Bacillati > Bacillota > Clostridia > Eubacteriales > Acutalibacteraceae > Acutalibacter > Acutalibacter sp. LFL-21. Next base: position 97,151 of record NZ_JAOTNT010000003.1, on the reverse strand, counting down.
TTTCCGCAGGTTGCTCACGTGCTGCTTCAGGGAGTATTCCGTGCAGTCCGGGGTGTCCAGGCTGATGCGCTCCAAAATCACGGACTTTGCCACCGCCTGCCCTGGGTTTTGGAGCAGCAGCTTCAAAATGGCGTACTCCGTCTTGGTCAGGTGGACGGGTGTGCCTCTCACGGTGACTTGGCGGCTAATGGTGTCCAGCTCCACGTCCCCGGCCCGCAGCACAGGGGAGAGGGGAGCGCTCCCCTTCCGCAGCTGCACCTGGATGCGCGCCAGCAGCTCGGGAATCTCAAAGGGCTTGGTCAGGTAGTCCGCCGCCCCGCCCAGCAGCAGCTTCACCTTGTCATCCACCCCCACCTTGGCGCTGACCACAATCACCGGCACCCCAGCAAGGTGGGGCAGAACCTCCTCCCCGGAGAGGCCGGGCAGCATCAAATCCAACAGGGCCAGATCAGGCCGCTGCTGAGAGAGCAGGTATACCGCCTCTGTCCCAGAGTAGGCCCGCTTTACCTGGAAGCCCTCCTTTTGCAGCACCTCCTCCAGCAAATCCCCAATGGTCTGGTCGTCCTCAATGATGGCGATGGTTTTCACAGCAACTCCTCCTTTGCGCGGCTTGCCTGTATACAGCCTAGCGGAGTTTGCAGCGGTTGTCAAGGGTGGGGGGCAGGGGCTACTCCCCCGCAAAGGCGATCTCCACATTGCCGTTGTTGCAGGCGGCTTCCAGCGTCTTTTCCCCACCGGTTTTGGAATCCGGAAGGGTGCTCTCCCCTTTTTTGACGGAGCACTGTATGGAATAATCGTCATAGCTTCCCGCTACTGTGCCGGAGATGTCCCCGTTTTTGACGTGCAGGCGCAGGCTGCTTCCCACGGACAGAGTGGCAAAGCGCACGCTGCCGCCGTTGGAGGAGAGGGAGACGCTGCCCGTCACCGCCAGCTCTGGGAGGGTGATATCCTCGTTGGTGGTGGAAATCTCCAGGCTGTCCAAGAGGCCGTCGGGCACCTGCACCGTGATTTTCCTGTCCTCCCCGCCGGCGCTGACCCCGATGTAATCGGTCCACTCCTTGTTGGCGGCGCTGGTCATGGTCACCACCTTTTCGTCCGAGAGGGCAATCTCGTAAAACTCCTTGCTGTTTTCCCTGTACTGAATGTGCACCTGTCCATCGGGGGAGAGGGCCACCTCCACCTCCCGGTCCTCCACGTCCAGCTGCACGCCCTGAACTTGCCCCTCCGGCGTGTAGGTTTTGGCCTCAAAGGGCTCGCTGCTGCCGGAGCAGCCCGCCAGAACGAGACATCCCAGCCCCAGGCACAGGGCAAATGCAATTTTCTTTACCATACTATTCCCTCCAATTCTGTGTTTCAAAGCGGCATACATAGCGCGTGGTGTGTGTGGTTTCTTCCATCAGGCGGAACCCGCAGGCCAGGAGCAGCGCCCGGGAGCGCCCGCCCTCCTGCTCCAAAAGGGCCTCCACCTGCTTTACCCCTTGGATTTTCAGCCCCCGCAGGATGTGCTCCAAGGCTGTTTCCTCCAGCCCCTCCTGCCGGAACCGGCCGTCCACCATAAAGCGGCAGAGGGTGGCGGTTTCGGCGTGGCGTTCCGGCCGCTGGTACAGGAAAACCCAAGCGTATCCTCCTGTGCGGCGTAAAATTGGCCGTTGCGTTTTGTGGTGCCTGATGCTAAAATGAAGTATAAACCTTTGTGTAGCACAAAGGTCAAGGGGGGAATAATGGATGGACCGCTTTTTTTCCGTGGGAGAGGCTGCCAAGGCTGCCAACACCACTGCCGAAACCCTGCGCCACTATGACCGCATTGGTTTGGTGAAGCCCAGCAAAAAGGACGAATGGACCCGCTACCGGTATTACACGGAGCAGGACATTGTCCGCCTGAACACCGTGCGGGCTCTGCAGCTGATGGACCTGCCCCTGCAGGAGATCAAGCGGGTGCTGGAGTACGACGACCTGGAGAAAATCATCGCCTTTTTCCAGCAGGCGGAGAAGAGGGCCGATGAGAAAATTGCCGCGCTGCAGTTCAGCAAGGCGAAAATCCAGCTGGCCAAGGCGGACTATGCGCGGAATTTGGAGCAGCAGCGCCAGTCCCGCAGCGCCTTCCTTAAGGAGTACCCCCAGCGGGTGATTCTGCTTTCGGACACCCTGGAAATGCCCACCCTGGAAAACCTTTGGAATTACCTGGGGCATTTCTATGAGAAGCTCCCCGCGGGATGGAAGGAAAAGTTTGCCTTTGAGGACTTGGCCGGCATTTACACCGAGGGGGAAAGGGCCAGGCTGTTTGCGCTGTGCACCCGCTATGCGGAACTGGAGGGGCTCAAGACGCTGCCAGAGGGGAGTTACCTGTGCGCCCACTGCACCGAGGAAACCAGGGGCAAAGCCTTGGAGGAGCTGCTGCGCCTGGCCCGGGAGGAGTATGGAGAAGAGCCGTCCTTTACCGTGCAGCTCATTGTGGTTTCAGGAATTTTGCAGTGGAATTATGAGGTGCAGGTGTATGTTGGGGGATAGGATGGGTCAACGCGGTAGGGCCGGCTTCCGTGTGGAGGGGTCTTTGTCCCCCAAAGCGGACGGTGTAAGGCTGTTTTGGCCAAACGGAAAAGATTTGTGATAATCTTCCCTTGCGGCAATGGGCCGGAATCCATATAATAATAATTTAGAAAAAAGAGGGAGGAATGAGGGTATGGAATACCTCACCGTGAAGGAAACCGCCGAAAAGTGGAACCTCTCGGACCGTATGGTGCAGCAGTTCTGTGTGCAGGGGCGCATTCCGGGCGCACAGAAATTTGGAAAGTCCTGGGCTGTTCCTGCCAATGCGGAGAAGCCCAAGGACCCCCGCAAAACCCAGGGCCAGCCGGCGGACGGCGCAGCAAGCCTGATGGGCGGCCTGCTGGACCACGCAAGTTTGATGCCCCTGATGAACACCCCTTTCCAGCCGGGACACTGCCTGGAGGCGGTGGAGGCCATGCCCGCTGGCCCGCAAAGGGATATCGCGTTGGCGGAGTACCACTATTTCAGCGGACAGGCTGGGGCAGCGGCACAGGAGGCGGAGGCCTATCTGACGCACTCCGATATGGGAGCGCGCCTCTCCGCCTGTTTGATCTATGCCTATGCCAGCTTGTCCCTTGGGGAGATTTCGCGGGCCCGGTTTGCCCTGGGAGAATTGAGGGCTTTTCTGTCTGCCGCGGGGGAACAGCTGTCCCAGTTCCGGGCAGCCTCGGCCTTTGTGGCGTCCGCCGCTGCGGTGCTGCTCCATCTGCCGCTGCCGGAAACCATGCCAGACGTGGAGAGCTTTCTTCCCCTGCTGCCCCCGGGGCTGAGGGCCTTTGCCCTGTATGTGCAGGCCCATTACCTCTACCTAAAGGAGGAGTACGGCCCCAGCGCCGGCATGGTGGAGGCCACCCTTGCCATGGGGGCGGCCAGTTACCCCATTCCCGCAATCTACCTGCATTTGGTTGCGGTGATGGACTACATGAGCCTGAAAAAGCCGGACCAGGCGCAGGCCCATCTGCTGGCGGCATGGAAGATTGCCCAGCCGGATGACTTGATTGAGGGCTTTGGGGAGCACCATGGGCTTTTGGGCGCCATGCTGGAGGCGGTGATTAAGCCAAAATGGCCGGAGGATTTTAAGCGGATCATCGCGATTACCTATCGCTTTTCCGCGGGCTGGCGCAAAGTGCACAACCCGGAGACAGGCCATGATGTAGCGGATGACCTGACCACCACCGAGTTCGCAATCGCCATGTTGGCGGCACGGGGCTGGACAAACCAGGAGATTGCGGAGCACCTGCATATTTCAGTCAACACGGTGAAAAACCATATCTCCGAGGCGATGCGGAAGCTGGATGTGGAGAATCGGAAGGATTTGAAAAAGTACATGCTGCGATAGGGGATGCCCGCGGGAAAGGCCGTGGGCATTCTCTGTTTTATTTCCTGTTTTCAAGCTGCCAAGCGCCCCCAGCTTTTGGAAAGCCTCCCCATCCCACAGCGCGGTTTTTACAAAAATTTCTTGTGTTTTTTACGGAGCTATGGCATGATATGTATAAACCATCTTGTTTGGAAGGATGAAGTCTCATGGCAACAGGCTCTTCAGAAAACGCGAAAAAATTTACAAAAACAGAAAAGAGCTGGATTCTCTACGACTGGGCCAACTCGGTGTACGCCACCAACATTATGGCGGTGCTGTTCCCCATCTACTTTGGCAATGTGTGCGCCGCCGCTGGGGCGGACAACTTGGTGCTGTGGTCCTACGGCACCTCGGCGGCCACCTTCCTCTGCGCGGTGCTGGCCCCGGTGCTGGGCTCTCTGGCCGACCACAAGGGCCATAAGAAGCGGCTGTTCGTGGCCTGCCTGGTGTTGGGCGTGGCCTTTACCCTGTTCTCCGCCCTGACAGATGATTACCGGGGCCTGCTGGTGGGGTATGTCATCAGCCACATTGGGTTTTCCGGCTCCTGCCTGTTTTACGACGCCTTTTTAACCGACGTGACCACCCGGGAGCGCATGGACCGGGTCTCTGCCTGGGGCTACGCCATGGGCTATATCGGCGGCAGCACCATCCCCTTTATCTTGGCCATTGTCATCCTGTTTGTCATGGGCATGGAGAATCCGGTGGCCTTTAAGCTGGTCATCCTGCTCACCAGCGTGTGGTGGCTGGTGTTCTCCATACCCTTTTTAAAGAACGTGCATCAGGTCCATTATGTGGAGGCGAAAAAAGGCCTGGTGCAATCTACCTTCCGAAACCTGTGGGCCACCGCCAAGGACATTTTTACCCATAAAGGGGTGTTCTTGTTCCTGTTGGCCTACTTCTTCTACATCGACGGGGTGAACACCATCATCTCCGTATCCACCTCGTATGGCACGAAGCTGGGCCTGGACACAGTGAGCATGATCCTGGCCCTGCTGGTCACCCAGATTGTGGCCATGCCCTTCTCCATCCTTTTCGGCAGGCTGGCAGGGAAGGTGGGCGCCATCCAGCTGCTGCGGGGGGCTGTGGGCGTGTACTTTGTCATCACGGTGGTGGGCTTCTTCATGGGATTCAATATCGAGCAGAACCCCGACAGTGAAAGCGCCCTGGCTCTGTCTCAGGTCCTGTTCTGGTGCATGGCCTTTTTGGTGGGCACAGTGCAGGGGGGCATCCAGGCCCTGTCCCGCAGCTATTTCGGCAAGCTCATCCCCGCGGAGCGCTCCAACGAGTACTTCGGGTTTTTCGATATCTTTGGCAAGTTCGCTGCGGTGCTGGGGCCCCTGCTGGTGGGGCTGTTCACCCAGTTCACCGGGCGGGACTCCATCGGCGTCATCAGCTTGGCCATCCTGTTCCTGGTGGGAGAGGCGATCCTGCTGGCGGGAAGGAAAACGCTGGTTTCTACGAAAGAGTAAACAGCTGCAGAAAACCTTGTCTAAAGGGGCCGCTTTTCAGGGCGGCCCTCTTTTTTGCGCTGGTGCACCCCGGGCAGGGGGGAGGGGTATCCGATTGAAAGCGGTTGACAACCCTGAAAAAACTGGGTACACTTTCCTAAGAAAGCGTCCCGAGAAAAGGACAGAATCCTGCCGGGGTTCCAGGGAGCGCTGGACCCCGGCATGTCGGTATAGGAGGCAGAAAGCATGTCGGTACAGGCAAAACGGCTGGATCATTTTGAGGAGGGGATCTTCTCCTCCATTGAACGCAAGGTGGTGGCATATCAGCAGCAGGGGCGGGAGGTGTTCAACCTTTCCGTGGGCACGCCGGACTTCCATCCGCCGGAGCAGGTGATGCAGGTGCTCTCTCAGGCGGCGCTGAAGCCGGAGAACTACCGCTATACCCTGCGTGATTACCCGGAACTGCGGCAGGCTGTGGCAGAGTACTACCTCCGCCGCTATGGCACCGCCATCGACGGCAGCACAGAGGTGGTGGCCGTTCACGGCACCCAAGAGGGGATGGGGCATTTGGGCATGGCCCTGTGCAATCCCGGCGACGTGGTGCTGCTGCCCAACCCTGGTTATCCTGTTTTTGAGGCGGGGGCCTGGCTTGGGGAGGCGGACCTGCAATTCTACCCCATGACCCGGGAGAACCATTTCCTTCCCCGGCTGGAGGCCATCCCTCCGGAGACTTGGAGGCGGACAAAGTACATCGTCACCTCCTATCCCTCCAACCCTACCGGCGCCATCGCCCCCCGTTCCTTCTATGAGGAACTGATTGCGTACGCCAAACGCTATCATTTCTACATTATCAACGACAACGCCTATTCCGATATTGTGTTCACAGAGGGCAGCGGCTTTTCTTTCCTGTCCATCCCCGGGGCAAAAGAGGTGGGCGCGGAGTTCTTCTCTTTGAGTAAGTCCTTTAACTTGACGGGCGCCCGGCTTTCCTTTTTTGTGGGAAACCGGGAGCTGGTGTCCGCTTTGAGCCTGCTGCGCTCTCAGCTGGATTTTGGCATTTTCCTGCCCCTGCAGCTGGCGGCAGTGGAAGCCCTCCGCGTTCCGCGGCAATACGTGCTGGACCAGTGCCAGGAGTACCGCAAGCGCCGGGACGCCCTGTGCAATGGCCTGCGAGAGGCGGGGTGGCCGGTGGAGGACAGCCAGGGCACCATGTTTGTCTTTGCCAAGCTGCCAAAGCGCTGGGAAGGCCGTTCTGCGGCCTTCTGCGAGGCTTTGGTGGACGCCTGCGGCGTGGTGTGTACCCCGGGCGCCGCCTTTGGCTCTTTGGGAGAGGGGTATGTGCGCTTTGCCCTGGTGCGCCCGCCCCAGGAGCTGGCCCGGATTGCCCAATACATAGGGGCCAGCGGGCTGCTGGCTTAAAGGCTGTTCCCTGCAGCGGGCTTTCCCTGGTGAGGAACCCATCCAATCAAACCGCATGGCTCTGGCCCAAATGGACCAGAGCTTTTTTGATGGGAAAAACAGCCTTCTGGGGGAATAATTCAGGTTGGTGCGGCGCGGCGGCAGCAACGAGTTTTTAGACCAAAAATATCCTTTTTCGCTATAAAGTCGATTTTTTTTACAAAAAGATTATCTATGCTTATCTTTTGTTAATGAATTTTCCGTGGAGTGGATGTATAATTTTTGGGTATAGTAGCGGCGTAATATGGGACAGAATTTGACCATATTATCCAATTTTGGGGGAATTGTATCTGGCTAGGGGGAACAGCCTTATGGAGATGGATTTATTTGGGTTTTATCAAGAACACTTTTATGTAAGAGATGAAAGGCTGTTGTCCTGCCTGGTGGAAAACAGTAAAGTGCGGTTGGTTCCTAAAAACGAGGTGTTCCAGCGCATGGGGCAGGTAAACCCCAATTTGGACATTATGGTCCATGGGCTGGTTCGCGGTTTTTTTCCTGATTGCACCGGAAAAGACATCACAGACTGCTTTGAGTTTTCCCCGGGGATCCCTCTGATGACCAGCTTTGAGCTCAATGAGGTTTCTGTCATCAGCATGGAAGCCCTTCGGGAGACGGTCATGGTCTCCATGCCGTTGGCGCGCTTGATGCCTTTTTTGGACCACCCCGCTGTGATGCGGTTCTACGTCCAGTTTTTAAGCAGGGCCCTGCGCCGCCACTGGGAGAGCAAGATGATCCTTTCCCAATATTCTGCAAAGGACCGGTACCGGTGGTTTCTGGGGAAGTATCCCGGGGTGATAGACATGGTGAACCATCACTATGTGGCGTCCTTTTTGGGGATGACCCCGGTCACCCTTTCGCGGATTCGCAGCGCAGAGCGCCAGATGGATGGGGTAGCTCCAGAGGAGCGCGCGCCCGGCATGCAGCTGTCTTGCAGATGTCCTTGACCGAAAGATTGAATGGGAAGTGAACTGGGCCCGCCGCGCTTTTCTGCGGCGGATGAAGGGAGGAGAGCGCTATGGATGATTGGGGCGGTATCATCGCTGTGATTTTCGTGATCGTTTTGATTGTGGTTGTGGTTTACTGCATTGTGATGATTGCCTCCCTTCTGGCCATGGTGGCTGGCGGGGCGGGAATCCTGTGGGGCGGCGGCACAGCGGTGCTCAACTACGGCAGGTCCTTTAAAGAAAATATGATCGACAGCAACACCAAGAAGCTGTAATATCCAGCTGACGGAATATCAGCCGTAGCCCTTTGGGATACGGCGATATTCTTTATTGCCTGTAAAAAAGGGGGAAAAACCATGGCGGCAGCGGCGCAGCCAGCGCGAAAAAGTTATTTTTTTGAAAAAGGATATCAGGATATAGCAGCTACCATCAAAGGCGCCTGGACCCGAAACGGCGCTTCGATCCAGCGGTATCGGGACCATTTGAATGGCTTAGGGGATAAGGGCGTAACGGCTCGGGTCTTTTTAGCCATTGCCAACATTCTGGCCATGGCGGCTGTGGTGGTGTGCGGCTCTTTGATTACGGCGGCCATCACCCTGGTGAATGTGCTGGTGCTGGTGGTCTTTATGGCCGTTCTCTACCTGGGCTTTACCGCAATTTGGGCGGTGGACCGCCTCTATCTGGTACATAAACGGATTTTTACCGCCTGCCATGAGTGTAAGAAGAAAAGTCTGATCCCCACCTACCTGTGCCCCAGGTGCGGCGCAAAGCACACCAATTTGACCCCTGGCGTATATGGGATTCTGCGGCGCACATGCAGCTGCGGGGAAAAGCTCCCCACCACCTTTTTTAACGGGAGAAAAAATCTGGAGGCCGAGTGTCCTCGATGTGGGCACCGCCTTGCCGACCGGGAAAGCCGTCCACTCTGCATCCCTGTGGTGGGAGGCCGTTCGGTGGGAAAGACGGCCTTCATCACCGCATTCTCCAAAGAGTTCCTTGAAACCGTGGCCCCGCAGAAGGGGCTGGAGACGGAGTTTTATAACGGCAGGAAAGAAAGAATCTACCAGGAGATTGTGCAGGATTTTCAAACGGGGAACACCCGCATAACAGACCGCCCCCAAGATGTGAAGCTGGCCAGCGCCGTGTCCTTCAGCTTTTTCGTAAAGCACGCCAGCCTCTCTCCCGAGCGGCTGGTGCACATCTATGATATCGCCGGAGAGGTGTTCACGAACAACGATGAAAATGAGGTGCAGCAGCAGTACGAATACTGCCAGGGCATTGTCTTTATCCTGGACCCCTTTGCCATCCCGGAGGTCCGTTTCCAGTATGAGGAGCTCCTTTCCCCAGAGGATCTAGCAGGTATTGGCAGGGCTGATTTAAACGACGTCATTGATTCCTTCCTCAATAAGCTGCGGGAGGTCACAGGGCTTTCTGACAGCAGCATGTCCACAGTGCCTCTTGCGGTGGTTATCAGCAAAATTGATTCCGCCGGGCTGGACCAGGACGTGGGCCAGCGGGCGGTGGAAAAACTGATGAAAGCCCAGCCCCAGGTGTTTACCGATTTCTTCAACACACAGGACTATCTTTGCCGCAAATTCCTGCGGGAAAATGGCATGGAGAGCTTTTTGAACAATATTTCCCTGCAGTTCAAAAACAACCGCTTTTTTGCCTGCAGCGCCATTGGCCACAGCCGGGGAAAAGGCCCCTATCGGCCGGAGGGCGTGCTCCCGCCCATGGAGTGGCTGATTCAAAACGCGGACCCCAAGCTGGGCCAGTTGTGGGGCGAGCATGTATTTCCCAAAAAGCCCCTAAGCGCCGGCCCTGCCCAATATTGAAAGGATAAGGAGGTCGTAAGAGAGATGAAAGAGTTTGACCTGTTCCAGGAACAACCCTCCCTGCCCCTGGAGGAGGCCGCGAAAAACGAAGTGCCCGATGGGGAGCCCCCTCTCCTGGCGCAGGAAGACGCACCGGAAGAGGAGGCAGCTTCCCCAGAGGAAGAGTCCTGCCCAGAAGAAGCTGTCCTTGACCAAGGGCAGGGCGCGGAAGAGCCTCCCTGCCCGCCGGAATGCCCAGCCGGCCCTTCCCTGCAGGAGGTGTTGGAAGCGCAGAAGCAACTCCTTCAAAAGGTGGAGGAGCTGCAGGCTCTCTTCCAGTCCCGGATCCTTCACACGGATCACGAGGAGAAGATTGTGGACCAAATGCACCACGAGCTGCAAAAGCACCGGGAAGGGCTCTATGCCCAGCTGGTGCGCCCCATCCTGCTGGATGTCATCCAGGTGCGGGACAGCATCCGGCGCATGGCCGCTGTCTATTTGGAAAGGCCCGCGGGCCAGCAGGATATCCCCAACAAGATTTTTGCCGGGTATGCCCTGGATTTGCAGGATATTTTGGAGCGCAACGAAGTGGAGGTTTATGACACCGCCCCTGGGGAGCCCTTTGCCCCCCTGCGGCAGCGGGTGGTAAAGAAGGTTCCTACCGGAGAGGAGGAGCTCCATGGCAAAGTGGCGGCCTCCCTTTCTGATGGGTACAGTTACAACGGCCGAACCCTTTCCCCTGAGAAAGTGGCGGTTTACACCTATGAGAAACCTGTTCAGGAGACTGAGAAAAGCGAGAAAAGTGAGGGAATGAACAATGGCTAAATATGTTTTTGGAATTGATTTGGGAACCACCTATTCCTGCATTGCCTATGTGGATGAAACCGGCCGGGCCACGGTTATCAACAACCAAGAGGGCACCAACACTACCCCCTCGGTGGTGAATTTTGCAAGCCCTACCCAGGTGGTGGTGGGCCAAGTTGCCAAGGAGAACGCTGTCATCGACCCCCAGAACACGGTCTCTCTGGTCAAAACCCTGATGGGAAAAAGCAATTTTGCCATCAGCTACAATGGGGAGGACGTCAGCCCTGAGGAGGCCTCCTCTTACATTCTCCGCAAGCTTGCGGGGGATGCCTCTAAGCTGATTGACGCCGAGGTGAAGGACGTGGTCATCACCTGCCCGGCCTACTTCGGCACGGCTGAACGAACCGCCACCAAAAACGCTGGCGAGATTGCCGGCTTGAATGTTATCGAGATCATCAGCGAGCCCACCGCCGCGGCCCTCTATTACGGCTGTGCCAAGGAGCAGGGCGAGAAGACCGTGCTGGTGTATGACCTGGGCGGCGGCACCTTCGATGTGACGGTTATGCACGTCAGTCCCGGCAAGATCGAAATGGTTTGCTCCGACGGCAACCACGAGCTGGGCGGCAAAAACTGGGATGACGCCGTGATGCAGTACCTTGCCTCTGAGTTCTGCTCGGAAACAGGTTTTGACGGGGACTTTGACGAGTACGCCCAGCAGGACCTGCGGCTGAAGGCTGAAAAGGCCAAGCAGCAGCTGAGCACCCGGGAGAAGGTGCCGGTGATGATGGACGCCGCCGGCCTGCGGGCACGTGTGGAGATCACCCGGCAGACTTTTGATGAAATTACGGAGGCCCTTCTCAATGAGTCCATTGAGAAAACCGATGCGGCCATTGCTTTGGCAGCCGAGAGGGGCTACACCATTGACGAGATTCTGCTGGTGGGCGGCTCTACCCGTATGCCCCAGGTGACTAAAATTTTGACGGAGAAATACGGCATGGAGCCCAAAATTTTGGAACCGGATGAGGCTGTGGCCAAGGGTGCCGCCATCTACGCTCTGGGAGCCTACGAGGTGAAGGTGGAGCAGTGGAAAGAGATGATTGAGTCCGGGCAAGCGGACATGACTGACACGAAAACCCGGGAGGAGGCCGAGAAATACAGCGAGCCTGCCGTTGTCACTACCAACGAAATTCCCGGCCTTCGGGGCCATCGGATGGACGAGGTGGTCACTGTGGTCACTTCTAAGAGCTACGCCCTCCAGGTGGTTCGCAATGGCGAGGACAAGTGCTGTAACATGATTATCAAGGATGTACTGATGCCCGGCGGCTCTCTCAGCGTAACCCGGCAGTTTGGCACGGTGGATGCCAACCAGGAGACTGCGGAACTGGTGGTGTTTGAGAACGATTTCCACGACGAGTATTTCGATGTGGACACCGATTTCATTTTGGGCAACGCCACCCTGGATCTGCCCGGTAACCTGCCTGCAGGCGCGCCAATTGAAGTGACCTTTACCTTGAATAAAGAGGGAATTCTGGAGGTGACGGGAAGGGATTTGACCACAAACCGTGAGATCCACGCCACCATGCAGGCAACCGCCGGCACCATTATGTCTAAGGAGGAGGTTGCCGCGGCTAAGGCCAAGTCAAAGGGCATTGCTGTGGAATAAGCTTTCGGAAAGGACCGTTTGCCTGTCATAAGAGGACAGCTTTTATGGCAGGCAAACTTACTATGTATCGTAGGAGTGGCTGCTATGGGGATTCGAGTGGGGATTGACTTAGGGACAACTTTCAGCGCGGTGGCCCGCATAGACCCGGGCACGGGGAAGCCGGTGGTCATTAAAAACAGCTTTGGCGCGGCGATCACCCCCTCTGTGCTGTGCTTCCGGCAAGATGGGAGCGTCCTGTTTGGTGAAGACGCAAAGAATATGCAGGCGGTGGGGGACCCCAACGCCGTGGCTTTCTTTAAGCGCAGCATGGGAAAGGACATGTTCTCGGTAGATATTCTGGGAAAGAGCTATGATGCCACGGATTTGTCCGCCATCCTGCTGCGGGAGCTGAAGGACGAGGCGCAGCGCCAGACGGGAGAGTCGATCGAAGGGGCGGTCATCACCGTGCCCGCCTATTTCACCCACAAGGAGCGCTCCGCCACCATCGAGGCGGGAAGGCGGGCCGGCCTGGAGGTAATTGCCATTATTAACGAGCCAACGGCAGCTGCCTTTGCCTATGGGCTGACAGAGCGGGCGGAAGAGCAGACTGTGCTGATCTACGATCTGGGCGGCGGTACGTTTGATGTGACTTTGGCGCGCATCAAACGGAAGGAGATCCGCATTCTGGGCAGCGACGGCAACCATGAACTGGGGGGCAAGGACTGGGATGACTGCATTGCCCGCTATCTGGCCGGCGAATTTTTAGAGAGCTATGGTGTGGATCTGACAGAGGATCCGGAGATGGTGGCTTCGCTGCTGGTGACGGCAGAGAGCGTGAAAAAGCAGCTTACCTCCCGGGATCAGGTCAGCGTCCCCATTGCGTACCAGGGAATCAGGGGAACTGTGGAGATCACCGAGGAGATTTTTGAATCTGTCTCCCAATTCCTGTTGGGCACCACCAAGGACGTGACCCAGCGGTTGCTGGAGTCGGTGGAGATGACTTGGGCCCAGGTGGATGGTGTCATCCTGGTAGGCGGCTCCACCCGCATGCGCATGATCCGGGATTACGTCACCGAAATGTGCGGGAAACCCCCGCTTGGCGGCGTCAATGTGGACGAGGCTGTGGCCTTGGGCGCGGCGATCCGGGCGAACATCACGGAAAAAGGCGAGGCAGTGCCTGCCCTGGGCGGGCTGTTTGGCCGGAGAAAGGGCGGCGGTCTGCTGGTCCAGGGCGCCAAGGCCGTGTTGGATGTGACAGCCCATTCCTTGGGCATGATCTCCATTAGCCCCGACGGGGAGGAGTATATCAACAGCGTCATCATTCGCAAAAACACCCAAATCCCCGCTGCCAACACCAAGCCCTTCCACCTGCGCACACGATCCAAAGGAAATGAGTTGGAGGTCTATGTGCTCCAGGGAGAGTTCCGCCGCCCCCTGGACAACACCATTCTCCACAAGTATGTCATCTCTAAAATCCAGCGCACAGACCCGCCCAACTCTGTCATCGAGGTGACCTACCAGTACACGGCGGACGGAGTGGTGCAGGTTTCTGCGCGGCAGAAGGAAACGGGAAAAACGCTTCCCGTCAAGGTGGAGCCCGTCCCGGAGAATATGAGCTGGACCGACCTCTCCCCCCGGGAGCACCAAGGCGGGGGAAAGGCGCCGGCGGTGGATGTGGTGTTGGCGATTGACCTCTCTGGCAGTATGTGCGGCGACCCCACCCGCAAGGCCATTGCGGCCATGCAGGATTTTGTGGATCAGATGGATGAGGACACCGCACGCATTGGGATTGTCGCCTTTGCCGACCAAGTGCGGGAGGTGCTTCCCCTAACCGGGGATTTCGGCAGGGTGAGGCAGGTTATTTCCGGCCTGGCGGAGGTGGATGTGGGCGTGTGCAACGAGGCGCAGCCCTTTACCGCCGCTTACGGCATGCTGCGGAAAAGGGAAAGCGACGTGCGGTATATTGTGGTGCTTACAGATGGCTGCTGGAGCAACACTTCATACGCGGTGGATGCTGCGGAAAGGTGCCATCGCTCCGAAATGGAAGTGATGGCGCTGGGCTTTGGAAGCGCGGATTATGATTTTCTAAAGAAGATTGCCTCAACAGACGATTTTGCCGCGCTGACGGATCTTTCTCAGCTGGGCAGCACCTTCTCTAAGATCGCCCAAGCCATTGGGGAGGGCTCGGCCGGGCTCAGCGTGCTGTAAGGTTTTGCGATTTTCTCAAAGAACAGGAAGGGTTTCTATGGCTGAAAACTGGTATATCGTTCTGGAGCTGAGCTTTGACCCTCCAGTGGAGGATGAACAGAAGATCGAGGAAAGGCTGATAGAGCGCTCTAAGTTCTGGTCGGCCCATTTCAACGATTTTAAAATAGGGGCCCAGTGCCGGGCCTGGAACCAGGCGATTCCCCAGATCCGCAAGGATATGATCGGCCCAGCCAATATCCGGAAGCAGTTGGCCGCCGAAGCCTGTGACATTGTGTATGGCCCGGTGGACAAGCTGCTTAAGACGATTGGGCGCAAGGGATATATTACCCCCACAGAAGTGGATAAGCTCTCAAAAAATAAAAAACTCTCTCCCGATGTGGTAAAGGGCCGAGCCGCCAAATTGGGGATCCGGCTGGAAGCGGCTGCGGCCGGCAAGGACTATCAGGCTGTTTATGACAAGTATTACAAGACAAAGCCGCCAAAGGCGGCGGTTTTTGATGGGCTGCGGCAGATGCTTGAGACCTTCCACGCAGGGGATTTGTACCAGTTCCTCTACATGGGCACCACGATCAAAGATGCCAACCGCCTCCCCTATGATAAGCTGAAGCAGCGTGCTATTGAGAAGAAAGGGGAGTTTAAAAAGCACGACAGCGTCAGCGGCACGGGCTCTAAGCTGTGTGGCCAGTGCGAGCTGACCTTTGCCGATGAAACCAGCAAGGAGACCTATGACAGATACTTGGAATATACCCAGCGCAAGGCGATTCTCGACCAGGCCAAAAGCGTAGCGGATATCTCCGGTGAGCTTGCCCAGGAGCAGTGCAGGGATTATGTGGGCCAGCTGACCCAAATCTTCCGGGACAGGGTTCAGGCGGAGGAACTGTTTGTGGCTTTCTGCAAGGTGGAAAAACTTGTTTTCTCCCTGGCGGAGGCCAGTTCCGGAAAGAGCGGGAATATCAAGGTGTGCCGGTGCGGCTGCATCAACGATGTTTCCGATGGGAGGAAGGTTTGCAGCAGCTGCGGATTGGAGCTGATGATCAAATGCCCCAAGTGCGGCGCAGAAAACGATGCCAGCATCAACGTGTGCAAATGCGGGTTCCGCTTTGAAAATCTGGACAAGGCCATGGCCCTGTGCGAACAGGCTGAGTATGCCATGCGGACGCTGGATTTTCCCGTGGCAAGGGCCCACCTCTCCGATGCTCACCGGTATTGGCCGGGCAACAGCCGCATTCAGGCTCTGCAAGGCCAGCTGGCAGAATATGAGAAGCGGGTGGGCGGCGAGGTGGCCAAGCTGCGCAGCGCCATGAAGGACCGCCGCTATTGGGAAGCCCAGCGGCAGTACGCCGCCCTTCAAAAGCTTTTCCCTGGATACCAGGACGCCGGGATGGAGGAGGAGATTGCCCAGGCCGTGGAAAAGGCCCAGCTCCTGCTTCAAAAGGCCAAAGCCGCCAAGCTGGAGCGGGATGTCCTGGAGCTTTGCGCCCAGGCATATGAGCTGTGCGTGGATTTGCCCGGTGTGCGGGAACTGATGCCGCCGCCAGCCCCTGCCACAGGCTTTGCCGTGCGGACAGACCCACGGGCAAGGGTCAATATCATTTCTTGGGTGGGCGGCAGCGACAGGTCTGTCAAATATACTGTTGTCCGCAGCGAAAGTGGCTGGGTGCAGCACCTGGCCGACGGCGAGGTGATCTTCCGGGGCAGCGGGGATTCCTATTCGGACAAGGACATTCTGCCCGGCGTTTCCTACTATTACAACGTGTTTGCCGAACGTGCGGGGCTTTTTTCCCAGGGCGCCAAGGGGGACTTCCAGCCGGCTGTCAACCTGTTTGAGGTGAAGAATGTCACCGCGGCGGCTGCGGACGGCACACTGCAGCTCAATTGGGACCTTCTTCCGAAAGGGGCAACTGCCGAAATCAGCCAAATCTCCCCACCTGGCAAAGCGCTTTTAGCCGCCTCTCAGGCAGGCGGCTACCTGGTGTCCGGCCTGCAAAACGGCACGGTCTATCAGTTCCATGTGCGGCTGACTTATGGGGTAAATGGAAAGAAATGCGTGACCCCCGGGGTGGTTGTTTCCGGGGTGCCGGACCGTCCGCCCCAGCCGGTGGATTCCCTCCGGGTGAAGCCCTCTCAGGACGGGAATTTTGAAGCCTACTGGTATCAGGAGGAAGGAATGGAGGTGCGCCTGTACTGTGCCGCTCAAAAGCCGTCCTATGAGCTGGGGGACGTGGTCTCCTTAGAAGCCCTGGAACGGGAAATGCAGCCTCTGCAGCTGCTTCCCCTTTCCCGCCCGTCCCAGCAGAAGCTGAAGGCCGGGGAGCGGGGCGCCTGCTTCCGCCACCAGGGCGGCGGGCTGCTGTATCTTGTGGCGGTAGTGCTCATGTCCGGTTCGGCGGTGTTCGGCTCCCTGGCCCGGGCAAGCCTGGGGGAGACGGTGACCGTACGGGAAGCGCGGCCCATCAATGGGAAGATCCATATTTTTATCGACCCTCCCAAAGATGCCAGTGGGTTTGTGGTGCTCTACCGGTTCGACCAATTTCCCACTGATATCAGCGATGTAAAGACGGTGCGCAAGTATATCCCCATAAAGCAGTATCAGCTCACCAGCTCCCTGGTGTTGGATACGATGGACGAGAGAAAGTACTACCTCTCTGTTTTCGCCGAATTTAAGCGGGATGGGGAAAAGGATTACTCTTTTGGGGCCGATTACCTCTTTGACAACAGCCCCCGCACAAGCATTACCTATTCTATTGCCGTAAGCAGAAAAATCTTCGGAGGCAGCAGCGTGCAGCTGGAGTTTACCGCAGGGGGGCGGGAGTTTGACCTGCCGGACATCGACGTGATGTATGCTGTGGGGAACGCCCCCATGTTCAAGGCTTCCGCCCAGCTGTTCCATGCCATCCCCTCACAGCATGTCAACGACTCCCTGCGGGTTCAGGTCCCCCTTCCCAAGGGCCTTTCCCGGGATACCTATATAAAGGCGTTTTTTAGGGACGAGGCCGAAACAAACCGGGGGCAGCTTCAAATCAAGCTGGGCTCCAGCTATAAAATCAGTTAGGAGGATCACCTATGGGATTTATGAAATCCACCTTTATCTGTCCCTATTGTTTTGAAAAGCACAAGCTCAGCGAGGTGCAGTTCCGCTGCATCAACCGCCGCTGCAACGATGTGGACGACGTGGAAATGACCCGCTATGAGAATGGCAATCTGAAAATGCCCAAGCGGGGCAAGCCGGTGTTCTCTCCGCCAAACGGATACAACGGAACGCCTTCGGCAAAGTGCCCCCAGTGCGGGACAGTTACCTACAAGCGGGTGTGCCCTTCCTGCCACAACGAGTTGCCGGAAAGCACCCTGACCGGGAAGGACATGATTATCTCGGTGGTGGGGTCCCGCGCCACGGGAAAGAGCCATTTTGTCGGCGTTATCATCAAGGAGCTGCGCGACCGCATCGCAGTTAGTTTTGGGGGCTCTCTGGAGGGTTTTGCAGACAGCTACCAAAGATGGCAGACCAACTTTGGCAGCAGCCTTTATGACAACAACGTAAAGCTGGGCCTGACCCAGAGCAGCGTGCAGAATGTGGACAATGGTGCCTACCGCCCACTGATCTTTAAACTGAAGTTAAAGCACAAGGGGCTTTTCAAGGAGGCCATCGAAAGCTTTACATTTGTGTTTTTCGATACGGCCGGCGAGGACTTGAACGATGAGGACACCATGAGCACGGTGAACAAGTATATCTGTAAATCGGCCGGCATTGTCTTTCTGCTGGACCCCATGCAGATTCCGGCGGTGGTCTCTCAGCTGGATGAATCCACGGTGCGAAGGGCGGCTGCCATCGACTGGCACCAGGCGGCCAAGGCCGACGATATTATGACCCGTGTTTCCAACCTGATCCGCCATGACCGCAGCCTGCCCGAGACCGCGAAGATTGACATTCCCGTAGCGGCGGTGTTCTCAAAATTCGACGCGATCCAGGCCCTTGTCCCCCAGGACTGCACCGTGCACAGCCCCAGCCCCCATTGCGCGGAAAAGCGGTTCAATATGGCGGACTGGCACAATGTCAACGCAGAAATCCAGGCCCTGCTCCACGAGTGGGACGCAGATGCCTTTATCTCCCAGCTGGAAACGAACTACAGCGATTTTTCATACTTTGCGGTTTCCGCCTTGGGGCTGCACAATAATCCGGAGGAGAAATCCGGAAAGATCCAGCGGCCCCGCCCCCACCGAATTGAAGACCCGTTTTTGTGGATCTTAAAGGAGAATGGGGTCATTAAGGCCAAGTAATACTGCTAGGACCTCACACATAAGCCCGTCGGAAAAGGGAGGAATTTCTTTATGAAACAGTACAAAGCAGTTGCAGGACCGAAAAATATCAATGTTGGCAAGGGTGATACCCAGAGCGCGTTCAATCTGTTCGCAGACATTATCAACCGGGAGGCCGCCGGCGGCTGGGCCTACCATTCCATGGAGACGATTACCGTTACGGAAAAGCCCGGCTGCTTGCAACAGGCTATCCCCGTGAATTACTACATGCTCATTTTTGAAAAGGACATCTAAAAACACCGTCTGACTGGGCTTATGTGTGGGTTTCTTTTTTTTGAAGGAGGATTTGCTTTTTGAAAGCCATTGAGTTTGGAGAGGAGCGTTTGAGCGATATAGAAGGGCTTGCCCGAGAGCTGTGGCAGGATGAGCGGGATCCCCGCAGCAGCGCCTATGTCCGCGTCTTAGAGCGGCCCCCGGTTCACTGGGGAAGGGTTTTTGCCTGGACAGTTCTGCCCTTTGTTTTTACAGCGGCCCTGCTGGGCCTGGCCTACAGTTTGGGGCTTTCTGAGAAAGCCTGCCTGGTTTTGGGGGCGGTTCTGCTGGCTTTGTATGGCTTGGCCTGCCTAAAACGGGGGATCATCGGGGCAATCCGCATTTACCAGCGCTATGCCCCTGCTTGCCTTCGGAACAAGTGCCGGTTCGAGCCCTCCTGCTCTCAATATATGATTCTCTCCCTGGAAAAATATGGCCTGATAAGAGGCCTGCGAAAGGGAGTGGACCGCCTACGCCGGTGCAATGTCCACGGAGGCGGATTTGACGATCCCTGACCCTATATCAAAACCGGAATGGGGGAAATGCGATGAGCGTTCATCAAATTATCTATACCTCGTGCATGCGGGGCATTGACGGCGTGAATGACGGCCAGCAGGTGTATTCCTATGATGCTGGCTTTCAAGGGGCCGGCAGTGACGAGGTGAAGAGCCTGTTCACCTATCAGCCGCCGGCGCTGGAGCCTGGCGTGGTGATGACAGAAGAGCTGGCCCGTACCATGCCTCGTTCCTTTACCTATCGCAGGCTGGAAAACGGCGCTTGCGCCCTGGCCCTGAACACCTATTTGGGACGGGACTATATGGGTAGTGCCGGGCGGTTTGGAAACCATCTCAGCCATGTGGTGGTGGCTGGCAGGGAGGATATGCTCCACTATCCTTGCGAGTTTTACGGCAGCGGCCTGCTGCGGGACCACATGGAGTATGAGGAGGTAAACAATCCCCAGCGGCCAGAGTATCTGCCTGCCCCGGTACTGGAGCGCGGCTATGCGGTGGACATAGACCGTGTGGTGGAGTTCCTGGGCGTGGAAGGGCGGATGGAGATTCTGAAAAATATGGTGTGCGCAGTGCTTTCCTTTGAGACAGAGAGAAAGCGGCTGCTCATCTGCGATGAGCCGGAGAACATTCTCCTTTGGATTGCCGCCGTGGAGTACACGCTTCCCCTTCCCGCGGCACTGGATTTGAATTTTACCACCTATGCCTTCGACCCCTCCCTTTCCGCCTCGCAGATCTGCGGGGTGGTTCCTCAGGGTACGCGGTTTGGCCCGGAAAGCGCCCGCCAGCACTTTGTGTTTGACCTGTTGGGGGATAGCTGCCCAGAACTTGAGAAGGACGGCCGCTATTATGACTTTTTGGAAACCTCCCTGTCCTTTTCCTACGACAGCCTGGAGGATTTCCACCGCTTTCTGACCGAGGGCTACTCCTACGCCAAAGCAGGAAGCCAGTTGGTAGAGGCCTATTGCCTGTACACCTTGCTTTCCGATGGGCTGACAAGCCTGGCCGGGGAGGAACTAGAAGGAGCTTTGAAATTTGCCGTGGAATATGGGCTGCCCGGCGAAAAGTCCCAGGTGTTGGAAAATATTCTCTCTCAAAGGGAATGTTTGCTGGAGCTGGAGGCGCCCCTGCTGCTAAAGGCGGCCCGCTTTTCCATGAGCCTTTACTCTGTCGTGGACGAGGGGCTTCGCGCCCAAATCCGAGAGCTGCTTGTGGACCGGGTGCTGTGGGATTTTCTGTACAGCCAAGAGGGAGAGGAGGGCTTTTTGGCCTTCTATCAGGCGTTGGACTCCCTTTGCCAGGGGGGAGGGTTCTCCCTGGCTACCCAGCTGATGGAAGAGAGCAACCGGGAAAAGCTGTTCGCCGCTATGAAGGACAGCGGGGCTTTGTGGAAGCTGGCCTTTATCCCCCGGGTTGTCACGGCCTATGTAAAGGATCAGGACCTTTCTGTGGAACAGCTGCTGCCCGACACCCCTCTGGGCCAAACCTACTGCGGTCTGGTGCAGGTGGTGGCTGCCCAAAGCGCCGCGAACGGCCAATACCTTGTCCAGCAGATTCTGGACGGCTTTGCCGGCCAGTGGGATCATCTGGTGAGCATGGCCCTGAATTTGGAAGGGGTCCTGCTGGACCAGCCCGGCGGAGAGCAGGGCGCAGAGGCCATGTGGCGCCACGTGGAGCAGCGAATGGCCGGGGCGCCGGCAGAGGGCCGGAGGCAGGCTATGGCGCTGTTGATGAGGGAGCAGCGGTACGAGATGGTGTTCCAGCTTTACAGCCAAGCTATGGCCCAGGCGCGGGAGCTGGAAGAATGCCAGCGTACTTTCCAGGATCACTACCGGGAATTCGTGGCGCAAGGTTCTGCCTATGCCGCCTATGCCGCCTATGCCGGGCCGGTGATGGAGTGTTACTACGAGCGGCTGCGCCGGTTTGACCGCAAGGCAAGCCGCGCCGCCGCGGTGGAATTGTTTCAGACACTGGCGGACTCTGGGAGCGGGGCGCCCTTTGGGGAGCGGCTGGTACAGGAGCTGGCGTGCGAGATTCCCTTTGCCGGTCCTTCCCGGGAGAACGAGCGCTTTATCCAGACAGCTTACACCTACCTCCACCGGATGGGCAGGCCCATAGAGGGGCGGCTTTCCCTATTGCTGGCGGGAATGGTGCTGGAAGCCTGCGGAAAGCCGGGGCAGATTGGCGAGGCAAAGGATACCCTGTGCCAGATGCTCCAGACCGGCGGGGCAGACCTGGGGGGGCTTTCTCAGAGAGAGGCAGAGGAGTATTTCAGCTGGGTGCTGCCCCGAGGCTGCTCTATGTGCGGGAATGGCCGGGATATACAAGACTTGTTCGGGCTGTTCCGCATGCCTGCGGCGGTGGAGCCCCTGTTCTTTTCCCAGTGCGCCCGGATTTTTTTAAAGCAGGGCCGGAGCGGCCGGGACAGTCGGGATTACCCCATGTTCTGTGTGTTTCTCAGCTTGGTTTTCCAGCGGGGAACCCCTCAGGTGCTGCAAAGCGTGGGCAAGGCAGTGGGCCGGTTGAACAAGCAGAAATTGGCTGAGCTGGATGATTCTGTGCGGACGGTGTATGGCCGGGACAGGGCCTCTATTCGCATGTGGGAGAGGGTGCGGGAAGAGGCGGCTTCTGCCAGCCCCATTCTGGAAAACTTGACCAACCTGTTCAAATGGAGAAAGGACAAGCCTTAGTTTTCCAGGGAAGGGGCGGATGGAAGAGGGGCTGCGCCTGGCCCTGGAAGGAATGAACCTTGTTTGTGCAGGTCTGTCGGAGAGGACGGCGGGGCGGAGCTGTGGCGCAGCCGCTTGCACCGCAGGCAGGGGGTGTTTATGGAAAGAATTCGATATGGGCTGCTCTCCCCAGGGGAGCAACAGGTATACCGGCACTTCCAACAGGTCTTCGCGCGATATGGTGACAGGGTGGAGCTGGGAGAAGAGGGCCGCGGGGTGGACGCGATGAAGGTGGCACAGGCTGTTTTGGGCGATACCCCCCATATCGCTTATTTTGATAAAACCCAGCTGCGGGTGACATCCACCTTTCTGGGAGGGCAGGAAATCCGCCTGTGCGGAGCGGTGCCTCCCCAACGTGCAATGCGGATGGCCCAAGAGCTGGAGGGCCGGGTGAGGGCTGCCTTGGGGCGGATTGACCGGTGGAACCCCCTGACAGATTACGACAGGCTTCTGTGTATCTACGAATACATGCAGGACACTATGGCCTACGATCTGCGGGAACTGCAGGCTTGCCGCCGCTTGGGAAGAGGTCCCAGCCCCATGGCCCACACTGCCTATGGGACGTTGGTCCAGGGAAAGGGCGTGTGCGATGGGATCGCCGCTGCGTTCTGCCTGCTGGCCCAGCGCATGGGCTTCCCTTGCACGGTGGTGGGAGGGAGGGCCACTTTTGCGGCGGAGGGATATGGTAATCACGCCTGGAACATCATCCGCCTGCGAAGCGGCTATTACCATGTGGACCCCACCTGGGATCTGAACAAGAAAGAAAAAAGCGGCGAGTATTCCTATGAATACTTTTGTGTGGACGATGACACCGTCAGCGGGGATCATCTTTGGGACCCGGCGGAGGCGCCCCTCTGTCCCCGGGGAGATATGTCATACTATTGGCGGAGCCGCTGCTACGCCAATAACCTGACCCAGCTGGAGGAGCTCTTTACCCGCATTGCCCGAAGCAGGCAGCGGGTTGTGCGGGCCAGGCTGGCCCCGGGAATCCCTGTCCCTGAACCGGCAGAGCAGTATTTAGGGCAGATGCTTTCCCGTTCCGCTGCCGCTGCAGGCCGCCGGGGGGCGGTCCGCTTCCGATGGAATGGGAGCACCCGCTGCTTTTTTGGGAAATTGGAAGAGGTGTAGAAAACAATGAGTAAGAAAAATGCGCAGCCTGCAAAAAAGAGCTATTTTTTTGGCCAGGGATACAAGGACATTGGGGACGCCATACGCCTTTCCTGGCGGAAAAATGCATCTACGGCGAAAAAATATTATGACTCTTTTACTGAGAAGGGCCTGATGTCCTTCAAGGGGATATTCAAGCTGTTCTGCGCCCTTTCGGTGGTCTCTTTCGGCACGGTGTTTTTCGCCCTCATCAGCCTGGTGATGGTCGCTGTGGTCAGTTTGTTCTTTGTGCTGGTATACATTGGGTTTTCTGCGGTATGGCTGTTCGATAGGCTCTATCTCATGCGGAAAAAGATCTTTACAGCTTGCAACGAGTGCAAGAGCAAGTTTCTTATTCCCACCTACTTGTGCCCGGACTGCGGGGCCCAGCACACCAACCTGACCCCGGGCATGTATGGGATTCTGCGGCGCACCTGTTCCTGCGGCCGCAAGCTGCCCACGGCCTTTTTCAACGGGCGGAAAAAGCTGCAGGCAATCTGCCCCAACTGTTTGCAGCGGGGCCGCACCACCTACCTGAACGACCGTGAGAGCCGGCCCCTGTGCATCCCTGTGGTGGGGGGACGCTCGGTGGGAAAGACGGCCTATATCACCGCCTTTGCCAAGCGCTTTATTGAGTTTGTGGCGCCGCAGAAAGGGCTGGAAATTGAGTTTTATAACCAAGCCAAGGAGGATATCTATGGGGAAATCAAGGCGGACTTTGCCCATGGCAGTACACGCATGACCGCCCGCCCGCAAGATCTTTCCCAGACCAGCTCTGTTTCCCTGAGCTTCTTTATCAAGCATAAATCACTGCAGCCCGAGCGGCTGGTGCATATCTATGATATCGCCGGAGAGGTGTTCACGAACAACGATGAAAATGAGGTGCAGCAGCAGTACGAATACTGCCAGGGGATTATTTTTATGATTGACCCCTTTGCCATCCCCACGGTGCGGGCCCAGTATGAATCCCAGCTGACCCCAGAGGACCGGGCGGGAATCGGCAAGGCCGATATCAACGGTGTAATCAATGTTTTCCTCAATAAGCTGCGGGAGGTCACAGGCCTCTCTGACCAGAAAATGGCCAAGGTGCCCTTGGCGGTGGTTATCGGAAAGACGGATTCCGCAAACCTTGCGGAGAACTTTTCAGAGGAAAAGGTGGAGGAGCTGCAAATGCTCTATCCCCAGGCCCAGCTCAACGCGAACGACGCCGTGGATTACCTCTGCCGGAAATTCCTGCGGGAAAACGAGATGGGCGGTTTTGTAAACGCCATTGAGATGAAGTTTTCGGAAAACCGGTTTTTTGCCGCAAGCGCCATCGGTCACACCCGGAACGCCGGGCCCTACAATCCCAAGGGGGTGCTGGAGCCTGTGGAGTGGATTTGTTCCCTGGCGGACAAACGGCTGGCTTCGCTGTGGGTTTCGGGGCAATATGGCAAAACACCGGTTGATGAGAGAGCGCTGGCCGGAAAGGAGGCGCAGGCATGATTGAAACAATTATTATGATTGTGCTGTTTGTCGTGGTGGCGGGCCTTATTATGGTTGGTACCCACGTCTTGTACGATCTTGCCTCAGCGGTCATCCCCCTGGCTGCTGTGCTGATGGTGGCAGTGGGGATTTTAGTGGGGTTCTTCGTGGCGGTGCGCAACACGTTTTCCGTGTATAAGGCGGTGTATGGGAGGAGGAAAAAGAAATGATGGAGTCCATCCTTTCGCGGCTGCAAGGGCTGCTGGAACAGCTGGAGGCCCTTGCCCGCAATTATCTTTTGGGGCACGCTTACTTCATCACCGGGGAATACTATGAGCGGCTGTTCACCACATATTTTTCGGTTACAGGGTTTCTGGTGGGCCTTGCGTTCCTGGCAATTGTATTCTTTGCCACCGGCAAGGAAGGGGACAAGCGCACGGGCTTTTTCAAGGTGGTGCCCTTTGTGGCGGTAATCAACAGCTGCGGCATTTTGATGGACTTCCTCAACGGGGTCTTTCATCAAAGCGTCACATACTCGCGCTATCAGCTGCTGTTCCCCGCGCCGGATAACATTATCTCTGGTTTTTTGCTCACGCTGGTGATCTGCTCCTGCTACCGGGGAACGCCGGGCTACGCCTTCTTGTTTGGCCTGGCCACGCACGGCGCCCTTTCCTTCCTGAATTACATGGTACTGCCCCACATGGGCCGCCTCTCTCTAATTTTACTGGGCATGCGGGTGCTGCTGGCGGCGGTTGTCTGCGCTGTAATCAGCGGGCGGAAGTACTTCTACACCGGATGGATTTGGTACTTCGGCTTCCACATGTTCCTGCGGGTGGCCGTGTATTTGGTGCCCCTGGCACAGATGATGGTTTATGGCACCCCGCTCAAGGAGCTTCCCTACACAGTGGAGGGCGTTCTGGGCTACCTGTCGCAGTTTGCCATGGATGGGGTCATCTTCCTGGCAGTGCTGGGCTTTGCCATTGTGTTTGAAAAGGCGGTCCTTACCGTGAAAGAGGAGAAAGCCCAGCCCGCTTAATCCACTGCGGGAAGGGGCAGAAGGGGAGGCGCTGGAAAAAAATATTTTTCCAGCGCCTTGTTGGCAACCCCTGAAACTGTGCGCTATTCCGCATAATAAATAAAAAATCAAATATTGGTGAAGAATGAACTGTGAAATTATCTCGCCGCGGCGAAAAACCGCCGGAGAAGCCTATCCCGGGGCGAAATGGCGCAGGGGCTTTGCCCCCGGGGCGGGAGGGTTCTGGATAAGCCGCAGGAGAGCTTTCACAAACAGGGGGAGGCCCGCAGATTTTGCTGCGGGCCTCCCCCCATTTTAGGGGGGAAAATGGGTAATAGCGCAATGATTTTTTCTCTGCTATACTTTACCTGAAAGATGGAGCCGTGGCGTTTCCCTGCCCAAAACGCGCCGTAAAGCCGGACGCGGCGGGAAGGGCCAGCCGATGCGCAAAGGAGGCGATGAAATGGCAGCGGCCAAAAGAATTTGGCGGTATAACATCGAGGGCGCCTTGATTGATGTACCCCAAACCTATGACCAGAGGTGCAGAGTCTATCTGGACGCGTTCCCGGATTTGATTGAAAAGCCGGTTTACACCCCGGCGGGAGAACGGGTGCTACTGACCATTGAGGACGCCTGCCCCCATGCGGATTTGCAGCCGGATGGAATGGAGGACTGCGGCTCTTGCAACTATTACCGCCAGACCCCCGGCACGCTGTTGGGTGTGTGTGGCCACCCGGCCCTGCGAAGGGTACTTCCAGAAAAGTCTGCAAATAAAAAATCAATAGGAAAATGAGAAAAATTTGCAGGCACAGGAGAAGGCGAAAAAAGGGTATGAGAAAAGAACCGCCGCGCAAGCGCCGGTCAAATTGAAAGAGAATGAAAGTGGTCAATCAGCGTTTTCCAGAGAAGCCAAATGCTCCTTTACCCGGCCGTAGTAGATGCGCAGAAACTTGTTGGCCCCGGCTGTCATATAGACCAGGTACGGCTTGCCTTCTGAGCGTTTCTTGTCCATGAAGCGGTACACCGGGTCGTCTTCCGGTTGTGTTTTCAGCAGGCAGTCCATAACCAAGAACAGGGCGCGGCGTAGCTCCGGCGGCCCGCTTTTGGAAGTGTGGTTGCTTTTGGCCTCGTGGGCGCCGGACTGGTCAGCGCCCGGGTCAACACCGGCAAAGGCGGTAATGGCTCCCCGGTGTGTGAACCTGGTCACATCCCCAATCTCCGCCATGAGTTGGGGGCCGAGAGAATCGCCTACGCCGCGCATAGCCATAACAACGGGATATTCCGGGAGCTGGGCGGCCAGAGTACGCATTTCAGCCTTGAGCTGCTCCAGAGATTTGGAAACGGCGTTCAGCGCGTCAATGGCCTGTCGGATTATGGTTTTGGTCAAGGCGTCTTTTGGGAGCATGGCGATGAGATCCTGGGCGTCCGTGTAGATCTCCACGGCCCGGCTCTGGCTGAAGTTGTAGCCGTGGCGTTTACACCACTTGCGGTAGCGCTCGGAAAAGGCAGTGAGGCTCATAGCCCGCACACAGTCCACGTGCCAAAAGGCCATGGCAAAGTCCACCCATTTCTGGCTGCCATCCTCTCGGACAGGGCTGTCAAACAGGGCGTTAACACCGGGATAGGTCTGATCCAGGAGGGCGATGAGGTTGTTTTTCATCATCGTCTTGGTTTTGGAGTACAGACCTTGCTGCCGGTTCAGCGTTTTCAGCTGCATACGAATCGTGTCCATGGGTGTATGTTGGCGCAATTCCACCCAGTTGTCAAGCCCATAGCGGGCAATCTTCCTGGCGTCTGCCTTGTCTGTTTTCACTTTTCGCAGGGTGTTGTTTCCGTAGTCTTTAATGAGCTTAGGATTGACCGCGCTAACAAAGATGCCCTCCTCATGGAGAAAGCGGGCCACCGGCTCATAGTAGCGCCCGGTGTGCTCCATGACTACCCGCGTCTCACCGTCCAGGCTTTTCAAGTAGTCTGCCAGCTCCTTGAGTTCACTGCCGGTGTGACCAACAGAAAACGGCTTTGCCACCACTTCCCCAAAGGGACGGAGAACAGATACTACACTCTTGCCTTTGGAAACATCGATCCCTGCCACATTGTTCATGCGAATCGCTCCTCGCTCCTCATCGTGGATTTGTCTTTGGCGACCAGCCTTTTCCATCATTGCCGGTACAATCTATTTGATGACACGGGCGCACCAATGTGGCCAACAACCTGCATAAATCGAACGCTGCGAATGAGAGGCTGGCTGACGGACTTTTCTGCGGACGCTTTGGTCCTTGGAGGTGAGCATCAGGCCAAGACGCTCTCATTCTAACAGCTTTGGCAACGATGCGGAAAAAAACACGGCTGGCTGCCGTGCCTTGAACCGTAAATATATTGTAATAGGAGGAGAAGAAAGAATGAAAAAGCGCATTTTGGCAGTGCTGCTGTGCCTGTGCATGGTGCTTACCATGCTTCCGGTATCGGCCCTGGCCGCTGTGGGCGGCCTGCTGAACAACGCGCCAGAGCAAAACGAAACCTTGCTTGAAAAGCTGCAAAGCTTTACAGGCGAAAGTCCCGAAGAAGCCCTGGCGCTGCTGGACAGCATGGGCCTTTTGGATGAAGACGGAAACCTGATTACCGACCAGACCATCGACCTGGACGGCAAGCAGTACACCCTGGAGGAGATGGAGGCCCTGCTGGAGGACCCCTCTGCCGACTTGAGCCAGGTGGCCTATGCGGACGGCGTGCCCATTGCCCTGGGGGACCTCAAGACGGTGATCGCCATTGAGCGGGAGCTGCAGCACCTTCAGGAGACCTACTTCTCCGGAAAGACCTTTGATGGGGAGGCCCGCGAAAACCTGAACAGCCTGGTCACCCAGCTCCAGACCGCCGGCATCGCGTTTCAAAGCGCAGCGGTGGGGGACACCCACGCCAATGTGCCATCTGTAAACGTAAATAACTTTACAGCAGCTGATGTGGATTCCGGGGAACAGACTTTGTCCATACCGGCCAGAGCGAATCAAGAATACTCCGTGACCGTCACGCTGGACCCGGGCCTGCTGGAAGGGATCACAGTCAATGTGACCCTGGGCGCCACCATGACGGGCGTCACCCAATCGGTAACTGCCCAACTGAGCGAAAGCGATCCTACGGCTACGCTGACCTACACGGCAACCTTAAATGACCAATCGGTTTACAAAGGCGTGCCGTTAACGGTTAATGTATCCAGCAGCACACCGGACGTGCCCGACTATGCCTACGGCGAACTGGCCGGGGCCGTGCACTTCTCCAATGCCCAGGGGTTTGTGTTTGAGAGCGGCGGCCAGCAATCCGATTCCCACACCCTGCGGCTGACCAAAACCGTGGATGTTCCCGACCTGTCCACCAAGTGGATGCAGGCTGAGTGGACATCGCCGCTAAGTCTATACTCTGACACTGTTGAAAATCAGAATAATCACAAGAGCGCAGATGTCTACTTTGAGTTCCTGACTGAAGTGAGCAGCAGTTCCAACGAGGCACTGGGTATTACAAATGATAAGCCCACCGCCACCATAGAGACGATCAATGAGTTTATCGGGTTTCTCCAGGGAGCGAAGGGATATACCAGTGTCGATGCTGTTGGCGATGACGTTGTGAAGTTCAGCCTTACGGTGGGGAACTTGTCTGCGCGCTGTAACAGCACCATAACTGCGAGGGCGTGGAACTATGAAGGTAGTTCCCAGGGCTATACGCCGAATATGTACTTCCTGCCGGAAGGAGGGGAAGAGGGTGTCGACCGGGTCGACCTGAAAACTATCAACTATGGCATGGATTATTCATCTGAAGATATCAATGTCAATAATATTGACCAGATAACAACATCCCTGCAATTCGAAGCCTCCACCAAACTGGGAACGAATGCCGTACCAGAAAGGCTGGAGGTGCGAGGCGGCATATTTTATCCTGGGGCTGGGTATGGCGCGGAGGTATACAATTACGGAATGCTCAGAGACACCGCGGTGGAGCTGATAAACGACGGGAAAGCCCCCACCCTGAAATCCGCCACCACCCCGTCCGGCACCTACCGCCCCGGCCAGCTGGTGCCGGTGGTGCTCACCTTTGACGAGCTGGTGTATGTAAAAGACGATGCCAAAATCACCATCAACGACAAGGAGTTCACCCCCAATGACCTCCACATGAGCAAGGCGGGCAACCAGCTGATGTTCTGGTACCCGGTGCAGAAGGTGGACGGCAAGCAGGTGACCATCACCTCTCTCACCGGCATCACGGATATCTTCGGCAATGCGGCGGAGATCATCGGCGAGCCCGCTTCTGGTGCCACCTTGGAGAGCGCCCGGATGCGGGACGCGGCCACCGGCCTCAGCGCCGCCTATGAAAACGGCCAGGCCACCGTGACCGTCACCCTGTCGGAGGAAGAGGCGTATAAAAACAAATACGCCGGTTATCATCAGAACGCCAGCGGCGAGGCCCAAGAAGTGCCCTTCCAGGCGGTGGTCACCGATGGGAATGGGAAGGTGACTGAAATCCAGCAGGTCTATGTGAACGAGGACGGCTTTGCCACCCAGCCCTTCGCCGTGGCGGCCCAGAACGACGCAATGACCTACACCGTCACCCTCCAGGCCAACGAGGGCACGCGGGAAGATCCGAATTGGGTGGACCTGTCCTACAACACGGCCCTGCAAGACAGCTTTTCCGTGTCCGCCCTTGTGCAGGCTGCCACCGTGACGGTCACGGATAACAGCGGGGGAGACTACGAGCTCTCCCTGGCGGATACCGTCCGCCCCACCCTGAAAGCCACGGTGTACGGCCCCGACGGCTCCACCCTGGCCAGCAGCCAGAGCGGCACTTGGTCCAGCAGCGACACGGCCATCGCCACCATCACCACGGAAGACGACTACTCCGGCAAAGTCACCCTGACGGGGCGGAAGGTGGGAGAGGTGACCTTCACCTTCACCGCTGACAACGGCACGCCGGATGATGACAGTGACGATAAAACCGGGAAATCCCAAACTTATACGGTCGTTGCGGGCGAATCCATTGCCCTAGTAATCCCGCAGGGGGCCTCCACCATCGTGGTGCGGCAGAAGGCCGCCGCCACCGTGCTGTGGAGCTCCAACGCGTCCCAGTTTGCCCCGGGCGCGGACTTCCAGTACACCATTGAGGTGTTCTATGGCAATTATAAAACGGAAGCGGAGCTTGAAGGCAAAACGGCGGTCCAGACCTACACCGCCGCCAAGGACCAGAACAGCGTCCTGATCCCGGAGAACGTGCTGAGCCAGCTCTCTTCGGGGGAAACCCCCGCCTACACCGTGCGGGTGTCCATGCCCCATCCCAATGGGTCCGGCGAGGACGTCCGGCTTTCCGCCCTGGCGTGGATCGTGGTACATCCCGAGCCCGCCACCGCAGTGCTCACCCGGCCCGAGAGCCTCTACCTGAAGGACGATGAGGGCCCTGTGGAGATCGGTTGGTCTCTGGAAAATTATACCAGACAGACTGCCACCCTCACCATCCTGCGGGTGACGGAGGACAGCACTTCCGAGAAGGTTTGCAATGAGACCCTCTCCAGCGGTTCCGGCACCTACACGCTGAACCTGAGCCAAGTGGCTGAGGGCAATTTGAAGGACACCTACCAGGTCATGCTGTCGGTGACAAATCCCGGGGAGGAGTCCCCCAGCACCGATTCCTTCCCCCTGTATGTCTACAACGCCGACGCGTTGCAGATCGTGAACAGCGAGGATGAGGAAATTGATTCCCTGACGCTGGACAACACCGAGAAGGTCCAGGATTTGACTGCGGAGAACAACGAAACGGTTGCCTCCAAGACCACCCAGGAGATCCTGTCCATGCGGCAGGAGCTGGGCCTGCTGGATTACATCGGCATCAACTACGGCGCTTACGACTGGAACTCCTTTAAGGACGGCATCCAGTGGGCCACTGACAACGAGGAGATCTCCGTCAACTACAAGCAGGGCGGCCTGTACGAGGACATCCAGCTCTTCGACTTTGACACCTACCTGCCCGAGCTGAAAATGGGCATCGCCACCGTGGAGGGCGGCGAGGCGACCATCACTGCCACCCACGCCGCCACGGACATGAAGGCCAGTATCAAGGTCACAGCCGATACGCTGCGGGACCAGTTCTACCTGTTCCAGGTGACCCCGGCGGTGAAGACCACCCTGCGCTATACCAACGGCGATGACGAGGAGCAGACCGTGACCACCAACAGCGAAGGCGTGCTGGCCCTCTACGAGCCCAGCGGCATCGCCAGCGACGTGTGGCTCAACTCTGAGGTCACTGAGGATGGCGAGATCACGGAGTACCTGGGCACCATCTACAACTACGACCTCCAGTCCGGCGAGGGAGACGCCAGAAAACTTCAGCTCTACCCCCTGAACACCTTCCGCCTGCGGGAGGCAGCCAAGGCAGAGCTGACCCTCGTAAAGCCCGATGGTTCGCCCCTGGCCGGCTCTGAAGTGATCGTTCGGGGCGGCGTGTACAAGAACGGGTATTTCTGCGAGACCGCCGGCCTGGGCACCACCCGTAACGATATCGGTGCTGCCGGAGAGGAGCAGCAGGACACCGAGTTCACCACCGACGAAAACGGCAAGCTCACCGTCTACTTCGACTTCACCCAGTTCTGGTCCGAAGAGGCGGGGGAGACCAAGGACAGCCTTCCCACCGCCGAGGACAAGATCCAGTATGTGCTGGAGGTCCGCGACATTGCGGACGATGCCTATTACCCCCTGTTCCAGATGGTGGACGGCACCGTCAGCCCCATGCAGGAGATGCGCACCGCTTCCGGCGTGGTGGTGCTGGAGAAAGTGCCCCAGGGCGAGGCGAACAAACCCTTTGTGGCACGGCAGGTCATCGACTATGACCTGGAGGACGGCACCCTCATCGACACCCGCTATTCCACGGGCTTTGTGGGCCCCAACTACAACTTCCAAGAAGCGGTGCTCACCACCGACATGCTCCTGTGGGGCGAGAGCGGCGACGGGGCCTCTTACTCCCTGACCATGGTGGATGAGAACGACTACAGCCCCGAGGCCCAGGTGCCCACGGGCGCGGAGCGCTACCCCTTCACCTCCATGCCCGTGGTGGAGAACACCCTGACCCTCACTGAGGAGACCATGACCACTTCCGGGTGGATCCCCGATGGGGAAGACGTGGGCCTCAAGACACGCCTTACCCAGGACGGCGCCCTGGTGCAGGAGCGCACCATGCCTTTTAGGGCCATCGACTTGACCGATGTTAAATCTGTGGAAGAGGATGAGAACGTCACCGGCATGGTGGCCACCTTGATGGACTCCAGCGGCTGGGACACGAACAATATCAACTTTGGCAACGGCGGCAGCAGCATTCTCGATACCCTGATGGGCGACTTGGGAAAGCTGACAGGCCCCGTGAACACCAGCGTGTTCCAAATGCTCATCACCCCCAGCGAGGACCCCAGTGTCTTCAACGCCCTCATCTGGGCTGGCTATGACAGCTTGGACCTGAAGGATGTGGAGTACAAGAACGGCGTGGCGGTCAGCGCCAACTTTATGACCAAGGGCCTGGAGACGGATATGCCCAGTGTGGGCGACCTCCAGCAGATGGCCAACGGCACCTATGACCCCATGGCCGCCTACGATCCCTACCAGAGCAACCGGCTGTCCGATGTGGCAGGCTTTGACTTCGGTGTGCAGCTGGAAGGCTATTACGAGGCGGAGATCCGCTATAACCGGACCTCCGGCGATTGGGAGGTCTACACCAAAGGCGGCGGCTTTACCGCCGGTGTAGGCATGGAATTCGGCTTTAACGTGAACACCGTGGTGGGCATCGTGCCGGTCACCGGCAGCTTTGAGGTGGGCGGCGCCATGCAGCTGAGCCTTCAGGCCGCCACCCGGTACAGTGAACAGGAAGGCCTGGAGTGGAGCGACTCCGAGGCCACCGCTGTCACCGATTTCCTCACCGAGCTGCGTCTGCGGGCCTATGTGGAGGCTTTCGGCGGCTTTGGCTTCGACTACTCCCTCATCGCCCTGAAGATCGGCCTGTTCGGCAAGCTGGACGTGAACAGCCAGAACCGCTTCCTCTCGCGGGAGTATCTGGCGGAGGAAGCCCAGCGGCAGACCAATGGCCAATATCTGGATATCCAGAGCGAGGTGGGCATCAAGTTCAAGGCCGTGTTCGCTTTGATCTCCTACGAAAAGGTGCTGGCCTCCGGCTCCTTTGGCTATGGGAAGCCCTTCAATGACTGGAATGAGATCGACAGCTACTGGGAGAACACCGGCACCGGCCTGGACAGCCAGAGCCGCCAGTACGCGGCCGCGGCAAGCGGCCTGCGGGAGGTGTCCTCCACCGCCACCCTGCAGAGCCGGGACTACCTGGAGCAGTACGCCCGCACTTGGGGCAACACCCAAGCCCGTATGTCCCTGTTCAGCCTGGATGAGAAAAACGGAGTAAAAAATCTCCAGACCAACGCAAACCCCGCCTCCTTCCCCGAACTCAGCGACGACGGGAAGGTGCTGGCCTACATCAGCGACGGCAACAGCGACAGCATTTACGACAGCCGGGCCCACTACAGCTTGTTGAACGATGACGGCAGCTACGGCACTTCTCAGGAATTCCCTGATGGCGGCTTTGAGGGCTACGGCGACAGCGACGTGGATATCGCGGGCGTCCTCAAAACGGACTACACAGGCGGCAACGCCACCGCGGCAGCGGCCTGGGTGCGCCAGAGCGCTCAGATCCCCGGCAAGGACGCTGGCGCTGAGATCACAGCGGAGGAGCAGAACCTGCTGATGAACAGCTCCGAGATCATGGTCTCGGTCTGGTCAAAGAGGCAAGGCTACTACGACAACGGCAGTTGGACCACTACCCGCCTGACCACCAACGCCACCCCCGACCTGGCCCCCGCGGTAGCGGTCAACGGCAAAGGCAACGCCATCGTGTTCTGGCGCAGCGTGTACAGCGCCGATCCGGAGGGCGGCCTGATGGACTTCTCCTCCCAGGACCAGATCATGTACAGCTATTATGACGGCACCTGGAGCGAGCCTAAGATGCTCTACAACGGCGCCAACGGCTCCGTCAAGGGTCTTCAGGCCGCCATGCTGAACGACGGCACCGCCATGGCGGTGTACACCTTGGACCGCAATACCGAAGCGTCGGACGGCTCCGGCCAGGAGATCGGCTACACCATCGTGAAGAGCGACGGCAGCTTGGGCACTTCCATGCTGGTCACCAGCGACAAAACTCTGGACGAGAACCCCCAGGTGGCGGCACTCTCCCTGCATTTGACTTCAGGAATGTCCGATCAGCGCTTCATCCTGGGCTGGCACAGCCAGCGGGAGGGCGTCAGCGACATCCAGCTGCTGGCGGTGGATGAGAATGGCGTCATGTCCAACACCTTCCCTGCCTCCCTGTCCGCCCTCACCAGCAGCGGCCAGGCCAACATCGGCGGCGACTTCCGCTTTGCCCGCGTGTGGACCAGCCGCACCTCAGGCAGTGGCTACGTAGATAACCTGACCATCCTGTGGAGCGAGACCGTCAGCGACGAGACTACAAAT
Source organism: Acutalibacter sp. LFL-21 (assembly GCF_025630755.1). Lineage (NCBI taxonomy): Bacteria > Bacillati > Bacillota > Clostridia > Eubacteriales > Acutalibacteraceae > Acutalibacter > Acutalibacter sp. LFL-21. Next base: position 61,970 of record NZ_JAOTNT010000003.1, on the reverse strand, counting down.
CGCCTGATGACAGCGGCCCACAGCCAGCTGAAGGCGGTCCGCCTGCTGGCGGAGGATACGGATGACGACTACATTGTGGATGACTTCTGGCTGACTGCGCCCCAGGTGGTGGCGGAGCTGCCGGAAAACACCCTGCTGGACCACTTCGACGCCTATGTGGAGACATCGTATGCCGATAACTCCCAGCATCCCATCAAGGCGGTAATCCAGGCCACCTACTATGACCAGACTAACCCGGAAACTATCCCAAGCGATGAAGGCACCGTCACCCTCCCCGGCGAGGAGACCAAGCTCTACACCGCCACCCACAACTTCGAGGCCTACGGCCTGGAGGTGGAGGCCATCGGGGTGGACTACGCCAACCTGATGGCGGAGAGCCTGACCCCCATCCAGTTCACCGTCCGCAACACCGGCGTGAACGAGGTGACGGACCTGACTGTCACCCTGGAAGAAGAAGAGGAGACCGCCACTCTGGAGGAGGCCCTTGCCCCCAATGAGAGCGCCACCCTGACGGTGTACCACGGGATTGACGAGGCTGTGAGCAATGTGAAGTACACCATTGCCGGGAACAATATCACTGACCAGAGCGGCACCGTCTATCTGAACTACCCGGATATCGGCATCTCCCAGATGAAGGTGCTGGAGGAAAACGAGGGCAAGCGCACCATTGCTGTCACCCTCTACAACACCTCCGACGCCCCGCTGGCAGACAGCGGCCGGACGGTCAAGGTGGGCTTCTACACCGACAGCATGTTGGAGGAAGAAGCCAGCGTGACCTATAACGGCAGCACTACCAGCGACGCCATTACGATCTCCGGCAATGATCTGGCCCGCATCGACGCAGGCAGCTACACCCTGGTGCTGACCTACGACGTGGGCAGTTATGTGAAAGACACCCTCTGCGAGAAGGAGATCCCGGAAAGCGGCGTCTACCTGTACGCCGACGCCTGGGCAGAGGGGACGATTGGGACCCAGAGCGGGAGCAAACGCCTGCCCGAGTACCACAGCGGCGACAATCAGTCGGCCGTCCTGCTCACGGGCGCCTATGCCCGCACAGGGGAAATGACCGCGCTGGATGTGGTCCTGGACAACAGCGATGATACGACCACAGCCACCGTGACCTTGAAGAACAACTCCCTCCAGGACCAGGCGGATAGCGGCACCCTGGTGGCTCTCCTGCTGGACGAGAACGGCAACACTCTGGATACCCACACAGTCACAGAGGACACAAAGCTCACCTGCGAGCAAAACAAGCAGATCCCCGTGGACTTCCAGGAGAAGGGCACCGATGTGATCCTGCTGTATGTTCCCGCGGGAAGCACAGAGACCCAGCTTCAATTCTCCAACATCGACGTGGATCTGAGCGACTTTGTTGAGGAAGATCCGGATAAATCCAATGAATACACCTACACCCTGCAGGGCGATGCCCCCGCTTCCACGACCGTGATCTTCAGCAGCAGCGAAAAGGTCACAATAAACGGAGAAGAGCAGAGCACCGGCGTGGGAAGCGTCCAAGTCCCCATCCCCACCGGCAGCAGCACCATCACGGTGACCATGGGGGAAAAGACGTACCATCTGCATCTGACCCGGAGCGGCGGTGGCGGCGGGGAAACGACCTATCCCCCCACCATCCTCGAAACCGAGCACGGCACCGTGACCGTCGATCCCACCCATCCCCGCCAGGGCGATACAGTGACCATCACCGCCCAGCCCGACGAGGGCTATGAAGTGGGGGAGGTCACAGTCACCCGGCCCGACGGCAGCCAGGTGGAACTCACGGAAAACAGCGACGGCATCTGGGGCTTCACCCAGCCCGGTGAGAGCGTGACCATCGCCGTCACCTTCCGCTGCGACGGCGGCGAGCTGTGCCCCTCCGCACACCTGACAGACGTGGAGCTGAACGCCTGGTACCATGAAGCCGTGGACTATGTGGTGGAGCATGGTATTATGGCGGGGGTCAGCGCCACAGCATTCCAGCCCAACGGCAGCTTGACCCGCGGCCAGGTGGTGCAGATTCTGCACAACCTGGAGGGCAAACCGGAAGAAACCGCAGAGGCGCCCTTTACCGATACCGCCGGCCACTGGGCCCTGGAGGCCATTGCCTGGGCCGCTCAGAACAACGTGGTGGCCGGTTACGATGACGGCACCTTCGGGCCGGAGAAGCTGGTCACCCGCGAGGAGTTCGCCCAGATGATGTACAACTACGCCAAGTTTAAGGGCTATGACTTGACCGCCGGAGGAGACCTGACCCAGTTCCCGGATGCGGGAGCCATCAGCGATTGGGCGGAGACCGCCCTAAGCTGGGCAAATGGCAAGGGCCTGATCAACGGCCATGACAATGGCACCATTGATCCCCAGGGCAATACCACCCGCGCCCAGGCGGCCAGCATTATGAAGAACTTTGATTTGAAAGTTGTGGAAGATTGAGACCCCAAACAAATGAAACGCGCGAAGGCCGGGAGCAATCCCGGCCTTCGCTTTTGTAGGGGGCTAGGCAGCCCGCGCGGGTGAAATTTGTGGCAGCGCCGCGGCTACAGCCACTGGCCATACCGGCGGATATACCTTTTCTTTACCACCGTCACCAGCGCCATATATCCCAGCACAACCATCCCCAGCAGCAGAAAGTACACCGGGGGCAGGGCGGCCATTTCCAGGGGAGCCGCCAGGGGCGTAAAGGGGATGGCCGTCACCAGGGCAATCCCCGCCAAGGAGAGCAGCGCCACCGGCACGGAGGCCCGGCTCCGGGCAAAGGGGAGTTTCTCTGTGCGCAGCATGTGGATGACCAGCGTCTGGGTCCACATGGATTCCACAAACCACCCTGTCTGGAACAGGGCCACATACAGCGCCTGGGCGGCGGGGTCCGCCAGCTGGGTGTACAGCTGGCCGCCGGTGGCCAGGGGGCACAGTACAAAGTACAGCAGCAGATAGGTGGCAATGTCAAACAGGGAACTAATCGGCCCTATCCACAGCATAAACCGGCCAATTCCCTTGGCTTCCCACCTTCTGGGGACCTTTAGATATGCTGGGTCCACGTTGTCCCAAGAGAGGGCGGTGCAGCAGACATCATAGATCAGATTCAGCAAAATCAGGTGCAAAGAGGCCATGGGCAAGAAGGGCAGGAAGGCGCTGGCCGCCAGCACGGAGAACATGTTGCCAAAGTTGGAGGAGGCCGTTATCTTGATGTACTTCATCATGTTGGCATAGGTCTTCCGGCCCTCCAGCACGCCCTGCTCCAGCACCATCAGATCCTTTTCCAACAGCACTACCGAGGCGGTCTCCTTGGCAATGTCCACAGCAGTGTCCACCGAGACGCCCACGTCTGCGGCCTTCATGGCAGCCGCGTCGTTGATGCCGTCGCCCATATAGCCCACAGTGTGGCCCTTTTCCCGCAGGATGCGCACCACCCGCGCCTTCTGCTCGGGAGAGAGCTTGGCAAACACTGTGATGTCCTCCGCCAGCCGCCCCAGCGTTTGGTCGTCCAGGCTCTCTAAATCCGTGCCCAGCAGGATGCGCTCCACAGGCAGCCCCACTTGCCGGCAGATGGCCTGGGTGACTTTCTCGTTGTCCCCGGTGAGGATTTTCACCGAGACGCCGTATTCCTGCAAGGCTTGAATGGCCGCTTGGGCGGTGGCCTTAGGCGGGTCCAGCAGGGCCAGAAAGCCAAGGAGCACCATGCCCCGTTCGTCCTCCACAGAGAACTGCCCCGCCGGGGAGGGGTTGGTCTTTTGGGCCACAGCAATGACCCGCATGCCCTGGCCGTTCAGCTCGCCGGCCTTTGCCAGCACCCGCCGGCGCACCCCTTCTTCCAGGGGCAGAACCCGGCCGCCGCACTCGGCCCAAGCGCAGCACTGCAGCATCTCTTCTACGGCGCCCTTGGTGACCAGCTGGGTTTTCCCCTCCCGGTCTTGGACCACCACGCTCATCCGGCGGCGCTGGAAATCGAAGGGGATTTCGTCCACCTTGGTGTACTTTTCCACCAGGTCATGGGCGCCCAGCTCTTCCTGCTTCTGGATGACCGCCAGGTCAATCAGGTTTTTCAGCCCCGTCTGGAAGTAGCTGTTCAGAAAGGCGTGGCGCAGCACCCTGTCGTCCTCTTTTCCGTCCACGTTCAGGTGGTACTCCAGCACCACCTTATCCTGCGTGAGGGTGCCGGTCTTGTCCGTGCAGAGAATGTCCATCGAGCCCAGGTTCTGGATGGAGTTTAAATTTTTGATGATGACCTTCTGCTTGCTCATGGCCAGGGCGCCCTTGGCCAGGGAGGCAGTGACGATCATGGGCAGCATTTCCGGAGTCAGGCCCACAGCAATGGAAATGGCGAACAGCGAAGCCTGCATCCAATCCCCTTTGGTAAACCCGTTGACAAGCAGCACCACCGGTACCATCAGCAGCATAAACCGGATCAGCACCCAGGAAACAGAATTGACGCCCTTCTCAAAGGTGGTCTTGGGGGGCTTGGTGTTCAGCTCCTTGGCCATCCGCCCCAGCATGGTGTTGTTGCCCACGGCCAGCACCAGGGCTTTCGCGCTGCCGCTGACCACGTTGCTTCCCAAAAAGGCCAGGTTTGCCGTGTCTGTCAAGGCCGCCTTCTGTGAAACGGCTGTCCCCAGCTTTTCCACGGCCTCACTCTCCCCTGTCAGGGCGGACTGGCTGAGGAACAGATCTTTGGCGCAGAGGATCCGTAGGTCAGCGGGGATCATGTCCCCGGCGGAGAGGTACACCAGGTCGCCCGCCACGATTTCCTCCAGGGGGATTTCCGCCTTTTGGCCCGATCGTTCCACGCAGGCGGTGGTGTGGAGCATCCCCAGCAGCTTGTCCGCCACGTTGCCGCTGCGTGTCTCCTGGACAAAGCGCAGCCCCCCAGAGAGCAGCACCATGGTGGCGATGATAAGGACCGTGGCGTAGTTTTTCTCCCCCGGGCTGGCCAGGGCAATGTCTGTGACGGCGGAAATCACCGCCAGCGCCAGCAGAATCACCGTAAAGGGGTTGATAAAGGCAGAAAACAGGCGCTTTGCCACGGATTCCCGCTTTCCATAGGTGAGCACGTTGCTGCCGTGCTCCTCCCGGGAGCGCTCCACCTGTTCGGGGGTCAGGCCGGTGGCGGCAGTGCCGTACCGAGCCAGAAGCGCAGTTTCTTCCTGGGCGGCAGCCCAGAAAAGGCGCTCATAAATGGTGTTAGCCCGGCCCCTGGCCCCGCTGCCACCCGCAATCCATACGTTCTTCACAATCTTCTTCATGGTTCTGTACCTCCAAATTGAAAAATTTGCGCGGTGCGCATTGGAAGGGGTACAGTGCAGGGAAGAAGGGCCCGCCTTTTTGGCGGCCTACAGGGAAAGGAACGGGCGGCAAAGCCCGGCCCTCCTGCGGGGTTCCCCTCTTCGTTCCAGCGTGGTTGCACTGTTACTGCTTCCCGTGTCCATTCCTTTCACCTCACTTGTAAAAAAGTATCTATCTCATCGCCCGCAGGGCGTTGTTTTCCCCAAAAAGGGCAGAAAAAGGCCACCGCCTTTAGGAATCCCCAAAAACGATGGCCGGTAAAAGCGGAAAATCCGCTACGGGCGCAGGCGCCCGCGGTTGCTGGGTCCCCATCGTTTTGAAAAAATCCTGTTGCGTGAACTGTGTTCCATTGCTGGCGCCTCCTTTTTTGAATAATAAAAGCTCCCGTATGTCCGGTGAACATACGGGAGCCAGATGCCTCGTGTACATTCGTTTGAGCTTTAACTCTGCAGGGCGGTGAAGCTGTGTTATGATACACCTTGCGCTCGATGTACCCTGTTCAAACCAGCTGATGGTGTCTCCACCATTTCGCGGCAACAGCCCGTATCCCTGTAGGAGCCTTACCTACCGAACGATTTTACTGTAGCATGGTTTTACTGGCTTGTCAAGGCCTTTTCAGATTTCCAGCCCTATCATCCACACCGTTTGATCCGGGCTGCAGCGAAAATCCCAAAAGGCGGAAAGTTTCCCACAAGAGGTGTGCGGCACAGGGGCGTTCCAGTTCCCACCTTGCCCCTTGGGCGGGAAGAACCCGCAGAAGGCTTTCAAAATTTTCCGATTGGTAAAATAAAAACTTTCCTAAATGGAAGATTTCTCCCTGTTCAACGGCCCCAAAAGGCGGTATACTGGGGCTGTAACCAGAAAGGAGAGTGCGGTATGAAAGTGTTGTTAGCCCAAAAGCTGCGGGAGTTCCGCAAGAGGCGGGGCCTCACCCAGGAGCAGCTGGCAGAGGCCATGGGCGTCACCGTGGGCGCAGTGTCCAAGTGGGAGTCCGGTTCCTCCACCCCGGATATCAGCATTATTTTGGAGCTGGCAGATTTCTTCGAGACCAGCGTGGACGTGCTTTTGGGCTACACTCAGCAAAGCGCCAGCCTGGAGGACAGCGTCTGCCGTCTGCGGGATTTGCGCATCCAAAAGGACTACGCCGTCGCCTTCCGGGAGGCGGAAAAGGCCCTGCAGCGCTTCCCCAACAACTTCCAGGTGGTGTACGAGTGCGCCAGAATTTACCAGCTTTCCGGCCTGGAAAACCACGATACGGTGGCCCTGACCCGCTGCCAGGAGCTGTACCGCCGCAGCCTAGAGCTCATCTCCCAAAACGAGGACAGGGAAATCAGCCCGGTGTCCATCTACATCGCCATGGCCAACGCCATGCATAGCGCGGGGGATAAAGAGGGCGCCCTCAAGCTGCTGAAAGAGTACAACGTGGAGGGCGTCAACAACGCGGAGATTGGCACCATCCTGGCCAAGGAACAGGAAACCAGCCAGGAGTCCCTCACCTATCTCACCCGGGCTTTGCTGAACGCGGAAACCGCCTTGCTCCAGTTCAGCGTGGGCTACGCCAACGCCTGCCTGCACTTGAACCGGCCTGCCCAGTCTCTGGAGTTCAACCAGCTGCTGTACCAGTTCATCCAGGGATTTAAAGAGCCGGGAAAAATGTCGTACCTGGATAAAGCCCAGGTCATTCTTCTACTTTTAAACGCTTTTGCCTGCACCCAGCTGGGGGATAGGGAGCGGACGAAAGAGTACCTGCGCCAGGCCCGCCAGCTGGCCCTGCGGTTCGACGCCGCCCCCAGCTACGGCTTAGAGCACCACAAGTTCATCACCCCGCAGCGGGACGCCGCCGCCTACGACGATTTCGGCCCCACCGCCATGGAGGGCGTGGAAGTCCAGCTGAAGGACAACGAAAGCGATTACCCCGGCCTTTGGGCCCTGTGGGAGGAGGTTTGTCATGAAGAAGCGTGAAATCCGGCGGCCCTTTGTCCGCCAATTCTACAGAAGGAACAAATTAAATTTTATCCTGGCCTTTGCCGCCACCGTGGTGATGGCCTTTGCGAACCTGGTCATCTCCTGGCTGCTCCAGCAGATTATGGATTTGATGGCGGGCAGCGGCAACACCCTTTCCCTGGGAGGTATCTGCTGGGTGCTTTTGGGCATTGTGGCCACCATCGTTCTGGTGGGCGCCGTCCGGGCCTACGCCCTGCCCCGGTTCTTCACCCGGGCCATGGGCCAGTATAAGGATTACGCCTACAGCCAGCTTTTAAAGAAGAACATCTCCACCTTTTCCCGGGAGAGCACCTCCACCTATTTGTCCGCCCTCTCCAACGACGCCAACAGCATTGAAGGAAACTACCTGGAAAAGCTCTTTGACCTGGTGATGGATGCCATCCTCTGCGTGGGCGCCTTTTTGATGATGCTCTGGTACAGCCCGCTGCTCACCTTGATTGCCCTGGTGCTTTCCCTACTGCCTTTGGGCGCCTCTCTGGTGGCGGGCAAGCACTTGGCCAGCCGGGAGCAGGAAGTCTCCCGGAAAAACGACAGTTTCCTCTCCATGGTCAAAGACGGCCTCACTGGCTTCTCTGTGGTGAAGAGCTTCAAAGCCGAGAAGGAGATCCTGCGGCTGTTTTCCCAAAGCAACGCCCAGGCCCAAGAGGCCAAGCGCCGCCGGATGTGCCTGGCCCAGGTGCTGCGCTCCTTGGGCAGCGTGGCGGGGGTGGTGGCCCAGTTCGGGGTGTTCCTGGCGGCGGCTGTGCTGGCTTTGGCGGGCAAAGGCGTCACTCCCGGCGTGGCCGGGGTGTTCCTCCAGCTCAGCGGGCTTTCCATCATGTTCCTGCAGGAGGGGCCTGAGATGCTGGCCAACCGCCGGTCGGCTTTGGCCCTTATCGACAAGCTGGCGGAATCCCTCTCCCAAAACGTCCGGGAGGAGGGCGCGCCCATCCCCAAAAAGCTGGAGGAGGGCATCCAGGTGCGGGACCTCTCCTTCTCCTACCAAGAGGGCGAGGAGGTGCTCCACCACGTAAACGCCCAGTTCCAGGCGGGGAAGAGCTACGCCCTGGTGGGCGCTTCCGGATCGGGGAAGTCCACCTTGCTGAATTTGCTCATGGCGGGCCACGGCGGCTACTCCGGGGAAATCCTCTACGACGGCCGGGAGCTTTCCACCGTCAGCACCCAGTCCCTTTACGAGCTGGTCTCCATGGTGGAGCAGAACGTGTTCGTGTTCAACAGCACCTTGCGGGACAACATCACCATGTTCCGGGACTTCCCGCCCCAGCAGGTCCAGCGGGCCGAGGAGCTTTCGGGCCTTGCCCCCATCATCCAGGAGAAGGGCGAGGACTGCCTCTGCGGGGAGAACGGTTCGGGGCTTTCCGGCGGCCAGCGCCAGCGGGTGTCCATTGCCCGGTGTTTGCTGCGGCACACCCCCGTGCTTTTGGTGGACGAGGCCACCGCTTCCCTGGATAAGGAGACAGCCTTCCGCATCTCCAGCTCCATCCTGGATTTGGAGGGCCTCACCCGGGTGGTGGTCACCCACTCCTTGGATGAGGCGCTCCTTAGCCGGTACGACGGCATCCTGGTGCTGCACCACGGCCGCGTGGTGGAGACCGGCCAGTTCCAAGAGCTGATGGACCGCAAGGGCTTGTTCTACTCCCTGTACACTGTGGCCCAGTAGAGAGGCGTGGAGAGCTGCGCCCGGTTCCGCCCGTGCAAAAGTCCCCCGCTGTGTTCCTTTTGTCCCGGCGGCGAAGAGGGATTTACATTTCTGCTTTGCTGCGGTATAATGGCGCATAGATAAAGCGCGCAAAAGGAGGAACATCCCATGGACTTGGAAACTATGAAACGTAAATACGCCTACACCCTGGCCCGGGTGGGGCTGAATGTGCAGAAGGGCCAGACCGTTTTGGTGGAAGCCGCCATCGAGGGCTGGCAGTTTGCCAGCCTCTTCGCCGAGGAGTGCTACAAGCTGGGCGCCGGCAATGTGGTTGTCAACTACCTGGACCAGGCCAGCTTAAAGGTGGCCGCCCACTACCGCCCCGATGAGGACGTCCGCCGGGTGGAGGACTGGGAGCGTTCCATGTACCAGAAGTACCTGGACGAGGGCGCCTGCTATGTCCGCCTGGAGGGCGTGAACCCTCAGCTGATGGAGGGCGTCAGCGAGAAGGAGTCCAACGCCATTTTCGCCCATGTGGACGGCGTGCGGAACATCATGCGCAAGGCCAGCCGGGAGAAGCACTGCCAGTGGCTCATCGCTATGGTGCCCACCGTGGAGTGGGCCGAGTACATCCTGGAGAAAAAGGGGGAGGAGGCCCTTCGGGAGCTGTGGGAAATCCTCTTGAAGTTGTGCTATATCGACGAGGACAACGACGTGGTGAAAACCTGGGAGGAGCTCCACGCCCAGAAGGCAGCCCGCGGTAAGGCCGTGGACGCCCTGAAGCTGACAAAGCTCCACTACACCGCCGGGAACGGCACGGACCTCACCGTGGGCCTGACCCCTTGGTCCAAATTCGGCCACGAGGGCGCCCCCGCCATCCCCTTCACCCCCAACATCCCCACCGAGGAAATCTGCACCACCCCCGCCAAGTACGAGACAAACGGCGTGGTGTACGCCTCCCGGCCCTTGGTGCTGGGCGGCAAGAAGATTGAGAACTTCGGCTTCCGCTTTGAAAAGGGCAAGGTGGTGGAGGTCCTGGCCGGCGCCGGCAAGGAGATGCTGGAAGCTTTGGTGGCCACTGACGAAAACGCCGGCTACCTGGGCGAGGCCGCTTTGGTGGAGTACCATTCCCCCATCAGCATGAGCGGCCTGGTGTACTACACCACCCTCATCGACGAAAACGCCAGCTGCCACCTGGCGCTGGGCCGGGGGCTCAACTCCTCCCCCGCGGGCCATCCGGACTTGTTTAATGATTCCACCATCCACATTGACTTCATGATCGGCACCCCCGACATGAAGATTGTGGGCACCACAGAGGACGGCCGGGAGGTGGAAATCTTCCGCAACGGCGACTTTGCCCTGTGACCACTAAACGCGAAAAAGCCCCCGTATGCCGGGGGCTTTTCTGCTGCATAAAAAGCACCGGGCATCTCCGGCGCTTTTTTTGTTGGCTGTTTACTTTTTCAGGGCAATGGCCTCAATTTCGCACAGCACGCCCTTGGGCAGCTCCTTCACCGCCACGCAGCTGCGGGCGGGATTGGAGGTGAAATATTTGGCGTACACCTCGTTAAAGGCGGCGAAGTCCTTCATGTCCGCCAAGAAGCACAGCGTCTTAAAGACCTGCTCAAACCCAGAGCCGCCGGCCTCCAAAATGGCGCCCACGTTCTTGCAGCTCTGCTCCGCCTGGGCGGTGATGCCTTCCGGCGCCGCGCCGGTCTGGGGGTCCACCGGCAGCTGGCCGGAGGTGTACACCACGCCGTTTACCTCATACCCCTGGGAATAGGGGCCAATGGCGGCGGGGGCGTTCTCAGTATGGATTTTGTTCATAAGTCCTGCTCCCTTCCAATAGGTTCTTTTCTCTTATTATTGGGGAAGAACCGCCATTTGTCAAGGTGCTCCCGCAAAAGCGCCTTTTGGAAAGGCCCGCGCCTCTGGGCCCGGCGAGATGCGGCGCTTGCGCTGTTGGGAGAGCTGCACCATCCCACAGGGGGGAATAGGGGCCGCCGCTGAACGCCTTGCAAAGATACGCATTGAAAAAAGCGGCGGACCCGGGTATAATATTCAGAGGCGGCCATCGAGGATGGCCAGGGGGGAGGAAATGCCGTGCCGGTTGATATGAAAGAGGTCATTGCCCAGGCAGCCATGAAGCTTTTAATCGAGAAGCATGCGAAAAAGCTGACGGTAAAGGATATTGTGGAGGAATGCCACATCACCCGCCAAACCTTTTATTATCACTTTGCGGATATTCCTGAGATGTTCCGCTGGATTTTAGAACAGCAGGGGCAGCGCGCCTTGCTGGAGGCCAAAGCACAGGCAGGGGGAGAAAAGGGCCTTCGCTGCCTGTTCGTCATGGCGCTGGAGGCCATGCCCTATTTGCGCCGTGTAGAGCGCACCCCTTACGGGGAGGAGCTGCAGCGGATGGTAGCCCAGTCCATTCAGAATATCTTTGAGAAGATTATCGAAGAGAAGGGGCTGTATGCCCAGTGCAGCCGCGGGGAGATAAAGCTCATCCTGCGGTACCATGTGGGGGCTATTCTGGGGCTGTTTCAAAGCTGGGGGCCGGAGGACACCAAAAACTTGGACAGGATTGTCCATACCGTGTTTTTGCTGATGACCGAGGGCATATCCCCGCAGGAAGGGGCCAACCTATAAAAAGCAGATGGACAGTTTTGCCGGATTGTAAAGTTTTTTTACAATCCGGCTTTTTTGTCCAGACAGAATGGGAGAAGTGATTCTGGACGCGTCCGCCATTCCGCTGTAGAATGCAGGCAGACCCAATGGAAAGGAGAGATCAAGCGTGGCGCATGAGATCATGAGCGTAAAGCTTTGTGAGCTGGATGACCGTGTTGCCAGGCTCCACAGCCGGTTGCGCCTGACCGAGACAGCGGACGCCGGAACACTGGACCGGGAGATTGCGGAGCAGGAGCGACAGTGCGCGGAAACAGCTTTAACTCTGGCCCAGAGGCTGGCCCACTCCAAGGGGGCCGTGGCCCGAGAGCTTTCGGAAACGTATGAAAAAATGGAAAGCCAGCTTCAGTTGATGGCCAGCAGCTTGGGGCCGGCGGTGCAACAGAGCGAAGCCCCCGCGGACGAACAAGCATTTCTGGCGGAGTATGCCCTGGATTTCGCCCTTTTGGCTGTGGAACGGGCGCTGCTGCTCTCCATGCAGGCAATTTACGCACAGCAAAGTTTTGAAACGGAAGAAAGGAACAAGCGATGAAAGAAGTGAGATCCCCCAAAAAACCGTTGATTTATTACGGCCTCATCGTGATGGCGGTGCTCCTGCTGTTTAATATGCTGATCACGCCGATGATTGTCCAGCACCGGGTGAAAGAGGTGGACTACGGCACCTTTGTCCAAATGGCAGAGGACAAGGACCTGGGCCTGGTAGAGGTGGATGAGACAGAAAACCAGGTTGTCTTTACCAACAAAGAGGGCACCGCCATCTATAAGGCGGGTATGATTCCCGATCCGGAACTTGCCCAGCTGCTTAAGGATTCCGGAGCCCAGTACTCGGGGCAGATCCTGCAGCGGGCAAACCCCATGCTCAGCTTCCTCATCAGCTGGGTGCTGCCCATTGTCCTGTTCGCCCTGCTGGGCTACTATATGAATAAAAAACTGATGCAGCGGGCTGGCGGCCCCAACGCGATGAGCTTTGGAAAATCCAACGCCAAGGTGTATGTCCAGTCCACCAAGGGCATCAAATTTTCTGATGTGGCCGGCGAGGATGAGGCCAAAGAAAGCCTGAAGGAGATTGTGGACTATCTTCATAACCCCAGAAAGTACACCGAGGCTGGGGCCTCCATGCCCAAGGGGATCTTGCTGGTGGGCCCTCCCGGCACCGGCAAGACCATGCTGGCCAAGGCGGTGGCCGGAGAGGCAAGCGTGCCCTTTTTCTCCATGTCTGGCAGTGAGTTTGTGGAGATGTTTGTGGGCATGGGCGCCTCTAAGGTGCGGGACCTTTTTAAGCAGGCAAAGGAAAAGGCCCCCTGCATTGTGTTTATCGACGAGATCGACGCCATCGGCCAAAAGCGAAACGCAGGCAGCATAGGCGGGAACGACGAGCGGGAGCAGACATTGAACCAGCTGCTTACAGAGATGGATGGCTTTGAGGAAAACACGGGGGTCATCATTCTGGCGGCCACCAACCGGCCGGAGAGCCTGGACCCTGCCTTGACCCGCCCCGGGCGGTTTGACCGCCGGGTGCCTGTGGAGCTGCCGGACCTGCAGGGCCGGGAGGCCATTTTGAAGGTGCACGCCAAAAAGATCAGGGTGGCCCCGGATGTGGACTTCCACACCATTGCCCGCATGGCTGCGGGTGCCTCTGGCGCAGAACTGGCGAATATTATCAATGAGGCCGCCCTGCGGGCAGTGCGGCAAAACCGCACTGTGGTGACGGAGGCCGACCTGGAAGAGAGCATTGAGACGGTGATTGCCGGGTACCAGAAGAAGAACGCCGTCCTCTCGGACCGAGAGAAGCTCATTGTCTCTTATCACGAGATTGGCCACGCCTTGGTGGCGGCAAAACAGTCCCATTCCGCCCCCGTGCAGAAAATTACCATCATCCCCCGCACCAGCGGAGCTTTGGGTTACACCATGCAGGTGGACACCGGGGAGAAAAACCTGCTGACCAAGGAGGAGTTGGAAAATAAAATTGCCACCCTGACAGGGGGCCGGGCCGCCGAGGAAGTGGTGTTCGGCTCGATCACCACCGGCGCCAGCAACGATATTGAGCAGGCCACGAAATTGGCCCGGGCCATGATCACCCGCTACGGCATGAGCCGCAACTTTGACATGGTGGCCTTGGAGACCGTGCAGAACCAATACCTGGGGGGCGACACCTCCCTCGCCTGCTCTGCGGAGACCGCCGCCCAAATTGACCAGCAGGTAGTGGACCTGGTGAAGGCCCAGCATGAAAAGGCGAAGAAGATATTGACAGACAACAGCGGCAAGCTCCATGAGCTGGCCAAATATCTCTACGAAAAGGAAACCATCACCGGGGAGGAGTTTATGGGTATTCTGGAAGGGGGCTCCAAGCCATGAGAGCCCCTTGGCAGAAAAGGCCCTGGTACCGGCGGATTGGCTGGTGGGATCTGTTGGTGGGCGTTGCCCTCATCGCCCTGGGGGCCGCCTCCCTGATGAACCCCGATCTGGCGGTGGAAGGCCTGGCCTATGCCTACGGCATTGCCGGCGTGATTGTGGGAGTGGCCGATATCCTGCGCTATATCCGAGTGGAACGGTTTACAGGGTTGGGGCCGTTGGTTTCCCTGGTTTCCGGGGTGCTCAGCGTCATGTCCGGGGTGGTGATCCTTGTCAATCCCGGAGTGGGAATTGCAGTGTTTTCCCTGTTGTTCGCTGTGTGGTTTATTGCCCACTGCATCTCCCGGCTGGCGGGCTTGCCCCAGGTGCGTTTGGCGGCGGGGAGAGGTATGTACTGCTTCGCTCTCGCGCTCAATCTCATCGGTTTAGTCGCTGGGGTGCTTCTGGCTGTAATGCCCTTCAGCGCCGCCGCAGCTTTGGGCTACCTGGCCGGGTTGTACCTTATCGTTTTGGGAGTGGAAAGCGTTGCCATGGCGTTTTTCCCCCTGTGAGATGGCGCGATACCATTTAGAAAGGAAGGCCCGTTATGAAGGAAGAGGATCGAAGGCTTGGCGCAAACCGGCGCAAAGGCGTCCTGGTGGGCTCCGGCGCAGAGGCGGGAGCGTTTCCACTCCATGCTGCCCAGGGTCTGGAGGATGGAAAGAAAGAGGGAGAGCATGAATCTGCTGGTCAGCCTTGACGAAAACTACCTGCCACAGCTGCAGGTGCTGCTGGCATCCCTCTGTCAGAATTGCCCGGGGGAGACAGGTTCCGTATACCTGCTGCACCGGTCCATCCCCCGGCAGAAGCTGGATGGGCTGGGAGAGAGTTTGAAAATGCACGGCTGGGAGCTTTGCCCCATCCCAGTGGGGGAGAGCCTGTTTTCCAAGGCGCCGGTGACAAAGCAGTATCCCCAGGAGATGTATTACCGGCTGTTGGCGGGCCACCTGCTCCCGCGGGAGGTGAATCGGGTGCTGTACCTGGATCCGGATATCCTAGTCATCAATCCCTTGAAGCCCCTGTGGCAGATGGACTTGCAGGGAAACCTCTTTGCCGCAGCTGCCCATACAGGGAAAACAGAGCTGGCAAACAGCTTGAACCGTGTGCGCCTGGGCACAGAGGGGGATTATTACAACTCGGGAGTGCTGCTGATGGACCTGGAGCGCTGCCGGGAGGAAATCCGGCCCCAAGAGCTCTTTTCCTTTGTGGAGGAGCACAGCAGAGAGCTGGTGCTCCCTGACCAGGATGTGCTCAATGCCCTGTACGGGGACCGGGTTCTGCCCTTGGATGACGTAATCTGGAATTATGATGCCAGAAATTACAGCAGCTACCTGATGCGCAGCATGGGAGAGGCGGATTTGCCCTGGGTGATGCGGCACACAGCCATTCTCCATTTCTGCGGCAAGGAAAAACCCTGGAAGCCCTATTACCGCCACCGGTTCGGGGTGCTGTACCTCCACTATGAGGAGGTGGCCAAACGGTGGTTCTCAGGGCAGGGGGCGCTGTAAAGAAAGGGGCGGAATACCGGAGCAAAAAGAGAAAACGCACCCGGCTTGGGCCGAACAGGCCGAAACCAGGTGCGTTTTGGTAATGGAGGGGAGAAAGCTGTGCTGGAACGGATGGAGCGGGCCGGGGTGAAGCAGCATCCGGTCACTATCTGCGACATGGTGTACCAATGCTTGATAAGGCTTCTGCCAGAACAATAAACAAAAACGCCTAAGCCGCCCGGCCCCATACAGGGGAGCCGGACGGCTTTTTCTTGAAAAGGGCAAATCTGCGGGAGCGCTGACGTGGAAAGAGGGGTGACAGGGCCGGATGCGGCTACCCTTTGGGGCGGGAGACAAGGCACAGCGCCCCCTGCTTTATCCGGAACACCACATCAGCCTGTTTTGCCAGCTCGTGGGAGTGGGTAACGACCACCACACACTTGTTCATCTTGTGGGCACTCTCTTTGAGAATTTCCGTGATGTCCTGGGCGGTGTCCTCGTCCAGATTGCCAGTCGGCTCGTCCGCCAGGATCACCGGAGCCTCGCTTGCCAGGGCCCGGGCGATGGCCACCCGCTGCTGCTGGCCGCCGGAGAGTTTCAGCACATTGCGCTTCGTTTCCTCTTTCGTCAGACCCAGGCGCTCCAGAACGGGCAGCGGCGGCAGCTTGGAGGTCAGCGACACATTCTCCGTGGGAGTCAAGTAGTCGATGAGGTTGTACGCTTGGAAGATAAACGCCACATGGTTGCGCCGGTGATCCGCCAATCCAGTGGTGGCGATGTCAGTCCCATCAAACAGAACTCTTCCGCTAAAGGTGAGTACATCGCCAACTTCCAGACTGTTTTCCGCTGCCAGCTCTGTGCTGATGAGGATTATATTCTCATCGTCCGGCTGGATATGGCGGCCGGCAAGCAACGTATATTCCTCATTCAGAAACACATCCGTAAGTCCAGAATCCCGCACAGCAGTTACCTGTCCCATGTTGCTGGCCTCATTGTCCCCGGCACCCGGCAGGAAGTGAAGCTGTTCGCTCTTGGCATAGCCATAATGCTCCGTATTGTAGGCTTTCACGTGCCCCTGGGCAGCGGCGATCACCTCGTCAATGCTCTGCTGGGAGACCACAGGTGTTGTCCCTTCACTGAGAGCGCCATCCTCCCAAGTCATCTGCGCATAGGGCCGGATAGTAAAGGCAGCACCGATATTTGAACGCAGGTCTCTGGCTGCCTGTCCTGTTCCATCCAAAACAGAAAAGCAAATCAGCAAAAGGGCAGATACCAAAAAGAAGATCAGGAAAAGAAGGATAGCCTTTCCTTTCTTGCGGGCCAGGTAAAGGGCGGCCCGCCTGCAAGCGCCCATAAAAAACACCGTCCTTTCGTTTGATGGGATTTCATCATACAAAAGGACGGTTTGTGTTTCGCTTAGACTTGATTTAATTTTGATTTCGTTTTTTGAGGAAAGTAGGCAAGAGCCGACGAACAAATTCCTGTTTTTTGTTCTGCAACTTAGGATTTATCTGCTTGATAAACTATAAGCTTTCTCTTTGCTATTTATCTTTTTTGTTTTGAATGTAGCGTTTCTTATTCCACAACGAACCTACCAACATACCGATTGCAGAGATTATCGCTCCAGCTATAATCATTCCTAAATCTGGGGTATTCAGTTTGTTAACAGTAATGTTGTTTGCCATTTTGAATGCGCCGTATTCGGCAAGCATATACATAATGCCAAAGAAAAGGGGAAAAGCCCATTTTCCTTTTCCTCAGAAGTTGTTTTTACCAATAATAACGGACACAATAAATGCTGTTCAGTAAATATACAAAGGGCGGGCGGCACGTCAACGACCTGATTTCACGAAAAAAAGGAGAGAGCAAACGCTCTCTCCTTTTCCTGTGTCCAGAGAGGTCACGCGCCGGACACATGGCCCGAACTGAGGCCCTGCTGGGCGTCGGCCAGGGGCAGCCAGTTCATGGCCTTTAAGATGTATTCATCCCAGAAGTACCAGTCGTGGACGCCGGGGCCCTCCTCATAGGTGACGTCGAAGCCCAGGGCCAGCAGGTGGTCCCGGAACTGGCGGTTCACGGTGATGAGGCCGTCCTCGGTGCCGCAGGCCAGGTAGAACTTGGGGCGCACGGGGGCCTGGGCGGCTTTTTCGGCCAGGGCGTCGTAGTCGGCGGGGCCGCCCCGCACCTGTGAGAGGTCCCCGAACACGGACTCGTAATACCCCTTGTTGGTCATCAGGTCGCCGGTGTACTGGGTGTTCTCCAGCATGGAGTCCAAGATCAGGGCGGAGGACAGGGCGCACACCGCGCCAAAGGTCTCGGGGTGCTTCAGGCCGTTGACAATGGCCCCAAAGCCGCCCATCGAAAGCCCGCCGATGAAGGTGTCCTCCCGCTTGGAGGAGAGGGGGAAGGTGCGGCGCGTGAATTCCACCAGTTCCTCGCCGATGAACTGGCCGTAGTTGCGGCTGGCATTGGGGTGGTCCACATAGAAGCTGTTTTCCCCAGCGGGCATCACCAGGGCCAGGTTGCGTTCAGTGGCCCAGGCTTGGGCCCGGGTGCCGCAGACCCAGTCGGTCTCATCGCCAAAGATGCCGTGGAGCAGGTAGAGGGTCTTAAAGGGCCCGGCAGGAGGCGTGCCCTGGGGTCCCACCCGTTTGTCGGTGGGCAGCACCACGGTGATGGGCACCGGGCGCATCAGGGCCTTGGAGAAGAAATTGCAGTGAAGAATCGCCATGAGGATCGCATCCTTTCCGAAAGTTTTGTGGATTTTTTATTATTATACCGGGGGTTATGAAAAATGGCAAGCGGGTGAGCACGCCGTAGGCGAGTAAAAGTTTTTGGGGCGCCTTTTTTCAAAAAGGCGCGACCTGAACCCGGCGCAGCCGGAGAAAGAAATGCAGGGCAACGCCCGCACGGCGCGCAGCGCATAGGGCGAGGCCCGGGCGCGGTGGCACCCCAAGAGGGGGACATACGTCCCCCTTTTTTTGGAAGTAGGGGAAGGCAGGGGCTACGGTCCTTGCAACCCCCTTAGGGCCGTGGAGCTCTGCTCCACACCTCGCAAGTTTTTTGAAAAAAACTTGACTAAAAACTTTTACGTTTCTCCACCCAACCTGGGCGCGGGCTTTTGGGCTAGCGCCTCTCAGCCAGCCCCGGCGCCTGAAAGCGCCGTTCGCGACTCGTCCTGCGGGGTCACCCGCCGCGACTTGAGAGCCCAGGCACTGGGCCTTGCAAAATTCCCTCCCCCTGTGCTATGCTAATGGACATGGATTTCCATGAAATTCGGAGAGGAGAGACGCTTGCCCATGAAACCCATGATCGCCATTGTGTCCCTATACGATGAAAAGCTGGAGAGCTATTGGATGCTGCCCGGCTATGCACAGGGTCTGGAGGCCGCCGGTGCCGCGCCGGTCATCCTGCCCCTGACTACCGACCCCGCCGTCCTGCAGCGCTATGCCCAAACCTTCGACGGGTTCCTGTTCCCCGGCGGCCACGACCTGCCCCCCAGCCTCTACGGGGAGGAACCCTCGGAGAAACTGGGGCCCCTGGTGCCCCAGCGGGACAGCATGGAGCAGGCCTTCTTCCCCCTGGCCCTGGAGACCGGCAAGCCCATGCTGGGCATCTGCCGGGGCATCCAGCTGTTCAATGTGATGCTGGGCGGGGACCTGTACCAGGATATCCCCACCCAGTGCCCCAGCGGCGTGCAGCACCACGAGACCCCGCCCTACGACAAGGTGGCCCATCCGGTGGCCATCCGCCGGGGCACGCCCCTGTTCGAGGCCGTGGGCGTGGAGAAGATGGGGGTCAATTCCTACCATCACCAGGGCATCCGACGATTGGGGAAGGGCCTGGAAGTGGCTGCCACCGCGCCGGACGGCATGGTGGAGGCGGTGTACCTGCCGGAGCACCGGTTTGCCCTGGCGGTGCAGTGGCACCCGGAGTTTTCCCGCCTGAGCGATGAGAACAGCCGGAAGATCTTTGAGGCTTTTGTGAAGTCCGTGGCCGGACGGGACAAGCCGCGGCCCAGTGCCTGGGCTCTCAAGTCGTGAACGGCGCTTAAAGGCGCCGGGGTCTGCTGAGGGCCGCTAGCCCAAATGCCCGCGCTTGAGTTTTGGCGAGACAAATAAAAGTTTCGTCCACCTTTTCAAAGGGCCGCTACGTCCCGGTGGGACGTTGCCCAGCGGCCGACCGAGGCGGCAGCCGAGAAGTGGGGTGCGGGGGCGCAGTTTGCCGGTGGCAAACGCTCTGCGCCGACCGAACCGGCAGGCGAGAACGTAGGGCGATAGGGCGGGGCCCGGGCGCGGGGGCAGACGGTTGCCCTTCCCGCCCGCTTGTGCCAAAGGACGGCGCACGCTTTCGCGGGCACATCAGAGGTCTCGTCTAGACCCAAGCGCGGGCCGCTTGCTAGATGTTCTCCGAAAACCCCGCCGCCCTCAGCGGCGTTCGCGTCTTGTCCCGTCCGGCCACGGACTTTTTTGCAAGAGAGTGGATTGCTTCTTGCAAAATCCGCCATTCGTGCTATAATAGAGCAAACCCTAAAAATCTAAAACAGTGCTGCCAGATGGGCCGCACCTTGCGGCAGCGCGGTAAAAGAGAGGTTATTTGTCATGCAGGAGATCAAGATTGAACTTACAAAAACGCCCAAGCAGAAGCCCCAGGACCAGTCGAAACTGGGCTTTGGCAAAATCTTTACCGACCACATGTACATTATGCCCTACAACAAGGAGCACGGCTGGCACGACCCCAAGATCGTCCCCTATCAGCCCATTACCCTGGAGCCCTCCGCCATGGTGTTCCACTACGGCCAGGAGATGTTCGAGGGCCTGAAAGCCTATAAGACCGAGGACGGCCGGGTGCTGCTGTTCCGCCCGGATAAGAACATCGCCCGGGCCAACCACTCCAACGACCGGCTGTGCATCCCGGAGATCCCTGCCGATGACTTCCTCAACGCCCTAAAGACCCTGGTAAAGGTGGATAAAGACTGGATTCCCACCCAGCCGGGCACCAGCCTGTACATCCGGCCCTTTGTCATTGCCACCGACCCCTTCCTGGGGGTGCGGCCTTCCGATACCTACCTGTTCATCATCATTCTGTCCCCCTCCGGCGCCTACTACGAGAGCGGCCTGGACCCGGTGAAGATCTGGATTGAGGACGACTACGTCCGGGCCGTGCGGGGCGGCATTGGCGAGGCCAAGACCGGCGGCAACTATGTGGCCAGCCTGGCGGCCCAGGTGAAGGCCCACGACGAGGGCTACTCCCAGGTGCTGTGGCTGGACGGCGTGGAGCGCAAGTACATTGAAGAGGTGGGCGCCATGAACATCTTCTTCAAGATCAATGGCAAGGTAGTCACCCCCATGCTCAACGGCTCCATCCTGCCGGGCGTCACCCGCGCCTCCTGCATCGACCTGTGCAAGCACTGGGGCATGGAGGTGGAAGAGCGCCGCATCAGCGTGGACGAGCTGGTGGAGGCCGCGAAATCCGGCGCTCTGGAGGAGTGCTGGGGCTCTGGCACCGCGGCGGTCATCTCCCCGGTGGGCGCCCTGCGCTACGAGGACACCGTGATGGAGATTGGCGGCGGCGGCATCGGCCCTGTCAGCCAGAAGCTGTACGACACGGTCACCGGCCTGCAGACCGGCAAGGTGGAGGACACCTTTGGCTGGACCGTGGAGGTGGACGGCTAAAGCCCTCCCTCCCAACAGAACTCAACAGAAAACGCCCCTCTGGGGCTGCGAAGAAAGAGGACATCCGGCCCGTGCCGGGTGTCCTTTCTGCGTCCTGCCCATTGCCTTTTCCCCGGGACTTGGGTATACTGAAAGCATGGGGAAAGGAGGCGCGTATTATGGGAAAAAAGTGTGTGGCTTGGGTCTTGGCGCTGGTGCTGGTCCTGTGTGGATGCTCGGCGGGCGGCGGGAACAGCGTCCCGGCGGGGGAGAGCGCCCACTCCTCCGCGGTGGAAGCGGCGGCCCAGCCCACCGCCAGCCCCGCTCCAGAACCGGCCCCCGCCACGGTGGAGGGCGAGGTGGCCCGGGCCTCGAAAAGCGCCTTTGAGCTGCGGCTGGAGGACGGCTCTGCGCTGACAGTAGTGCTCACCGATGAAACACAGGTCACCGGAGATCCCCTGCTGGATGGATGCCGGGCCACCGTCACCTATGAGGAGGCCGGCCGGGTGGGGGACACCGTCACCGCCCAGGCGGTGGCGCTGGCGGCAGCCCCTCCCACCCCCAGCCCGGCGGCTAAAAGCTCCGCCCCGGAGGAGCTTTTAGCCTCTATGACCCTGGAGGAAAAGGTGGGCCAGCTGTTCTTCGTGCGGGTGCCGGCAGAGGAAGCCGCCCAGGCTGTGGCCCAGTACCACTTTGGCGGGTACATCCTCTTTGGGCGGGACTTTCAGGACAAGACCCGGGAGCAGGTGCGGGCGGACATCCAAAGCTATCAGGACAGCGCCAAGGTCCCCCTGCTGCTGGGTGTGGACGAGGAGGGGGGCACGGTGGTGCGGGCTTCCGCCAACCCAGATATTTGCGATGAGCCCTACTGGTCTCCCCGCAGGCTCTATGAAGCGGGCGGCCTGGATCTTGCCCTCTCTGTGGAGAGGGACAAAATCCGCACCCTGCAAGGGCTGGGCCTCAACGTAAATTTTGCCCCGGTGTGCGACATCACCCAGCAGGAGGGGGCCTTTATGTACGACCGCTCCCTGGGACAGGACGCCCGGACCACCGCCGGGTATGTGGGGGAGGTGGTGTCCCTTTACGGAGAGGAGGGCATGGGCTGTGTGCTCAAGCACTTTCCCGGTTACGGCAACAACCCGGACACCCACACAGGCATAGCTGTGGATGAGCGGTCCTATGAGGCCTTCCAGCGGGAGGACTTCCTCCCCTTTGAGGCGGGCATTCAAGCCGGGGCGGGGTGCGTGTTGGTGAGCCACAACATTGTCACCTGCCGGGACGGAGAGGCCCCCGCCAGCCTTTCCCCAGAGTGGCACCGGGCGCTGCGGGAGGAGCTGGGATTTACCGGCTGCATCATCACCGATGACCTGGTGATGGACGCCATCCAGGAGTACTGCGACGCCTCCAGCGCGGCGGTACAAGCGGTACAGGCGGGCAACGACCTGCTGTGCTGCTCGGACTACGAGACCCAGTACCCGGCGGTACTGGCCGCGGTGGAGAGCGGAGAGCTTTCAGAGGAGCGCATTGAGGAATCCGCCCTGCGGGTTCTGCGCTGGAAAGAGGAACTGGGGCTGCTGTAAGCCTCAAAAGGAGGTTTTTTCATGGAAATTCGAGAGTTCCCTAAAAAGGACGGGGATTTGTTCCGCCAAGCCGCCGCCCTGCTGGAGGAGTGTTTTCCCCACGCCTACAGCGGAGAGCTGGCCCGCCAGCAGATGGAGCTGTGCCTAGAAGAGGGACGCGTGTCCCTCATGGCCTGGGAGGAGGGCCGCCTGCTGGGCTTTGTGGGGGCCATGCCCCAGTACGGCGTCACCGCCTGGGAGCTGCACCCCCTGGCCGTCACAGTGGCCCGCAGGGGCGAGGGCATTGGCGCGGCCCTGGTGGCTGCCCTGGAGCGGGAGGTGGCCGCCCGCGGCTGCCTGACCCTGTACCTGGGCACCGACGACGAGTTTTTCCAAACCTCTCTCAGCCAGGGGGACCTGTTTGAGGACACCTTTGAGAAGATTCAGAACATCCGGAACCTGGCCCGCCACCCCTACGAATTTTACCAGAAGCAGGGGTTTCAAATCGTGGGGGTGCTGCCAGACGCCAACGGCCCCGGCAAGCCGGATATCTGGATGGCCAAGCGCGTGACCGCGCGGGACAAGTCGCGGCGGGTGACCCCGCAGGACAAGTCGCGAACGCCGCTTTAGGGCGGCGGGGCTTGCTGAGGGCCGCTAGCCCATAGGCCCGCGCCCAGGCTGGGTGGAGACAAGTAAAGTTTTCGCTCAAGCCTTTTTCAAAAGGCTTGCAGGGTGTGGGACAGCGTCCCACGGTCTTAAAAGGGGTGCGGGGGCGAAGCCACCGCCTTCCCATACTCCCAAAAAAGGGGGGACAGATGTCCCCCTCCTGCGTTCCGGTCACGCCTCGGATTGTTCTGCCCGCTCGCGGACCCACCGCTGAATCTCCTTTAAAAACGCCATGCCGTACTTTTGCAGCTTGGCCTGGCCCACGCCGGGCACCTCCAGCAGCTGGGCGGGGGTGGTGGGCCGGTAGGCGGCCATGGCGTCCAGGGTGGCGTTGGAGAAGATGACGTACACCGGCACGTTCTGGGCGGCGGACAGTTTGGCCCGCACCTGGCGCAGCCGGTCATAGAGTTGAGGGTCCCCCTTGGGCAAATCCTGGGGGGCCTTCTTTTTGGGGACGGCGTCCCCATCCTCCCGGCGGACCTGCAGCAGCACGCAAGCCTCGCCCCGCAGCAGCTCCGGGGCCCGGTCCCCCTGGCGCAGGGTGGGGTATTCCCCGGCGGATTGCTCTAAAAACCCCTGGAGCACCAGGGTGTGGATAACCTCCCGCACAAAGTCCTCCTTTTGGCCCCGCAGCTTCCCGTAGGAGGGGAAACGGTCCAGACCCTGGCGCAGTACCTTTTCGCTCTTGCTGCCCCGCACCACGTCGGTCACCATGGCGGCGCCGTAGCGGCCCCGCAGGTGCCCCACGCACACGGTGATCTCCCGGGCCTGTTGGGTCACGTCCACCTGCTGGAAGACCCCCAGGCAGTTCTGGCAGTTGCCGCACTGGGTGGGGGCGTGCTCCCCAAAGTAGTGGAGGATGTACTCCCGCAGGCAGCTGGTGGTGTGGCAGTAGCCCGTCATGGCCTGCAGCCGCCGCTCGTTTTGTTGGGCCAGCTGCTCCTGGGCCCGGGGGTCCAGGTCCTGGCCCTCTTCGCTGTGGGCCAGCAGGAACCGGGCCAAACTCACGTCCTGGCCGCTGTACAGCAGAAAGCACTCGGCGGGCTGGCCGTCCCGCCCGGCCCGGCCGGCCTCTTGATAGTAGCTCTCCAAATCCTTGGGCATGTTGTAGTGAATGACAAAGCTGACGTTGGACTTGTCAATGCCCATGCCAAAGGCGTTGGTGGCCACCATCACCGTGGCCCGGTCGTAGAGGAAGTCCTCCTGATTTTTCTGGCGCTCCTGGTCGGAGAGGCCCGCGTGGTAGCGGGTGGCGGCAAAGCCCCGCTCCCCCAGGGCGGTGCAGACCTCTTCCACCCCTTTGCGGGTGGCGCAGTAGACGATGCCGCTCTTCTCCCGCCGGGGCTCCAGCAGGGTGAACAGCTCCTGCAGCTTGTCCTTGGGGCGGCGCACCTCGAAGTACAGGTTGGGCCGGTCAAAGCTGGTGACGTTCACAAAGGGGTGGCGCAGCCGCAGCAGGGAGAGAATGTCCCGCCGCACCCGGGGGGTGGCCGTGGCGGTAAAGGCGGAGACCACCGGCCGCCGGGGCAGCTTGTCCACAAAGTCCGGGATGTCCAGGTAGCTGGGGCGGAAGTCCTGCCCCCACTGGGAGACGCAGTGGGCCTCGTCGATGACCACCATGCTCA
The DNA here is from genome assembly GCF_025630755.1 of Acutalibacter sp. LFL-21. Taxonomy (NCBI): domain Bacteria; kingdom Bacillati; phylum Bacillota; class Clostridia; order Eubacteriales; family Acutalibacteraceae; genus Acutalibacter; species Acutalibacter sp. LFL-21. Next base: position 36,983 of record NZ_JAOTNT010000003.1, on the reverse strand, counting down.
CCTCCACGCTCTGGGCAAAGTCCAAAAACTCCGGGGTGAGCAGGCGCTCCGGCGCCACATAGATGATCTTGTACAGGCCTGCCCGGGCGTTGCGCAACGCCTTTTGATACTGCCCCCAGGTGAGGCTGCTGTTGAGATAGGCCCCCCGCACGCCGTTCTGCACCAGGGCGGCCACTTGGTCCTTCATTAGGGAGATGAGGGGGGATACCACCAAGGTGACCCCCTCCATCAACAGGGCTGGCACCTGGTAGCACAGGGATTTTCCCGCCCCAGTGGGCATAACGCCCACCACATCCTGGCCCCGCAGCAGGGCGTCGATGAGCTCCTCCTGGCCGGGGCGGAAGGAGGCGTAGCCAAAATACTGTTCCAAAACCTGCAATTTTGTGGGCACGTTCATCCTTCTCTCGCAAAGTTCTAGCGTTTAGTATACCAGAAGAACGCTTTTGGGGAAAGCGCCTGGGGGCTTGCGGAGGAAAAGAAAGAATAAGTTGATAAAGTTTTTCGTATGAGATTTTTGTTTATTGGAGGGATTTTCCAATTTTTCCTTGCGGTTTCCAGGAAGAAGGTGGTATACTAAACCCAGAATGAAGGTACGGGGCGGGGAAAGCCTGCCCCTTTAAACTGGAAAGGAGTTTTTTGTTATGGCACGGAACACCTGGATGACCCGGGCCGCCGGGGTGCTGCTGCCCGTGAGCAGCCTGCCCTCGAAATACGGCATCGGCAATTTCGGCCAGGCCGCCCGTGAGTGGGTGGATTTCCTGGTGCAGGCCGAACAGCGGTATTGGCAGGTGCTGCCCCTGGGGCCCACCAGCTTTGGGGACAGCCCCTATCAGAGCTATTCCGCCTTTGCGGGAGAGCCCCTGTATATCGACCTGGACCAGCTGGCGGAGGCGGGCCTTTTGAAAAAGGGCGCCTGCAAGCGGGTGGAGTGGGGGGAGGACCCCTCTCATGTGGACTATGATGTGGTGCGCACCGGCCGGAAAAAGCTGCTGCGCAAGGCTTTTAAAAACTTTGAGGACAAAAAGGCCCTGGAGGCGTTCCGCCAGGAAAACGCGGAGTGGGTGGAGGATTACGCCCTCTACATGGCCCTGAAGGACAAGAACAAGGGCCGCCCCTGGACCGAATGGAAGAAGGGGCTGCGCCTGCGGGACCCCGCCGCCCTGGAGGAGTGCCGGGAAAAGTACAAGGAGGACGTGGACTACTACGTCTTTACCCAGTACCTGTTCTTCCAGCAGTGGGGCGCCCTGAAGGAGTACGCCAACCAGCGGGGCGTGAAGATCATTGGGGACGCGCCCATCTATGTGGCCATGGACAGCGCCGACGTGTGGGCCCAGCCCGGGCTGTTCCAGCTGGATGAGAAGAACGTGCCCACCGAGGTCTCCGGCTGCCCGCCGGACGCCTTCACCGCCGACGGCCAGCTGTGGGGCAACCCCCTCTACCGCTGGGACGTGATGAAGGAGGACGGCTACTCCTGGTGGATCAAGCGCATCAAGGCGAACCTCTCCATGTACGACGTGCTGCGCATCGACCACTTCCGGGGATTGGAGAGCTACTACGCCATCCCCTACGGGGACACCACCGCCCGCAACGGCCGCTGGCGCAAGGGCCCCGGCATGGACTTCATCCGGGCCATCAACCAGAACGTGGAGAACGCCGCCATCATCGCCGAGGACCTGGGCTTCCTTACCCCCGCGGTAAAGCGCCTGCTGAAAAACAGCGGCTACCCCGGCATGAAGGTGCTGCAGTTTGCCTTTGACCCCAACGAGGACAGCAGCTACCTGCCCCACTATTATCCCCACAACTGCGTGGTGTACACCGGCACCCACGACAACACCACCACCCGGGGCTGGCTGGACACCCAAGAGCCGGAGGTCCTTCAGCTGGCCAAGGATTACCTGGGCTTTGAGGCGGTGGAGGACGGCCCCTGGGCCTTCATCCGGGGGGCGCTGGAGAGCGTGGCAGACCTGGCGGTCATCCCCCTGCAGGACTATCTGGGCCTGGGGGGCGAATGCCGCATCAACACCCCCTCCACGGTGGGGGGCACCAACTGGCGCTGGCGCATGTCCCCAGAGGACATGGATGAGGAGCTGGCCGGGAAAATGGCCCGGCTCTCCTTGATTTACGGCCGTGCCTCGAAGAGTGAGCCCGGCAAGGGCCCCGCGGAAGAGCCTGCACAGAAGGCCGGGAAGAGCCAGACAGCCAAGCCTGAGAAAAAGGCGGGCAAGGCTGCGAAGAAAGGAGATAAGAGCCATGCGGATGCGTGACCAATTGGAGCAGAAAGTGGGCCTTCGGTTTTCTAAGGGCCTGATGGCTGCGGACAACAAGGAGATTTACCAGGCCCTTTTGGAGCTGACCCAGGAGAAGCTGGCCGCCGCCCCCCGCATCCAGGGGGAGAAAAAGCTGTACTATATCTCCGCGGAGTTTTTGGTGGGCAAGCTGCTCTCCAACAACCTGATCAACCTGGGAATCTACGATGAGGTGAAGGAGGCCCTGGCCGAGGCCGGCAAGGACCTCTCCGCCGTGGAAGAGGTGGAGAACGAGCCCTCTCTGGGCAACGGGGGCCTGGGGCGCCTGGCCGCCTGCTACCTGGACTCCGCCGCCACCCTGGGCCTGCCCGGGGACGGTGTGGGCCTGCTGTACCACTTCGGCCTGTTCCATCAGTACTTTGAGGACCACAAGCAGGTGGAGCGCCCCGACGCCTGGCTCTCCCCCAAGAGCTGGCTGCAGGAGACGGGCACCCGGTTCACCGTGCCCTTCCCCCAGGGGGACGTGGAGGGCGTATTGTATGACCTGTATGTCTCCGGCTATGACAACGGTGTGAACAAGCTGCATCTGTTCGACCTGGCCACTGTGGATGAGGGCTTGGTGAAGCAGGGCATTGACTTTGACAAAACGGATATCCAGCACAACCTGACCCTGTTCCTCTACCCCGATGACAGCGACCGGCCCGGCCGGCTGCTGCGGGTGTATCAGCAGTACTTCATGGTCAGCTGCGCCGCCCAGCTCATCCTGAAGGAGATGGAGGACAAGGGCTGGCCCCTCACCTCCCTCCACGAGCACGCCGTCATCCAGATCAACGACACCCACCCCTCCATGGTCATCCCGGAGCTCATCCGGCTGCTGACCGCCCGGGGCCTCTCCATGGACGAGGCCATTGCCACCGTGTCCAAGACCTGCGCCTACACCAACCACACCATCCTGGCGGAGGCTTTGGAGAAGTGGCCCCTGGACTTCCTGGAAGAGGCGGTGCCCGGCCTGGTGCCCGTCATCCAGGAGCTGGACCGCCGGGTCAAGGAGAAATACCCCGACCCCAAGGTGGCTATTATGGATGAAAACGGCCTGGTGCACATGGCCCACATGGACATCCACTACGGCTTCTCCGTCAACGGGGTGGCCAGCCTTCACACGGAGATCTTGGAGAAGTCCGAGCTGAAGGCCTTTGCTGACATTTACTCGGAGAAGTTCAACAACAAAACCAACGGCATCACCTTCCGCCGGTGGCTGATGCACTGCAACCCCGCCCTGGCCGCCTTTATCACGGAAAAGATCGGCCCCGGCTGGAAAAAGGACGCGGCAGAGCTGGAAAAGCTGCTCCAGTTCCAGGACGACGAGGACACCCTGCGCCGCCTGCTGGACATCAAGCACCAGAACAAGAAGGCCCTGTGCGCCGAGCTGAAGGAGAAGGCCGGGGTGGAGACCGATACCCACTCCATCTTCGATATCCAGATCAAGCGCCTGCACGAGTACAAGCGCCAGCAGATGAACGCCCTGTATATCATCTGGAAATATCAGCAGATCAAAGCGGGGAACAAGCCCCAGCGGCCCATCACCCTGGTGTTCGGCGCCAAGGCGGCCCCGGCCTATATCATCGCCAAGGATATTATCCACCTGATCCTGTGCCTCCAGGATTTGATCGACCACGACCCGGACGTGAGCCCCTGGCTGAAGGTAGTCATGGTGGAGAACTACAACATCACCTGGGCGGAGAAGCTCATCCCCGCCTGCGATATCTCTGAGCAGATCTCCCTGGCCAGTAAAGAGGCCAGCGGCACCGGCAACATGAAGTTCATGCTCAACGGTGCCATCACCCTGGGCACCATGGACGGCGCCAACGTGGAGATCCACGACCTGGTGGGGGAGGACAACGTGTATATCTTCGGCCAGTCCAGCGAGACGGTGATGGACCTGTACGCCCGTTCCGCCTACCGTCCCGGGGACTACTACGGCAAGGATGAAGAGATCAGCCAGCTGGTGGACTTCATCATCAGCCCCACCATGATGCGCCTGGGCGACCCGGAGAACCTGGCCCGCCTGTACAAGGACATGTCCCGTAAGGACTGGTTCATGGCACTGCTGGATGTGAAGGACTACATCCAGGTGAAGGAGAGGGCCTTTAAGGAGTTTGAGGACCGGATGGCCTGGGCTAAGAAGATGCTTGTAAACATTGCTAAGGCCGGGTACTTCTCCTCGGACCGCTCCGTGGCGGAGTACAACCGGGACATCTGGAAGCTGCCCAGTGCCTGAGCGCTCAAGTCGCGGCGCGTGGCCGCGCGGGACAAGCCGCGAACGGCGCTTTAAGGCGCCGGGGCCTGCTGAGAGACGCTAGCTGGAAAGCCCGCGCTTGAGCTGGGTGGAGACAAGTAAAAGTTTCGCCAGCCTTTTCAAGCGCGTGGCCGCGCAGGACAATTCGCGCTTTGGGGCGGCGGCAAAGGCCGCGCCTGTGCTGGCAGTCAGCGCACGTCCGCGCCGTAGGCGAGTAAAAGTTTTCGTAGTACGTCCGCAGGACGTACTGGACTTCTTTCAAAGGCTGCGGTTGGTAAGGCGGAGCCTTACGGCCTTACCCGGCGTAGCCGGGAAAAGAAAAGCAGGGCAGCGCCCGCATGCACCCGTAGGGTGATAGGGCGCTGCCCGGGCGCGGTGGCACCGAGGTTGCCCTTTCCGCAGGTGATAGCCCCGAGAGCGGGCGCGGAGGCACCGTGCTTTGAAACCCCGTCCAGCGATGCCCGTACACAGAGGCGCCAATCAGAGCCACCCATCCCACCTTCCCCGAAAAGAGCAGGTTTGCCTTGACTTACCGCCTTTTCATGGGCTATAATCAAACCCACAGATTTTCACGCACTGCGTGAGGTCGCTTCCCTGGGGGAGTAGTTTGCGGCGGGCCGTCCGGCTGCCGCGGCAATGTCAACACATTGGCTGGGGCCTGGTATTGCCTGAAAAAACGAGACTCATGGAAAACGCCTGTTCCGTCACGGGATGGGGCGTTTTCCGCGAGTCTTTTTTCATGCGCGGCCCTGGGAGATCTGGAGGTAAAAGCAATGGGACTGTTGGAACTGTTTTTGGTGGCGGTGGGGCTTTCGATGGACGCCTTTGCCGTGGCGGTATGTAAGGGGCTGGCTCTGCGGAAGGTAAATGCGGGGCAAATGGCCCTGGTGGGGCTGTGGTTCGGCGGCTTTCAGGCACTGATGCCCCTGATCGGCTACTTTGTGGGGGCCCAGTTCCGGGAGCAGATCACCTTTATCGACCACTGGATCGCCTTTGGCCTGCTGGCCATCATTGGCGGCAACATGATCCGGGAATCCCTCTCCAAAGAGGAGGAATGTCCGGACGCCTCCCTTTCAGTGAAGGCCATGCTGCCCATGGCCATTGCCACCAGCATCGACGCCCTGGCTGTGGGGGTGAGCTTCGCCTTTTTGAGCGTGAACATCGGCGCGGCGGTGAGCTTTATCGGGGTGATCACCTTTGTGCTGTCCATGGTGGGCGTAAAGGCGGGCAGCCTGTTCGGGGCCAAGTACAAGAGCAAGGCCGAGCTGGCAGGGGGCGTCATCCTCATCCTGATGGGCCTGAAGATCCTGCTGGAGCATTTAGGGGTGCTGGGATAACCGGCGCAGTTTTGGAAAGGTGGTTCCATGTCTTTGTTTCAAAAGAAAAAAGTTCTGGTGCTCTTTGGGTCACCCCAGGGCCACGGCCACACCCGTGGGCTGCTGGACGCTTTTTTGGAGGCCTTCTCAGAGAACCGGGAGTGGCAGGTTCAGGAACTAAACCTGTATGAGGAAAGCTTCCACCCTTGTGTGGGCTGCGGGGCCTGTGCCAAACAGGAGGGCTGCGTTTTCAGCGACATGGACGGCTTTGACCGTGCCTTTCGCCAGTGCGATTTGCTGGTGGTGGCCTCCCCGGTGTACAACTTCTCCTTTCCCGCGCCGGTGAAGGCCTGGCTGGACCGCACCCAGCGGTATTTCGAGGCCCGGTTTTCCCTGGGCCTGAACCCGCCGGTGAAAAAGCACCGCCAGGCCGTGCTGCTGCTGACCATGGGCTCTCAGGACGATTACGCTGTAGAGGTGTGTACCCACCAGCTGGAGCGGGCCTTCTCCGTGATGAACACCGGCCTTTCCGCCTGTGTCCTGTGGGAAGGCACCGACCGGGGGGACGGGGGAAGGGGAGAGGCACAGGCCCGGGCAAGGGCAATCGCTCTTGAAATCCTGGAAAAAATGTGATATGATGTCTCGAAGAATACTCTAGTTTGGATAGGCGGTTTTATCATGTCAGGACATTCTAAATGGAACAACATCAAGCGGAAAAAGGAAAAGGCCGACGGCGCCAAGGCCAAGATCTTCACCAAGATCGGCCGTGAGCTGGCCGTGGCTGTGAAGGAGGGCGGCAGCGCCGACCCGGCGGCCAACTCCCGCCTGCGGGACGCCATCGCCAAGGCCAAGGCAGCCAACGTCCCCAATGACAACATCGACCGGATCATCAAGAAGGCCGCGGGCGACGGCAATAACGACAACTACGAGAACGTCACCTATGAAGGCTATGGCCCCAGCGGCGTAGCTGTCATTGTGGAGGCCCTTACGGACAACCGCAACCGCACTGCCGCCGATGTGCGCCACGCCTTCGATAAATTTGGCGGGAACCTGGGCACCACCGGCTGTGTGTCCTTCATGTTCAACAAGAAGGGCGTCATTGTCATTGAGAAGGAGGGCCTGGACGAGGACACCGTGATGAGCGACGCCCTGGAGGCCGGCGCCTCTGACTTTGCCGCCGACGAGGACGTGTTCGAGATCACCACCGAGCCCGACGATTTCTCCGGCGTCCGGGAGGACCTGGAAAAGAAGGGCTACGAGTTCGTCTCCGCCGACGTGGAGATGGTGCCCGATACCTACACCACCATCACCGACGAGGACACCATCACAAAGATGCAGAAAATGCTGGACCTCTTGGAGGACAACGACGACGTGCAGAACGTGTGGCACAACTGGGACGCCCCTGAAGAGGAAGAAGAGGAATAAACCCGAACCAAAAAAGCGCCGGAGGCTTAGGCTTCCAGCGCTTTTTCTATCTCCAGCAGCAGTTCATGGGGCTTCATGTCCAGGGCTTGGGCAATGCGAAACAGGGTATCCAGGGTGGGGCTGCGCAGCCCCCGCTCAATCTTGCTGTAGTGGGTGCGGTCCAGCCCGGCCAGGCCGCTTACCACCTCTTGGGTTTTGCCTTTTTTCTCCCGCAGCCCGCGGATGACGCTCCCAACAAGGACAGGGTCTATCATGAATGCCACCTCCTGCACTTATGGTAGCAAGGGAAAAATATTTTTATGAGGTCAGTTGACCTTGTTATTGGTATGTGTTATAATACCTGGGAAATAATACCTGTGGGTGGAAAAGAGGATGTAAAATGTTTGACAACATCGCAGAAAAAATCAAAGGCGCGGCAAAAGTGCTGCTTGTGTTGGGCTCCATTGGCTGGATCGTAATCGGCATCGCCTATTCTTACGATTGGTTCAATGAAGAGTGGAATATCCCCCTGATGATTGGATTGATTGTGGGCGGCTTGCTTCTGAACTTTGTGGGCTGTTTTGTCTTGCACGGGTTTGGAGATTTGATTGACTCGGTGCAGGACATCCGGGACAGCCTTCTCAGCTCCAACGTTCTGCCCAGTGCCCGCAAAGTTATGTACCGGTATGATGAGGAGAGCCTTCTGGGATATCTCCGCTCCATCAAGGAGTCTTCTGGAAAGCTGGCCCAGCTGGGAGAAAAGCTGGACGCAGAAAAGTGATGGGGTTTCGAGCGGCGAAAGCCGCTCTTTTCTTTTTTCCTTGCATAATTCCCACACTGGGGTATAATAGATACGACAAGAAATCGGAAAGAAAAGGGGAATGTTATGCGTCATCTCATCGACCCGCTGGACTTCACCCGCCAGGAGACCGACCGGCTGCTCTCTTTGGCAGAGGAGATCCTGGCCCGCCCGGCAGAGTACGCCCACGCCTGCGACGGCAAGATTCTGGCCACCTTGTTCTACGAGCCCAGCACCCGCACCCGTTTGAGCTTCGAGTCCGCCATGATGCGCCTGGGGGGCAAGGTGCTGGGGTTCTCCTCGGCGGGCAGCAGCTCCGCCGCCAAGGGCGAGAGCGTTGCCGACACCATCCGCATGATCTCCGGCTACGCGGACATCGCCGCCATGCGCCACTTTAAGGAGGGCGCCCCCTATGTGGCCGCCCGCTACTCCCATATCCCCGTCATCAACGCCGGGGACGGCGGCCACCAGCACCCCACCCAGACCCTTACCGACATGCTCACCATCCGCCGCAACCGGGGAAAGATCAGCGGGGTGACCATCGGCCTGTGCGGCGATTTGAAGTTCGGCCGCACGGTTCACTCTCTGATTAAGTCCCTGGTGCGCTACGAGGATGTGAGCTTCATCTTTATCTCCCCAGAGGAGCTGCGGGTGCCCAGCTACATCTTAAAAGAGGTGGTCATCCCCTCCGGGCACCCCTGGAAAGAAGTGCGCACCATGGAGGAAGTCATGCCAGAGCTGGATATCCTCTATATGACCCGCGTTCAGCGGGAGCGCTTTTTCAACGAGGAGGACTATGTCCGCCTGAAGGATTCTTACGTCCTCACCAAGCGGAAGCTGGACCTGGGCAAGCAGGACCTGGCCGTGCTGCATCCCCTGCCCCGGGTCAATGAGATTGCCGCCGAGGTGGACGAGGACCCCCGCGCCATGTACTTTGAACAGGCCCGGGGCGGCGTGTTCGTCCGCATGGCGCTGATCCTCACCCTGCTGGGGCTGGCCCCCGGGGTGCTGGACCATGAATAAAGGAGGGGAACCCATGCTCAATATCGACAGCATTGAAAACGGCATCGTTATCGACCACATCACCGCAGGGCTGGGCATGCGCATCTATGAGCTCTTGGAGCTGGACAAGCTGGACACCTGCGTGGCCATCATCAAAAACGCCAAGAGCGAGAAGTACGGCAAAAAGGACATCATCAAGATCGAGGGCGTGATGAACATTGACCTGGATGTGCTGGGCTTTATCGACGACAACGCCACCGTGTGCACCATTGTGGGCGGAAAACTTGCCAGCAAGAAAAAGCCGCCCCTGCCCCAGCGCCTGGTGAATATCGTCTCCTGCAAGAACCCCCGGTGCATCACCTCGGTGGAGGATGTGGACCAGATCTTCACCCTCTGCGACGAGAAGGCCCACCGCTACCGGTGTATCTACTGCGAGCAGGAGTACAAAAAATGAGAGTGAGAAAACCCTGGGACCTCCCGCCCGGCAGCCAGGGCTGCGCCGGCGTGGGAAGAATATACGCCAAAAAGCGGGCCCGCCGGGGCCAGGGAGGCAGGCTGCTGCTGGCCTGTGTCACCCTGTGCAACGTGGGCCTCTCCCTAGCGCTGGCGGTGCTGCGGCGCCAGGAGGTCCTCCATGCCGTGAGGACCCAGGACGGGACGGGTGCCCAGGTGCTGCTGACCGCCCAAAAAGAGACGAAAACCCAGGAAGAAAGGGAAGTTTCCCCTTGACTTCCCCCGTGGGTTGTGGTACACTTTATAAGCCGCATACTGCGGGCTGCGGGAGAGCTATGCCCTTTCGCCCAAGTGGGCTACGGCCCCGCCCATCAGTAGCGAGACTAAAGAAAAGGCAGGAAACAACATGTTTGCAGTCATTGAGACCGGCGGGAAGCAGTACAAAGTGCAGTACGGCGACGTCATCTATGTGGAGAAGCTGAACGTGGCGGACAACGACACCGTGGAGTTCCCGGTGGTGGCCGTCTTCGGCGAAGAGGGCACCAAGATCGGCACTCCCTATGTGGAGGGCGCTTCTGTCACCGGCAAGGTGGTCAAGACCGGCAAGGCCAAGAAGATCACCGTGTTCACCTACAAGCCCAAGAAGAATTCCAAGCGCAAGATGGGTCATCGCCAGCCTTACACCAAGGTGCAGATCGAGGCTGTCAAGGCGTAAGATGATCTCTGTGGCGTTTTTGACTCCTCCGGAAGGCGGGGTGCTGGGCTTCTCCATGGAGGGCCACGCAGAATATGGAGAGGCGGGCGAAGACATCGTCTGTGCCGCCGTTTCCTCCGCCGCCTATCTGGTGGTGAACACATTGACGGACGTCCGCCATGTGCCCCCCTTGTCCCTGCGTGTGGACGAGGGCCAGATGTTTTTCCGGATCGAGCCAAAAGACGAGCCCCTTTGCCGGGACCTGCTGGCAGGGCTCAAGCTCCACCTCACCGCCCTGGAGGAACAGTACCCCGGGTGCCTGAAGGTGGGCTATTTGGAAGTTTGAACCCACATTTTACAGAAAGGAAGACGATTGTCATGCTGAAAATCAATATCCAGCTCTTCGCCCATAAAAAAGGTATGGGCTCCACCAAGAACGGCCGTGATTCCGAGTCCAAGCGCCTGGGCGTCAAGCGGGCCGACGGTCAGTTCGTCCTGGCCGGCAACATCCTGGTCAAGCAGCGGGGCACCAAGATCCATCCCGGTGTGAACGTGGGCCGTGGCTCTGATGACACCCTGTTCGCCCTTGTGGACGGCAAGGTGAAGTTCGAGCGCATGGGCGCCGACCGCAAGAAGGTCAGCGTGTACGCTGAGTAATGGGACGATAAAGCAAGCAGCAAGGGGCTTCTTCAGGCACTGCCGGAAGAAGCCTTTTTCTTGAAGCAGAAAGGGGCGGCACCATGTTTATAGATACCGCGAAGATCAAGATTAAAGCCGGGGACGGGGGCGACGGCGCCGTCTCCTTCCACCGGGAGAAATACGTGGCGGCCGGCGGCCCCGACGGGGGCGACGGCGGCCGGGGCGGCAGCATCCTCTTCCAGGTGGACGATAACCTCTCCACCCTGGCGGACTTCCGCTACAAGCGCAAGTACACCGCCCAGCGTGGAGAGAATGGCCGGGGCAACCGGTGCTTTGGCAAAAGCGCCCCGGATTTGACCATCTTCGTGCCCCGGGGCACCCTGGTCAAGGACGCGGAGACCGGCCGCCTGCTGGCGGACATGTCCGGGGACGAACCCCAGGTCATCGCCAAGGGGGGCAAGGGGGGCTGGGGCAACAGCCACTTCGCCACCCCCACCCGCCAGGTGCCCCGGTTCGCCAAGCCCGGCACTCCCGGCGAGGAGCTGGAAGTCCAGCTGGAGCTGAAGCTGCTGGCGGACGTGGGCCTGGTGGGCTTTCCCAACGTGGGCAAATCCTCCCTCATCAGCGTGGTCAGCGAGGCAAAGCCCAACATCGCCAACTACCACTTCACCACCCTCACCCCCGTGCTGGGGGTGGTCACCATGCCCCAGGGCAAGTCCTTCGTCATGGCGGATATCCCCGGCCTCATCGAGGGCGCCTGGGAGGGCGTGGGCCTGGGGCACCAGTTCCTGCGCCATGTGGAGCGCTGCCGCCTGCTCATCCATGTGGTGGATGTCTCCGGCAGCGAGGGCCGGGACCCTAAGGAGGACTTCGCCGTCATCAACCGGGAGCTGCGCCGCTTCAACGCCGAGCTTGCGGACCGGCCCATGTTGGTGGCGGGCAACAAGTGCGACCTGGCCACCGAGGAGCAGATCCAGGACTTCCGGGCCTTTGTGGAGGGGCAGGGCTACGCCTTTTTCCCCATCATGGCCCCCATCCGGGAGGGAGTGGACCCCCTGATGAACAAGGTGCTGGAGGAGCTCTCTAAGCTGCCGCCCATCCGCCGGTACGAGGCGGAGGCCCCGGTGCTCCAGCCTGTGGAGGAGCTGAAGCGGGGCCAGGTGGACATTCAGGAGCAGGACGGGGTCTACTTCGTCAAGGCCCCCTGGCTGCTGAAGATTATGAACTCCGTCAACTTCGATGATACTGAGTCCCTTCAGTACTTCCAGCGGGTGCTCATCGAGACCGGCGTCATCGACGCCCTGCGGGAGGCCGGCTGCCAAGAGGGGGACACGGTGGACCTGTACGACCTGGAATTTGACTTTGTAGAGTAAGGGGCGCTTTTGGTGGATACACTTTTGCAGGAGAGCCAGTCCCCCCAGGGACTGAGCCCGCTGCCCCTGGCCTTTGTGGGGGACGGCGTCTACGAGCTGATGGTGCGGGAGTACCTGGTCTCCCAGGGAAACTGCCCGGTGAAGAAACTCCACAGCCGCAAGGTGGAGCTGGTGCGCTGCCAGGCCCAGGCCCAGGCCCTTTCTCAGGTGCTGTGGCCCCTCCTCACTGAGGAGGAGCGGGCGGTGGCCCAGCGGGGCCGCAACGCCCATGTGGGCCATGTGCCCAAAAACGCCCAGGTGGCGGACTACCACGGCGGCACGGCTCTGGAGGCATTGTTCGGCTGGCTGTATTTGAAGGGAGAGCTTGCCCGCCTGCGGGAGCTTTTCACAAAGGTGATGGAGGCGCAGAACGAATAAACGGAGAAAGGCGTGATCGGATGAAGACGGGCAAGGCGAAAACAGTGCTTTTGGACCTGCTGCTCATGCTGGTGGGGTCCGCGGTATACGCGGTGGAGGTCAACGCCTTTACCGCTCCCAACAACATTGCCGCAGGTGGTGTGACAGGTATTGCCACCATGCTCAACTATTTGTTCGGCACCCCCATCGGCTTGATCTCCTTCCTCATCAACGCTCCCCTTGTGGTGTGGGCCGTGGTGGAGATCGGTTACAAACTGGTGGCCAAGACCATGGTGGCCATCGTGCTCACCTCGGTGATGATCGACCTGTTCTCTCACTTCGTTCCCGCCTACCAGGGGGATCCCCTTCTGGTGGCCCTGTTTGCCGGGGCCTGCGAGGGTGTGGGCCTCTCTCTTATCTTCATCCGGGGGGCCACCACCGGCGGCACGGACCTGGTGGCCCGGCTGCTGGGCCGGCGGCTGCCCCATGTGTCCATGGGCAAGCTGATGCTGGCCGTGGATGGGGCGGTGGTGGCGGTCTCCGCCTTTGTGTACGGCAGCGTGGAGAACGCCATGTACGCCTGCACCGTAATCTTCGTCTCCACCAAGCTCATCGACGCCATCCTTTACGGCACAGACGCGGGCACGGGGAAGCTGTTCTTCGTCATGTCTCCCCATGTGCGGAAAATGGGGGACCGGGTCATCTCCGAGCTGGAGCGCACCGTCACCTATCTGGACTCCAAAGGAGGGTATACGGATGAGCCCGGGGAGACCATGCTCTGCGCCGTCCGCCGGTTCGAGGTCTACCACTTGCAGCAGATTATCCGGGAGGAGGACAAGAACGCCTTTGTCATCGTGGGGGAGGCGGGCCAAATCACTGGCGAGGGCTTCCGGCCCATGCACTCCGACGACAAGCCGGTGAAGGAACTCTTGCGGGAGCTGCGGCAAAAGTCCGGCCAGCCAAAATCGTGAGGGGAGGACCGGCGGCGCGCCCTGCCGGTCCTTTTTTCAAAAGGGAAGCGCCCCCCGCTGTGGGCGGGGGGCGCCTTTGGCTTGCCGTTGTCAGCGGCTGTTGTTGTGGTGGCAGTTCTTGCCGTCCATTTCGGGCTTCAGGTTTTGGCTCTTGTTGCCGTAGGTGGGAATCTCTTGGCTCTTCCCGCTCTGCGGCTGCTGGTTCTGGCCCTGACGGCTTTCAAAGGATTTATTTTTCTGTTTGTTGCTCATAGCGTAATCGCCCCTTTCCGCCCTTAGTGTGTGCGGCGGAACGGGGGCCATGCAGGGAAAATTTTGGAAAGTGAGGAATTTTATGGAACTGCCCGCTGCCTTTCAAAGGGCCATGGAAGCCCTGCTGGGGGAGGAGTACCCGGCCTATTTGGCCTCTCTGGAACAGCCGTCCCGCCGGGGCCTGCGGCGCAACCCCCTCAAGTGCAGCCAGCCCCAGCTGGAGGCGGAGCTGCCCTTTGCCCTGGAGCCCACGCCCTTTTCCCCCCTCAGTTTCTCCTTTGAGGCGGGGGAGGAGAAGGTGGGCCGCCTGCCCGCCCATCACGCTGGGCTGTTCTACGTGCAGGAACCCTCGGCCTGTTCCGCTGTCACGGTGCTGGCCCCCCAGCCTGGGGAGAAGGTGCTGGATTTGTGCGCCGCTCCCGGGGGCAAGTCCACCCAGATTGCCGGGCTGCTGGCCGGGGAGGGCCTGCTCTGGTCCAACGAGATCGTCAAAAGCAGGGCCCAGGTGCTGCTCTCCAACGTGGAGCGCCTGGGGGTGGCAAACGCCGTGGTGTCCTCCTGCCATCCCCAGCGGCTGTGCGAAAGCCTCCAGGGCTTCTTTGACAAGGTGCTGGTGGACGCCCCCTGCTCCGGAGAGGGCATGTTCCGCCGGGACCCTGCCGCCATTGCCCAGTGGACCCCGGAGAGCCCCGCCGCCTGCGCCCAGCGCCAGCGGGCCATTTTAGATTCCGCGGCCCTGGCGGTGGGGGAGGGGGGCGTGCTGGTGTACTCCACCTGCACCTTCTCCCAGGAGGAGAACGAGGACAACGTCCGCTGGTTCCTCTCCGCCCACCCGGAGTTTGCGCTGGTCCCCATCGAAGCTGGGTTTGGCCGTCCGGGCCTGGAGAACCTGCCAGTGCGGCGCATCTACCCCATGGATGGGGGCGAGGGCCATTTCGTGGCCAAGTTCCAGCGGGTGGGGGAAAGCTCCTGTAAGGCAGGCACCTTTACAGCCTATCTCTCCCGCCGGGAGGAGGGGGAGTTCCAAGGGCTGTTTGAGGAGCTGTTTACCTGTCCCTGGCCGGGGAGCGCCGCCCGGTTTGGGGACCGGGTGGTGCTGCTGCCCCAGGGTTTGCCAGAGCTTTCGGGCCTGGGGGTGCTCCGGGCGGGCGTGGAGCTGTGCCACCAAAAGGGCAAGCGCTGGGAGCCCTCCCACGCCGTTTTCCAAGCCGCCCGCAGGGAAGACTGCCGCCAGACTTTGGACCTGCCCTGGGACGCCCCGGAGCTTCTGGCCTTCCTCCGAGGGGAGGAGCTGGACTGTGAGGGCAAGGGCTACACCGCTGTCTGTGGCGGCGGTGTGCCCACCGGCTTCGGCAAGGCCTCCGGCGGCCGGTTGAAGAACCACTATCCCAAGGGGCTACGCCTACTTTCTTGAAAGAAAGTAGGCAAAGAACTTTTAATTCGCGCACAGCGCCAAGGGCGCTGACCCTCGGTGCAGGTTGGCCCCTAGCGGCCCGCGCTGGGGCTTTGATCAAGGCGCTCCCATTTCTTGAAAGAAAGCTGGCCCTCGGCACGGGTTGCTCCCTCGCCGCCCGTGCGGGGGCAATCGATCCATTCCCCCAGTGTGATGAAAAAAACAAAAGAGGACGCAAGCCGCGGAAAGCAGCGCGTCCTCTTTTGCTGTTCTTTGAGGCTTCCCGCTGTCAAAACCCAACCTTGATGAGCCCCTGGGTGTAGTCTTGGCCGCAGGGAAGGGGGGCGGGCAGGGAGAGGGCGTACAGATCGTCCGCCCGGGCCTCCTGTTCAAACAGGGCAAGGGCCTCTCCGCCCAGCTTTTGAAAGTCTCCCGTCCGCAGTGCCAAGGGCAGGCTGGGCTGCGCCCGGCGGAGAATTTCCCGGCCGGTGGGGGTCATGCCCAGCACCCGCAGGTAGGGGGGCAGGCAAGGCGCATCTCTTAGTACACCTAAAAAGGCGCTCATGCACAGCCGCCGCACCCGGGCGTGGGAGTACCGCTTGGACTTCACCAGGGCGTAGAACTCCTCCAAACTCCCCGCCTGGCGGGCCGCCTGGTACAACCGGTTCTCCAGGCCCTCGCTCACGTCCGGCAGGGCGGCGAAGTCCTCCACGGTGAGGGAGCGCAGCCTGCACAGCACAGCCGCCTCCAGCCGCTCCAAAGAGGCCGGGCACCTCCCCTGGGCCCGCAGCTCCTCCCACAGGGATAAGGTGGCCTGGGGCAGCCGGCCGGTCAGCTCCGCCCCCTGGCGGAGCAGTTCCCGGGCCTGGCTGGCGGAGAGGATGGGCCCTTGTGGGTCAGGCATATCGTGGCCGGCGCCTTGGCGGGGGAAAGTCTCCGCTTTTAGCCCGCCCCCCTGGGACAGGATGGCCTTTAGGTACTCCACCCCCAGGATGCAGTTGGGCTTCTCCAGCAGGGCGGCGGTCTTCTCTCCCACCAGATGGGCCGCGGCCCGCTGGCGCCGCCGGGCAAAGGGCAGGGTGGGCTCCACCTGTTGGAGCGCCTGGGGGAACTCCGGGGAGAGCAGGGCCCGGGCCAGCTGCCACAGGGGCTGGATGTCCCCTTCCTCGCTGCCGAAGAGCAGGGTGTCCACGCACCCCAGGGCTCGGGCCAGGGCCACGCCCCCCGCGGCAAAGCGCTCCGCCCCGGCCAGGGCCCAGGGCAGGGGCAGCTCCAGCACCAGGTCCGCGCCGCTTTCCAAAGCCAGGCGGGCCCGGGCCCACTTGTCCAGGATGGCGGGCTCTCCCCGCTGGACGAAATTCCCAGAGAGCACGCACACCAGCCCCCCAAAGCGGGATTTTGCGTGGGCGAACAAGGCCTGATGCCCCTTGTGCAGGGGGTTCAGCTCGCAAATGACGGCACAAACTTTCATTTTCTCTCGCATTTTCCTTGAAAACTCCTTGAATTTACCGGGGAAATGTTCTAAAATGGGACTGCGTCTTATAGCAATCATTTTACACGAACCACCCGCCCGGCACAAGGGGGCGGGCAAAAAACGGATGTTTTACGGGGCTCCCTCACGATGCGCCGCCATTTGGGGGTGCTTTGCTGCGCCGGGATGGCCCTGGGAAACCAATTTTGGAAAGGAAAGATCAGGAACATGAAAATTCTCGTCATCAACGCGGGCAGCTCTTCCCTGAAGTATCAGCTCATCGACATGGACAACGAGCAGATGGTGTGCAAGGGCAACTGCGAGCGCATCGGCATGCCCGGGGGCATTTTCACCCATAAGACCGCCGACGGCCGCGAGCTGAAGAAGACCGTGAACATGCTGGACCACGCCGCCGCCTTTATGCAGGTGAAGAACGCCCTCATCGACGGGGAGTATGGCGTTATCAAGAGCCTGGAGGAGGTTTCTGCCGTGGGGCACCGTATCGTGCAGGGCGGCGCCATTTTCCACGAGTCCGTGCTGGTGGACGAGAAGGTCATTGAGGACATCGAAAGCCTCATTCCCCTGGCCCCCCTGCACAACAAGGCCCACAGCCAGGGCATCCGCGCCTGCCGCGAGGTCTTTGGCGAGCAGGTCCCTGAGGTGGTGGTGTTCGACACCGCCTTCCACGCCACCATGCCCCCCAAGGCCTACATGTTCAACGTCCCCTATGAGTATTACGAGAAGTACGCCGTGCGCCGCTACGGCTTCCACGGCACTTCCCACCGCTATGTGAGCCACCGCTGCGCCCAGCTTATGGGCCAGGATATCAAGGACCTGAAGATGATTACCTGCCATCTGGGCAACGGCTCCTCCATCACCGCCATTGACGGCGGCAAGGTCATCGACACCAGCATGGGCCTGACCCCCCTGGATGGCTTTATGATGGGCAGCCGCACCGGCACCCTGGACCCCTCTGTGGTCACTTTCATCATGGAGAAGGAGCACCTGACCCCCTCTGAGATGGACCAGATCCTCAACAAGAAGTCCGGTCTGCTGGGCATCTCTGGGGTTTCCAGCGATGACCGCGACGTGACCAAGGCCGCTGCCGAGGGCAACGAGCGCGCCAAGCTGGCCCACGAGATTCTGGAGTACCAGATTTCCAAGTTCATCGGCGGCTATATGGTGGCCCTGGGCGGCTGTGACGCCATTGTCTTCACTGCCGGTGTGGGCGAGAACCAGTCCCATCACCGCCAGGTGGTGGGGGATTACCTGAAGTTCCTGGGCGTGAAGATTGATCCCCAGCGGAACGAGGAGATGGTCCTGGGCAAAGAGGGCCTGATCTCCACTGACGATTCCCCCATCAAAGTGTATGTCATCCCCACCAACGAGGAGCTGGTCATCGCGCGGGATACCAAGGCTCTGGTGGAAAAAATGTAAGAAATCCCGTTCCCAGCGGGGTGATAAGCAAAGCCTCCGGTTTCTGTGCCGGAGGCTTTTTTGGGCGCCAATTTCCGGCAATTTGTGAATTTTAGGCCCTAAAGGTTGCAAGTTTGTAATCTTTTCGCTATAATAAAAGTCAATCTTTTCTCAACGGATAAAACTACCTTTGTGATTTCAGGGAGGTCCAACGTGATAAAAACGGGAAACAGAACGATGATCACATGGGTGGCACTGCTTTTGGCGCTGCTGCTCCTATTGCCTGCTCCGAAAACACTGGCGGCGGAACTCAGCTCCGTGCCGGAAAGCTCCGCCGCAGGCGAGATCTCCTCTCAGCCAGAGGATTCCGCTGCGGAGGAGAGCTCTTCCCAGGCAGAGAGTTCCTCTCAGGTGGAGGAATCCTCTCAAGCTTCTGGGGAGTCCAGCGCTTCCGAGGAAGAGCCCGCTTCGGAGAGCGCGTCCTCGGAAGAGAGCTCTCTTCCCTCAGAGTCCTCCCAGGAGGAAGGGGAAGAGGCTTCCCAGCAGGAGTCCAGCAGCCTGGAGGATTCAGAGGAGGATACCTTTGCCGCCTACCCCTTGCTGGTGACCGGCGGCCATGCGGCGTACATGCATGGGGAAACCGGCGCCATGTTCTACCCCAGCCGGGCCATGACCCGGGCGGAGATGGCCGCTATGCTTTACAACTTGCTGGCGGCAAAGCCGCCTGTCACAGAGAGCAACTTTGAAGATGTGGATTCGGGGGACTGGTACTACACCGCTGTGAACGCCCTGGCAGAAGCGGGCATTCTCAGCGGCTATGGAGACGGCACCTTCCGTCCCGGCAACACGGTTTCCCGGGCGGAATTTGTGGCGGCCCTGTGCCAGTGCTTCCAAATGGAGGCAGGCAGCTCCAGCTTTTCCGACGTAGAGGGCCACTGGGCCCAGGAATATATCGAGGCGGCCACCTCCGCTGGATGGCTCAGTGGGTTTGAGGACGGCACCTTCCGTCCCAATGTGGGCATTCAACGCTGCCAGGTCACGCCGATTATGAACAAAGCCCTGGAGCGCACCGGCGACGGCTTTGCCGCCGACCGCAACACCCAGGAGTTTCTGGACGTGCCCACGGGCCACTGGGCCTTCCTGCACATTGCCGAGGCAGCCGACCCTGTAGAGGATGAAGGCAGCGGGGATGATCCCAGTGTGGATCCCCCCGGAGGCTCGGACTTCGAGGTGGGCCAGACCGTGCGGGTCACCGCCACAGACGGCCTGCGGCTGCGGGAGGGCCCCGGCACCAACTATGATTCGATCACAGTGCTGGCGACAGGGACGCTGCTCACGGTGACCAGCGTAGCCAGCAATGGCTGGCTGGGGGTGGAGACCTCCGGCGGACAAGCTGGATTTGTCAGCTCAGAGTATGTGGCAGTCCACACCGGGGGCGGCGGCACCGCTGAGGGGGCGGCGCTAAGTACTTACAGCTTGACCCTGTGCCAGTATCAGAGCGCCCTGCTCAATGGCTCGGTGGAGTCCAACCTCTCCGCCATGCGGTGGGACAGCAGCGATTCCTCCGTGGCCTATGTGGGATACACCGTCCCCTATGGCGATAACGTGGAGAGTGCCGTCATCTACGGGGCCAATCCCGGCACCGCCACCATCACCTTTACTGACGACGCGGGGGCCACTGCCACCTGCCAGGTCACGGTCACTGCGGCAGAGGATGTGCGCTCCGCCTACGCGGAAGGGAACATTGTGGCCCGCAACACCGACTTCGATCTGGTGGCCATCACCGATACCAGCAAGACAGAGGTCCGCTTTGAGATCGTCAGCGGCAGCCCTGCTACCGGCGCCTACGCCACCACCAGCTATGAGACGGAGAGGCAGATTTCCTCCTACGGCCTGCCCACCAACAATGTGCATGTCTTCCGCCGCACGGTGCAGTTTACCGCCGCGGGCACCTACACGGTGCGGGCCTATTCCCGCTCCTCCTCCTCTGCCAGCTGGTCCTCGGACTACTACGAGTTCACTGTGCAGGTCACTTCTACCAATGTGAGCGCCA
This sequence comes from Acutalibacter sp. LFL-21, assembly GCF_025630755.1. Classification (NCBI taxonomy): domain Bacteria; kingdom Bacillati; phylum Bacillota; class Clostridia; order Eubacteriales; family Acutalibacteraceae; genus Acutalibacter; species Acutalibacter sp. LFL-21. The sequence goes on along the minus strand of NZ_JAOTNT010000003.1, from coordinate 16,809 downwards.
CCACCGCTACGGATGACGTTCGCCGCGCCAGCGGGGAAATCATCACCGTGCTGGGGGACTTTGAGGGCTTTGTCCCGGAGATTGAGGCAGACCCCCTGGTGGCGGGCAGCCCCACGGTGGGTTATGGCCTGGTCATCCAGCCCAACGGCACGTTCTACAACAACATGACCCGGGATGAGGCCTACGCCCTGCTGGTGAACACTGTAAACAAGGAAAGCTATGCCAGCGCGGTGGAGAGTTACCGGGCCAGCCACAACATTAAGATGAGCCAGGCCCAGTTCGATGCCCTCACCAGCTTCGTGTACAACCACGGCCCTGGGGTGCTGTCCACCCAGTATGGGTACATGACCGTGCTGCTCAACGCAGTGGACCCCTCGGATATTGACAATGGCGCGGTGTCGGGCACAATCAACAACACAGATGTGGACTTGGACGCTGTGCCGGTGTATTCCACGCCGGGTGGTTCCTCCCGCACTGCCACTTTGGGTTATGGGGTTACAGTCTCGGTCACAGACTACGAAGTGTACCGCAGCAGCACCCAGCAGGAAGTTTGGTACTATGTGACGGCGGGTTCCGTCAAGGGATGGATCTCTGCGGGCTATGTGAAGCTCTCCGGCAGCCGCCAGTGCGACCTGACCTATGTGGATTCCACGGTGCTGGCCAACAACTTCCTCCAGTGGAACACAGGGGGGATTGAAGGATTGGTGAACCGCCGCATCGCGGAGTGCAATATTTTCTTCTTTGGCGATTACGAGAAGGCCATGAAGGCAAGCGGATATTGGGGCGTGAACTATTACGGCTACCACTTCCCCGATGACATCGCGTATCTGGACAGCAACCAGTGAGCTTAAAAAAAGAGGCCGCCCCTCCCACGCTGGGAGAGGGCGGCCTTTGGCATATCACTTGTTCATCCAATACTTCCGGTCCAGGGTGCGGTACTGCACCGCCTCCGCCGCGTGGGCCGTGTCAATCTTCTCGCTGCCCTCCAGGTCGGCGATGGTGCGGGCCACCTTCAGCACCCGGCCATAGGTCCGGGCGGAGAAGCCGAAACTTTCAAAGGCCCGGCGCAGCAGCTGGGAAGCGGCCTGGGTGGTCTGGCACATCTCCTGCAGATCCCCGGCGGGGATGTCCGCGTTGCAGGCGTAGGGCTTGCCCTCAAAGCGCTGGTTCTGGCGCTGCCGGGCGGCGTTGACCCGCTGGCGGATCTGGGAGGAGGGTTCTTCCTTCCTGGTGGAGGAGAGCTCCTCAAAGGGCACGGCGGGCACTTCGATGTGCAGGTCGATGCGGTCTAACAGAGGGCCGGAGACCTTTCCCAAATAGCGCTCCACCGCATGGGGAGAACACAGGCATGGATGGGTGGGGTGCCCAAAGTATCCACAGGGGCAGGGGTTCATGGCAGCCACCAGCATGAACCGGCAGGGATAGGAAGTGGTGCCTCCCACTCGGGAAATGGTCACCGTGCCATCCTCCATGGGCTGGCGAAGCACCTCCATAGAAGCCCGGGCAAATTCGGGCAGCTCGTCCAGGAACAGCACCCCGTTGTGGGCCAGAGAGACCTCCCCTGGCTGGGGCGTGGGGCCGCCCCCTGCCAGCCCGGCGGTGGAAATGGTGTGGTGGGGCGAGCGGAAGGGCCGGGTCCGGATCAGGGAGACCCCCGGCGGCAGCTTTCCCCGGATGGAGTGGATCTTGGTGGTTTCCAGCGCCTCTTCAAACGTCATCTCTGGCAGAATGGAGGGCAGGCGCTTGGCCAGCATGCTCTTGCCGGAGCCCGGCGGGCCGATGAGCAGCACGTTGTGGCTGCCGCTGGCAGCAATCTCCAATGCGCGCTTGGCCTCGGGCTGCCCCTTTACATCGGCAAAATCCAGGGGCTCTGGGGAGGCGGCGTCCCCATACTGGGGCACGGCCGGAGAGAGCTCCAGCATGCCCCGCAGATAGGCAAACAGCTGGGGGATATCCCGAATGCCATACACCTCCAGCCCCTGAATAACCGCGCCTTCCCCGGCGTTTTCCGCCGGGACAAACAGCCGCTTAAACCCAGCCTCCCGGGCCTTGTCGGCCATGGGCAGCACGCCCCGAATGGGCCGCAGCTCCCCAGAGAGGGAAAGCTCCCCCAGGAAGACGGCGTCCTCCGTGTGGCAAGAAAGCTGCCGGGAGGCTTTGAGCAGAGAGACCAGCAGGGGCAAGTCGTAGATGGGGCCCTCTTTCTTCTTGTCGGCAGGGGCCAAGTTCATGGTGATGCGGCTGACGGGAAAGTCAAAGCCGCAGTTCTTCAGGGCAGAGCGCACCCGGTCCCGGGATTCCTTCACCGCCGCGTCAGGCAGGCCCACCAGCTCGAAGGCGGGCAGCCCTTGGGAGAGGTCCGCTTCCACTTCTACAGGAAATGCCTCCATGCCATAAAGGCCCATGCTGTATATTTTCGACACCATCCCCACACACCGTCCTTCCTCGGAAATGCTGGTTTCATTATACGACAGCTTTGCCGGGAATACAACGCGCTGTTGAAAAATGCTGCCCAATTTTGCGGAAGGAAAGAAGAACTTGACGAAACCGTCCTTCATGGGATATGATAGGGGCAGGAAAACACAGGGAAAAGGGGTGCGGCATGGAGCTTCAGCAGTGCAGCGATGTCCAGCTGGCCGCCCTGGTGCGCCAAGGCCAGGGCGAGGCCTTTGCGGAGCTTTCTGCCCGTTACCTGGGGCTTGTCCGGGGGAAGGCCAGGCTCTTCGAGGGTGCCGCGGCCCCGGAAAAGGAGGACCTGTGGCAGGAGGGGCTTTTGGGGCTGTATGTGGCCGCCATTTCCTTCCGGCAGGAGGGAGGGGCTTCTTTTCCCACCTATGCCGGCGTGTGCGTTTACAACCGCATGGCCAGCGCTGTGCGCAGGCACGCCAGCGGCGGGAACCGCACTCTCAACGAGTCCGTCCCCTTGGAGGAGGACCGCCCTGCCCCTTCCCGGGAAAGCCCGGAGTCCCTTTTGGAGCTGCGGGAGGATTTCCGCGCTCTCTGCCGCAAGATGAACGTGGCCCTTTCCCCGGCGGAGCGCCGGGCGTTAAAGCTGTACCTGGGCGGCTGCTGCCGGGAGGAGGCTGCCCGGCAGGCGGGGGTTTCCCTGCGTGCCTATGACAACGCGCTGTACCGGGCCCGGGAAAAGCTGCGGCGGCCTTAGCGCACACATGCCCTGCCGCGCGGGGGTGGGCTTCCCACCGGGCCGGTGCGACTCCGTCCCAGGGCGTATCACTGAACAACAAAGCGAGGTAAAAAGAGATGTACGAAGACAAGACGCTGGTCTGCAAGGAATGTGGCAAGGAATTTGTATTCACCGCCGGAGAGCAGGAGTTCTACGCCGAAAAGGGCTTTGTGAACGAGCCCCAGCGCTGCCGGGACTGCCGCCAGGCCCGCAAAAACGCCGCCCATCCCCAGCGGGAGATGTACACCGCAGTGTGCGCCGCCTGCGGCAAAGAGGCGCGGGTGCCCTTCCAGCCCCGGGAGGACCGCCCTGTCTATTGCAGCGAATGTTTTGCCCGGATGAAGGAAGAGCAGGCCTAAAGTGGCCGTTTTCCACAAAAGCAGAGCGTCCCGCCCCAGCGGCGGGGCGTTCTTTTTTGTCATTTTTGTATTGCGGAGCGGCCCAAAGGGTATTATAATAATAACACAAACCAAAATATTATGAAAACGGAGGAATCTACCAATGGCTTCCATTACAAAAGATACCATTATCGGCGAAATTCTGGACATGGATCAGACCACGGCGCCCTTCTTCCTGGAGATGGGCATGCATTGCCTGGGCTGCCCCTCTTCGCGCGGGGAGACAGTGGAGCAGGCCTGCATGGTTCACGGCGTGGACGCGGACGAGCTGGTCAAAAAGCTCAACGAGCATTTGGCGAACAAGTGAGAATAGCGAAAGCCACTGCCGCGCGACACCTTCTGCCGGGCGGCAGTGTTTTTTCTAGGGGGTGGTCTTGATGCGGCCGCTGTTTCAGCTGGGGCCCAGGCTGGCCCTGTGCGCCGCCCTGGTGCGCCAGGGCAGCTCTCTGTGCGACGTGGGCACCGATCACGCCTATTTGCCCATTTGGCTTCTCAAAACGGGAAAAATCTCCCGAGCCCTGGCCTGCGATATCAACCCCGGCCCCTTGGAGGCTGCCCGCCGGGATGGGGAGAAGTACGGCGTGGGGGAGGAGCTCTCCTTCCGCCTGTCCGATGGGCTGCGGGCCGTTTCCCCACAGGAGGCGGAGGACACCGTCATCGCGGGCATGGGGGGCGAGCTGATTCTGCGCATCGTGCTGGAGACGCCCTGGCTGCGGGATTCATCCAAGCGCCTGGTGCTCCAGCCCATGAGCTCCGTGCCACAGCTGCGCCGGGGCCTGGCCCAAGGGGGGTTTGCCGTCCTGGAAGAGGAGGCCGTGGTGGACGGGGGCAAGGTCTATTCCGCCTTTGCGGCCCAATACCGGGGCGCTCCTCTGGAGGAAGGTCCCCTGTACCCCTATGTGGGAAAGCTCCGCCCCGGGGCGCCCCATGTGGAGCGGTACGCTCAAAAGGTGCTGCGGGAGCTCTCCGCCCAGCGCCAGGGCGCCCTGCACACGGGCCGGGAGGCAGAGGCAGCCCGCCTGGAGAAGCTCCTGGCACAGATTCAAACGGCATATCTGCCCCAGGCTTGAGCCCCCTTTGAGAAGGGGAACAGGGTGCGGTCCCACACTTCTCAAATGGAAAAGGAGAACCTGCTTATGGCAAGGATTTGTGACATCTACGACATCATCGACGCGGTGGCGCCCTTTTCCACCGCCTTGGATTTTGACAATTCCGGACTGCTGGTGGGGGATGGCAACACCGTGGTGACGCGGGCCCTGCTGGCACTGGACATCACCCCCGCTGTGGTGGAGGAGGCCGCTTCCATGAACGCCAACTTGATCCTCGCCCACCATCCGGTGATCTTCCATCCACTGAAAGCGCTGGGCCCCCAAGACGTGGCCTATCAGCTGGCCAGCCGGGGCATTGCCGCCCTGTGCTGCCACACCAACCTGGACCTTTCCCCCATCTGCGGGGTGAACGTGGCCCTGGGCAGCAAGCTGGGGCTGCGCAGCGTCCGGCGGGAGGATGTGTTTGGCGAGGAGTGCGTGCTCTACTCCGGAGAGCTGGAAGAGGCCCTGGAGCCAGAGGCTTTCGCGGCTTTGGTAAAGGAGAAGCTCTCCGCCCCGGCGGTGAAGTTCTGCCCCGGGGACCGGCCGGTGCAGCGTGTGTTTTTCTGCAGCGGTGCCGGCGGGGAGAATGTCCCCCTGGCGGCCTGCCGGGGGGCGGACGCCTACCTCACCGGGGAGATGAAGCACCACGAACAGCTGGAGGCCGCCCGCTCCCGGCTGACCTGCGTGGCCGCGGGCCACTATGAGACCGAGCGGGTTTTTGGAGAGTTTTTGGCCTCCTATTTGAAAAAACGGGTGCCGGATACGGCTTTCCTGCTTTCCCAGGCGGATCAGCCCCCTCTGCGGGCCCTGTAATACATATTTCAGAAAGGACAACCATACCTATGGCATTGGACGGCGCGTTTTTAAGACATATCAAAGGGGAGCTGGAGGCAAGCCTTTTGGGGGCCCGGGTGGACAAAGTCCACCAGCCCAACCGGGAGGAGCTGCTCATCGCGTTCCGCACCCGGGAGGCGGCGTATAAGGTGCTGTTCTCCGCCCGGGCCAACTCCGCCCGGGTGCACTTCACCGCCATCCCCCTGGAAAACCCTAAGCAGCCGCCCATGCTGTGCATGCTGCTGCGGAAGAAACTTCAGGGAGCCCGGCTTACGGCCATCCGCCAGCCGGAGCTGGAGCGCTTGCTCCACTTCGACTTCGACGCCATCAACGAGCTGGGGGACCACGTCACCCTCACCTTGACCATGGAGGTGATGGGCCGGTACAGCAACATCATTCTCTCCGATGAAAACGGCAAGATTATCGACGCCCTCAAGCGGGTGGACGCGGAAATGTCCTCTCAGCGGCTGGTGCTGCCGGGGCTTTCCTACCGGCTGCCCCCTCCCCAGGACAAGCTGTGCCCTCTGTCCGCCACCTCCCAGCAGGTGGTGGAGTCCCTAAAGGCCCTGCCCCGGGACATGGAGCTCTCCAAGGGGTATCTATCCGTGTTGCAGGGGCTTTCCCCCATTGTCTGCCGGGAGCTGGCCCATCAGGTGGGCCGGGGCCGGGAGCTGACGGTGAAAACCTTGGACGAAGAGCAGCTTTTCCGGGCGGGATTCTTCTTCCAGCAGCTGAAGGAAACCATCCAGCAGGCCTCCGGCCGGCCCTACATGGCGGTCAGCCCCCAGGGCAAGCCCATGGATTTCGCCTTCATGGACATCCACCAATACGGCTCCTCCGCCGTGGTGAAGGAGGGGGAGAGCTTCTCCGCCCTGTTAGATGATTTTTACCGGGAGCGGGATAAGCAGGAGCGCATGCGGGTGCGGGAGCAGGACCTGCTGCGGCTGCTATCCACTCATTCAGAGCGGCTGTCCCGGAAGATTGGCTTCCAGCGGGGAGAGCTGGAGCAGTGCGCCGGGCGGGATTCCCTGCGGGTGGCGGGGGACTTAATCAGCGCCCATATGTACCAGTTGGAGAAGGGCCAGGAGTGGGTGGACCTGCCCAACTTTTACGAGGAGGGCAGCCCCCTGGTGCACATCAAACTGGACCCAGCCCTGACCCCCTCTCAGAACGCCCAGAAATACTACAAGGAATACCGCAAGGCCAAGACCGCCGAGGAAAAGCTCACCGAGCAGATCGACCTGGCGGGCAAGGAGCTGGAGTACTTAGAGAGCGTGTTGGACGCCCTGGCCCGGGCCGAGACCGAGCGGGACCTTTCGGAGATCCGGGCGGAGCTGCAGGAGCAGGGCTATCTCAAGCGGCTGCGCAGCAAGAAAGAGAAGCCCGCGGCGGCCGGCGCGCCCATGAAGTTCACCACCTCCGACGGCTTCACGGTGCTGGTGGGCCGGAACAACCGGCAGAACGACCGCCTCACCCTGAAGACCGCCAATAACAATGATATTTGGTTCCATACGAAAAATATCCCCGGCTCCCACACGGTGCTGGTCACAGAGGGGAGAAAGCCCACGGAGACGGCTATGGAAGAGGCTGCCCAGCTGGCGGCCCAGCACAGCCGCGCCAAGGACTCTGCCCAGGTGCCGGTGGATTACACCCAAATCCGCAACGTATCCAAGCCCCAAGGGGCCAAGCCGGGTATGGTAATTTATGTAAACTACAAAACCCTCTATGTGACCCCGGAAAGGGCTGAATCCATAGGGGGATAGAAGGGACGGCTCTGTGTCCCCGGCAATCCCGCCAAGGGGAAAGGGCTGCTCAAGCGCACAGCGCGCAGTGTTCAGAAAGGAGAGGGTCGCTTTGGTGGCAAAGAGAGTGGTGCTTACCAACCGGGAAGGGCTGCATGTACGCCCAGCAGGTCTGTTTTCCAACGAAATGCAGAAGTACATAGCCGATGTATGGGTCTGCCGTGAAGAGGCGGTTGTCAGCGGGAAGAGCATCATGAACCTGATCGCCGCGGGCATCCAGCAGGGAGATGAGATCGAGATCCGCTGCTCGGGCCCCGACGAAGAGGAAGCTCTTTCCCGGGCGGTGGAGCTGGTGGAGTCCGGCTTGGGAGAGCAGGGAGGTGGCCGGCTGTGAGCGGCGAACGCGTGCTTTATGGCGTGGCGGGGTCACCGGGCATTGGAATGGGCCACGCCCTGGTTTACCGGGAAAAGCCGATGGGCAGCCTGGAGCGGGAGGTCACCGACGTAAAGCTGGAGCTGGAGCGCTACCACAACGCGGTGGAGACCTTCTGCCGCGTCACAGAAGCCAAGGCCGACCGGGTGGCGGAAATGGCGGGCAAGGAGCAGGGGGATATTATCCGCTGCCAATCTGCCATGATACGGGACCCCTATTTGAACGGCCAAGTGGAAGGGCGCATCGCCTCCCGGCAGTCGGCTGAAGAGGCTCTCTCCGCCTCTTGCGACCTGTTTATTGACCTGTTTACCGCCTCCGATGACGAGGTCACCCGCCAGCGGGCGGCCGATGTGCGGGATTTGCGGGGGGCTATGCTCCGGCTGTTGCTGGGCCTGCCCGAGACAGATTTTTCCGCCTTGAAGCCGGGCACCGTGCTGCTGGCGGAGGAACTCTCCCCTTCGGCAGTGTCGGTGCTCAACTCCGCCAACGTGGCGGGCATTGTGCTGGGCAAGGGCGGCCCCACATCCCACAGCGCCATTCTCGCCAGGGCCCTGGAGATCCCCGCGGTGCTGGGCGTGGAAGACCGCGTGCTGGACACCGCCCCCGGCGAGGAGGTCATTGTGGACGGGAACCGGGGCTGCGCGGTGTTTTCCCCCGGCCAGGTAATGCGCTCTGTCTATGAGAGCCGCCAGCGGGAGTTCTTGCAGCTGCGGGCCTCCCTGCGGGAGTTTGTGGGACGGCAGACTGTCACCGCCGAGGGGCAGAGGATTCACCTGTTTGCCAACGCTGGCAGCGTGGCGGATGCCTCGCGGGCGGCGGGTTATGGTTGCGACGGCATTGGCCTGGTGCGCACAGAGTTCCTGTATCTGGACCGCACCTCCCAGCCGGGGGAAGAGGAGCAGTTCCACGCCTACCGGCAGATACTGAGCGCTATGCGGGATAAGCCGGTGATTATCCGCACCCTGGATGTGGGCGGCGACAAGGAGCTGCCCTATTTGGACCAGCCCCAGGAGGAAAACCCCTTCCTGGGCTGCCGGGGCCTGCGTTTCTCCCTGCGGGAGGAGGATATGTTCCGGGTGCACCTGCGTGCCGTGCTGCGTGCCAGCGCCTATGGAAAGGCCCAGCTGCTGCTGCCCATGGTGACCGGTGTGGAGGAGATCCGCCGCGCCCGGGAGATTCTGGAGGAGGAGAAAGAAGTCCTGCGCCGCCGCCGCGTTGCCTTTGATGAGCACCTGCCCATGGGCGCGATGGTGGAGACCGTTGCGGCCTGCCTGGTGGCAGAGGCCATGGCCAAAGAGGTGGACTTCTTCAGCATTGGCACCAACGACTTGACCCAGTACATCCTGGGGGTGGACCGGGGCAATGCCCGGGTGGCCCACCTGTACTCCTATTTCCACCCGGCTGTGCTGCGCCAGGTGCGCCAAGTGCTGGAGGCCGCTCGGAATACGGGCACGCCGGTGGGCATGTGCGGCGAGGCCGCCGCGGACACCGCCCTCACCCCGGTGCTGCTCACCTTTGGCCTGGAGCACTTCAGCGTGGCGCCTGTGTCCCTGCTGCCGGTGCGCAAGGCCATCTCCCTGTGGAATAGGGAGGAGGCCCGTGCTGTTACGGAAGAGGCCCTGGCCTTGGATACGGAGGAAGAGGTCCGCCAGTATTTAAAGTCACGGGAAAAGCGGTAGCGCCAAAGGGGACTAGGGAAAATAAAACCAGCGGAAGGCAGGAATGGAAATTGCGCGGTTTCAAAAAGGATCGGTTTTTGCGGCGGGTGGCGGTCATGTGCCTGGGCATCCTCGTCATGGGGGTGGGGATCGGGCTTTTCAAAGTCTCTCTCATGGGAAACGATCCCTCTACCGCCCTTGGAATCGCTGTAGGGGATTGGATGGGCATTGACTTTTCCGTCACCCTCATTGCCATGAACTGCCTTTACTTTGTGATAGAGCTCCTCTTTGCCCGGGACATGGTGGGCATTGGTACGGTGGTGAACTGGTTCCTTGTGGGCCCCATCGCCTCCTTTTTTGAGAAGCTGTTCCTAGGGGCTTGGGGGCAGCCGCAGGGCTTTCCTCAAAAGCTGCTCCTGCTGGGGGCGGGCGTGTTGATCCTCAGCTTTTCCTGCGCTCTCTATCAAACCGCGGATGTGGGGATTTCCCCCTATGATTCCCTCTCCCTGCTCTTGGCCCGAAAGCTGCCCATCCAGTATTTTTGGTGCCGTATCTTCACCGACGCCGTCTGCGTGGGGGCCGCCTTCCTGCTGGGCGGGCTCATCGGGTTGGGCACCTTGGTTTGCGCCCTTGCCCTGGGGCCCTTTGTGGCATTCTTTACCAAGCGCGCGGCGGTCTACCTGGTCTATGGCAAGAAGGCTGCTGCGCCCCGCGGGGCCGGAACGGCCTGAACATTTTCAAAAAGAGGCTCCCGTCCCTGGCGCGCTGCCGGGCGGGAGCCTCGCTTCTGTCAGCGGAGCTCTTTTTTAATTTTGTTCAGGGCGCCTTTTTCCAGCCGGGAGACCTGGGCTTGGGAAATGCCAATCACCCCTGCCACCTCCATCTGGGTCTTGCCCTCTAAAAACCGCAGGGAGAGGATGCGCTTTTCCCGTTGGCTTAGGTTTTGGATGGCCTGCTTGACGGCGATCTCCTCCAGCCAGTCCCCATCGCCGGAGTGGTCGCCCACCTGGTCCATCAGGTAGATGGCGTCGCCTCCATGGTCGAATACTGGCTCGTAGAGGGAAACGGGTTCTACAATGGCCTCTAGGGCCAGCACTACGTCCTCCCGCCGCATGGAGAGCGCCTGGGCAATCTCCTCGATGGAGGGTTCCCGGTTTTTTTCGGCGGTCAGCCGCTCCTTGCACTGGATGGCTTTGTAAGCCGTGTCCCGCAGGGAACGGCTTACCCGCACGGAGTTGTTGTCCCGCAGAAACCGCCGCACCTCCCCAATGATCATGGGAACCCCATAGGTGGAGAATTGTACCCCCTGCTCCACGTCAAAGTGGTCGATGGCCTTGATAAGCCCAATGCATCCCACTTGGAACAGGTCGTCCGGGTTCTCCCCCCGGTTTCCGAACCGCTGGATGACGGAGAGCACCAGCCGCAGGTTCCCGTAGATCAGGGCCTCTCGGGCAGCGCTGTCCCCGTTGCGGCTTTTGACGAGCAGCTCCCGTGTCTCCTCGCTTTTCAGAACCTTCAGCCGCGCGGTGTTTATCCCGCAGATCTCCACTTTCCCCTGCATAAAAAAGACCACCTCCGTTTGTTTCTTCCGAAGGTAGTCTTTGCGCTTTTTGCCAGGTTTAATCAATAAGAGAACGCCTCTTCCGCGCCGCTGTGGCAGGGGAGAGGCGTTCCATATAGGCTTTGGCTTATAAATCCCGGCCGCAGCACTTTTTATATTTTTTTCCGCTGCCACAGGGGCAGGGGTCGTTGCGGCCCACCTTGGGCCCCTTTACCACGGTTTTAGAGAGCTTCTGCTCCTTGTACAGCTCCTTGCGGCGCTCCTCCGGGATGAGGTCCTCCCACTGGGGCAGGGTGTACAGCCACTGGGCTTTGGCTTCCACCATGTTCTTGTAGAGCAGCTCCTTGTCGTAGTTCAGGTTGACCTCTGTGTCCTCCTCCAGGGCCTCCAAAGGGTTTTTCTCCTTCAGGCTGTCGTTGATGCCGTCCAGAAAGGCCACCATTGTCATCAGGTCCACGCCGTACTTTTCCGCGTAGCCCTTTACGGTGTTCTTCCGGGGCTTGCTGGCCAGGATTCTCTCATAGATGGACTTTTCCGTCTCGAAATAGCCCTTCCAGAAGCTCCGGCCCCCATCCGGGGCATTTTGCTTTTCCTGGGCAAATTTCTCCCACTGCTGCAGCAGCGCCATGTGCGTCTCTCCTCATCTTTCCGGGGTTTTCCCGTTGTTTCAGCGTCTCATCTTACCATGTTTTCCAGGCTCTGTCAATGGCTGTGCATTGGGCGGTCCCCCGCTTTTCCCCGGCGGGGTTTTGTGGTATACTACAGGTAAGAAACGTAAAGAAACCAGAAAGGAGTGCCCCCGTGATGACCCCTGTGATCTTTCAGCTGCCTGCCCCTGTGGGGGAGGTCTTGGCCCGGTTAGCGGCCGCCGGCTTTGAGGCCTGGTGTGTGGGGGGCTGCGTTCGGGACACCCTTCTGGGAAAGCGCCCCTTCGACTGGGACGTGGCCACCAGCGCCCGGCCGGAGGAGACCCGTGCTGTCTTTGCTGGGGAGCGCCTGGTGGAAGTGGGGGCAGCCCACGGCACCATTGCCCTGGTGCCCCCAGAGGGCCATCCCATTGAGATCACCACCTTCCGCAGCGATGGGGAGTACACAGATGCCCGCCATCCGGATTCCGTCACCTTTTCCCGCCGCCTGGAGGATGACCTCTCCCGCCGGGACTTCACAGTCAACGCGATGGCATACCACCCGGACCGAGGTCTGGTGGACCTGTTCCACGGCCGGGAAGACTTGGAGCAGGGCTTGCTCCGCTGTGTAGGGGACCCGGCCCGCCGTTTCCAGGAGGATGCCCTGCGCATCCTGCGGTGCCTGCGGTTTGCCTCCCAGCTGGGGTTTGCCATCCAACAGTCCACTGGCGCTGCCCTATGGGAGGAAAAAGGCCGGCTCCAAACCCTCTCTCACGAACGGGTGCGGGAGGAGCTGACAAAGCTCCTCTGCGGGGAAAACGCCGCCCCGGTTTTGCGGGAGTACGCCGGAATCCTCTTCACCCTTCTGCCGGAGCTGGCCCCCATGAAGGGCTGCGCCCAGGAGACCCCTTACCACTGCTTCGACGTGTGGGAGCACACCCTCCACGCCTTGGAGCACGCCCCGGCTGATGCGGCGCTCCGCTGGGCCGCACTCCTCCACGACACGGGCAAGCCTGCCCGAAAGACCTTTTCCCCGGATGGGGTGGCCCACTTTTACGGCCATCCCCCGGAAAGCGGCCGCGTCGCCCGGCGGGTGCTCACACGGCTGCGGTTTTCTAAACGGGAGGCAGAGTGGATCGCCAGCTTGGTCGATCATCACGAGGATCCCATGCCCATGGGGGAGAAGGCGTTAAAGCGCTTACTGGGCCAGCATGGAGAGGCGTTTGTTTTCACTTTGTTCCAACTCCAAGAGGCGGACTTGTCCGCCAAGGCCCCCGGGGTATTCCAGCGCCGCCTGCCGGATTTGGAGGGCAGCCGCGCCCGGGCCCGGGCCATCCTGGAGCGGGGCGACTGCCTCACCCTGGGGGACCTTGCCCTTTCTGGGGAGGATTTGAAAGCCCTGGGCATCCCCCCAGGGCCGGAGATGGGCAGCCTGCTCCGCCGTCTTTTGGACGCCGTCCAAGAGGGAGGGGTTCCCAACCAGGCCGCCGCGCTGGAGCGGCTTGCTTTGTGCCTGTGGAGGGAAGAGGGGTATAAAAAATGATGGCGCCGCCAGGGCATCCCTTGACGGCGCCTGCCTGCGCCCTTATGTAGGGCGCAGGCCAAAACTGATGGAGAGGGCTTGGTCCACCCGGTTCATAGAGTCAGGGTCCAGGCGTCCCATTTTCTCCCGAAGCCGGTGTTTATCCAAAGTGCGCACCTGCTCCAGCAGCACAATAGAGTCCTTCAGCAGGCCGCTGCCCTGGGCGTCCACAGAGATGTGGGTGGGCAGGTCGGCCTTGGATTTTTGGCTGGTGATGGCCGCGGCGATCACCGTGGGGCTGAATTTGTTGCCCACGTCGTTTTGTACAATGAGCACGGGCCGGACTCCGCCTTGCTCTGAGCCAACCACGGGACTCAAATCCGCGTAATAAATCTCCCCTCTGTGTACGATCACGGTTTTCACGCTCCATTTCCATTGTTTGTCTTTTAGTTTTGCCTGGCCGCAGGGCGTTTAATCACCCTGGCGAGGTTTTCCCACGGGACTCATCATTCCCATTGTATTTTCCCGGCAGAAACTTGTGCGGGATGAATGGCGGGCAAAAAAGTTTTTAAAAAATTGAAAAAAGGGGTTGCAATTTACAGAAGCCTGTGGTATTATAATCAAGCGCCAAGCGCGAGAGACAAAAACGCCGGGCCGCGACAAGTGAATATGGGGGTATAGCTCAGCTGGGAGAGCGCTTGAATGGCATTCAAGAGGTCAGCGGTTCGATCCCGCTTATCTCCACCAACAGAAAAGGCTTGAAACATTAGGTTTCAAGCCTTTTTTCGTGTCCGAAAGCCGCAAAATCCCGGTTTTTCCATTGTTCCAGGAAGGCAAAAAAGTGGAATCTGCGTGGAATGAAAGTTTTTTGTGTGGAATCCCCGGCACAGCTGCGCCCCACGGGACAAGAAAAACCGGGGTGCAAAAAATTATTTCTGCCGGGATAACCGCCCGGGTGGGGGCCCGCCACCCACGGGATAAAAATGGTTTCTGATACAGGAATATTCATGGAAGTTTTATTTGGTGACATAGATTACCGTTTGCTTAAAGATTGACATTCAACATAGAGTTGTTTGTAATATACGCACCATGAGGCATCAATTTTTCCACTGACAGTGACATTTTGACCTTCTTCTACACTCTCATCAATACTATTGCCCATGGTACGATCCCCAATTCTAATAACTAAACCATTGTTATATTCCTCATCATAATGACCGAGCTCACTGGTACCATCATAGTCTCCGCCAGTGACATTGATGATATGGCTAGTTCCCCCATCATAATGCTCATGTACGGTAAGGAAGCAAGCAACCGAAAACAATAGATAGACCGCCAGCACTACACTATTCCGAACCAAAGACCAAAAGATAAGCATTTTGAGAAAATCTAAACTTTTGGATTTTCCTACAATGCCGACTACGGCGGAATCCCTCCCACTCCTTATATATTTCTTTCTGTATACATTGAATTTGTATTTAGTAAAATTCAGACAACACCACGGATCGGCTTTTGGCTGGACAATTCCAACCAAACACCGCAGCAGACAGTAGAAACCATTCTGAACGTTAGGAAGCCGGTATGATTGTTACATATAAGGGGAAGAAAAATTTCTTTTAGATACTTGTTTTCCTAAAACTGATGTGATATAATGGGTGTGAAACTAAAGCGTGCTTTGCATGGAGAATATCATATATTCTCTCATGCGATGCAAAGGACGCTTTAGTTTGATTGTACGAAATCGCAAGATTTTCGTGCAAGAAAACGTTAGTTTCACACCCATTGTACGAAAGAGTACCATAGGTGCGATTTCGTACAATAATTCAATTCCAGAAAAGGAGTAAAAAATATGCGGCAAGGTATTCTTAAATAAAACTATAATCAAATAGTGGGAACAAAGGATTATGATAGTCCCTTTTGTAGGGGCTTAGTTTTTTGTACCCAATTTAAGAATACTTTTGCCTTATCAATTTTGACATATCCCCAAAAACAGCACTCACAAACAGGTGTATGCTGTATATGTGTATGTCCGCAAATTATAATCCCCAGTGGTAAAAGTATTTTACTGCTGGGGATTTTTGTGCCCTTTCGGGCTGTAAAAGGAGGACAATCACATGAAAATAATCAATATTGGCATTCTTGCCCATGTAGACGCTGGAAAGACGACCTTGACGGAGAGCCTGCTATATGCCAGCGGAGCCATTTCAGAACCGGGGAGCGTCGAAAAAGGGACAACGAGGACGGACACCTTGTTTTTGGAGCGGCAGCGTGGGATTACCATTCAAGCGGCAGTCACTTCCTTCCAGTGGCACAGATGTAAAGTTAACATTGTGGATACGCCCGGCCACATGGATTTTTTGGCGGAGGTGTACCGCTCTTTGGCTGTTTTAGATGGGGCCATCTTGGTGATCTCCGCGAAAGATGGCGTGCAGGCCCAGACCCGTATTCTGTTCCATGCCCTGCGGAAAATGAACATTCCCACCGTTATCTTTATCAACAAGATCGACCAGGCTGGCGTTGATTTGCAGAGCGTGGTTCAGTCTGTTCGGGATAAGCTCTCCGCCGATATTATCATCAAGCAGACGGTGTCGCTGTCCCCGGAAATAGTCCTGGAGGAAAATACCGACATAGAAGCATGGGATGCGGTCATCGAAAATAACGATGCATTATTGGAAAAGTATATCGCAGGAGAACCAATCAGCCAGGAAAAACTTGCGCGGGAGGAACAGCGGCGGGTTCAAGAAGCCTCCCTGTTTCCGGTCTATCATGGCAGCGCCAAAAAGGGCCTTGGCATTCAACCGTTGATGGATGCGGTGACAGGACTGTTCCAACCGATTGGGGAACAGGGGAGCGCCGCCCTATGCGGCAGCGTTTTCAAGGTTGAGTACACCGATTGCGGCCAGCGGCGTGTCTATCTGCGGCTATACAGCGGAACGCTGCGCCTGCGGGATACGGTGGCCCTGGCCGGGAGAGAAAAGCTGAAAATCACAGAGATGCGTATTCCATCCAAAGGGGAAATTGTTCGGACAGACACCGCTTATCCGGGCGAAATTGTTATCCTTCCCAGCGACAGCGTGAGGTTAAACGATGTATTAGGGGATCAAACCCGGCTCCCTCGTAAAAGGTGGCGCGAGGCCCCCCTCCCCATGCTGCGGACGACGATTGCGCCGAAAACGGCAGCGCAAAGAGAACGGCTGCTGGACGCTCTTACGCAACTTGCGGATACTGACCCGCTTTTGCGCTGCGAAGTGGATTCCATCACCCATGAGATCATTCTTTCTTTTTTGGGCCGGGTGCAGTTGGAGGTCGTTTCCGCTTTGCTGTCGGAAAAATACAAGATTGAAACAGTGGTAAAGGAACCCACCGTCATTTATATGGAGCGGCCGCTCAAAGCAGCCAGCCACACCATCCATATCGAGGTGCCGCCCAACCCGTTTTGGGCATCTATCGGACTGTCTGTTACACCACTCCCGCTTGGCTCCGGCGTACAATACGAGAGCCGGGTTTCGCTGGGATACTTGAACCAGAGTTTTCAAAACGCTGTCAGGGATGGTATCCGTTACGGGCTGGAGCAGGGCTTGTTCGGCTGGAACGTAACGGACTGTAAGATTTGCTTTGAATACGGGCTTTATTACAGTCCAGTCAGCACGCCGGCGGACTTCCGCTCATTGGCCCCGATTGTATTGGAACAGGCATTGAAGGAATCGGGGACGCAGCTGCTGGAACCTTATCTCTCCTTCATCCTCTATGCGCCCCAGGA